>CAYRIJ010000184.1:0-7933 GCA_964424285.1 uncultured bacterium
GTCCGCGCTGAAGGAAGCGGTGGCGCGGCCGGCGCCGAGGCCTCGGGCGGCGATCGCCGGCGCCCCGGCGGCGCCGCCGCGGTCCAAGGCCTCGACGGACGCCCCGCCCCGGCCCCCGGCCGCGACGGCTTCGACCGCACCCCGTCCCGCCCCCGCTCCCCGGCCGGCTTCGCCCCCGGCTCGTCCCGCTCCCTCTCCGGTGAGTCCCACCGGTTCCGGGGCCGCCCGGCCCATGCCCGCGGGCGCGGGTCCGGCTTCGGCTTCCGGCGGGGATCGCGGGAAGAAGCTCCCGCGGATCGAGGTCGAGCCGCCGGACGCCGATCGCGACCGGCGGATGGCCCGCCTGGCCGAACTCGCCGCCGAGGCCGCGGGCTGCACCCGGTGCGGTCTCTGCGAAACGCGGAAGTCGGTGGTGTTCTCCCGGGGGAAGGCGGGAAACCGCGTCATGTTCGTGGGGGAGGCGCCGGGAGCCAACGAGGACGAACAGGGTCTTCCCTTCGTGGGTCGCGCCGGAAAGCTCCTGGATCAGATCGTCGACGCCATCGGGTTCGACCGCGACGAGATCTACGTGGCCAACATCCTCAAGTGCCGTCCGCCGGGAAACCGCGACCCCAAGCCCGAGGAGATCGCCGCCTGCACGCCGTACCTCGAGCAGCAGATCGAGCTGATCCAGCCCAAGATCATCTGCGCCCTGGGCCGGTTCGCGGCGGGGTTCCTGACCGGAAACCCGGGCGCCCCCATGGGCCAGCTTCGCGGGAAGATCCACTACTACCGGGACCGCATCATGGTGCTCCCGACCTATCACCCCGCGGCGTTGCTTCGCAACCCGCAGTGGAAGCGCGTGGTCTGGGAAGACGTGCAGCTCCTGCGCCGGGAGTATCTGCGCTGACCGGGACCGGCGGGGGAGCGCCTCCGGCGCGCCCGCCGGGACCGCTTCGGCGGAGCGAATCCCCACCCGACCGGCCCCGCCCGATCGGTCGGTGAAGTCGACCCGGGCTCCGCTTCTCCACCGAGTTATCCGCAGCGCGGGCGCTTCGACCTCCGCCCGGTCGAAACACCGTCCACTCAACTCGTTACCGGATGGCGGGTTACCGGGAGGAAAGTTTTTTTATGGATCGTGCCGAAGCGCGTCGCGAGTTCTCCCCAGCGCGGCGGGGAGAAGTGGAAAAAGGCGGGACGGTGACGATTCGGCGAGACGCGCCCGCATGCGCGCGCGCGGGGCCGATTCGCCGTGTCAAGGGTTCTCCTTTCCACACCGTTCTCACCGCGCTAGACTTTGTTGCGTAGAAAGTTTTGCTTCGACTTTCCCCGTCGATTAGTCTCGGCCGGACGGCTTCCGACCGGACTCTTTTGAACCGGTCGTCGACGCCGCGGCGAGACCCTTCATCGTCTCACCCGTTCGACAAAATGGCAGGGTCGCGCCGCGCCCGGGCGGCGCGCGAACGGAGCCCGAGACCGTAGGCCCGATCCGCAACCGGCTCGCCCGCTCCTGGAGGGCAGGGCGGGCGGCGCCGCGGATCGGTCGACAGGGGAGTCCTTTGGGAACCACCGAGAGCCAGGTCAGGGAGTACGCCGGGGGCGGCGGCATGCGGGTGCCTCCCCAGGCCATCGAGGCCGAACGCTCGATCCTCGGCGCCATGCTCCTCGACGGACGGGCCATCGGCCGGGTACTGGAGATCCTGGACGAAGCCGCGTTCTACCGCCCCGCCCACCGCCGCATCTTCAACGCCCTGGTGAACCTCTGGCAGCGCAAAGAGAACGCGGTGGACGCCATCACCCTGAGCGATGAGCTGCGGCGGAACGGCGACTTCGAAGGGGTGGGCGGCGCCACCTACATCGCCGGCCTTCTCGACGCCGTGGCCACCTCGGCCAACGTCGAGTACCACGCCCAGATCGTGAAGGAAAAGTCGATCCTCCGGCAGATGATCGAGATCGCCACCGAGATCGCCTCCGAGGCCTACGACGGCCGCGACAACCCCGCCGATCTCCTCGACCGCGCCGAGCGGGCCATGTTCGCCATCTCCGACGCCCGGGTGCGGAAGGGCTTCGTGCGGGTCGGCGAGCTCATGACCTCCACCATCAAGACGGTGGAGAAGCTCTACGAGGAGAAGAAGACGGTCACCGGGATCGAGTCGGGGTTCCTCGATCTCGATCACATGACCAGCGGGTTCCAGGACGGGGATCTGGTGGTGATCGCGGGGCGGCCGTCGATGGGCAAGACCTCCCTCGCCCTCAACATCGCGGCCAACGTGGCCGTCCGGGGCCGCCGCGGGGTGGGCATCTTCAGCCTGGAAATGAGCATGGAGCAGCTCCTGATGCGGCTCCTCTGCGGCGAGGCCCGGGTGAGCTCCCATCGGCTCCGGACCGGGTACCTGCGCGACAAGGAATGGCCGCTCCTCATCACCGCGGCCGGGGAGCTGGCCGAGGCTCCCATCTACATCGACGACAGCGCGGGAATGGGCGTCCTGGAGATGCGGGCCAAGGCCCGCCGGCTCAAGTCCGAGTGCGACCTGGGGCTGATCGTGGTGGACTACCTCCAGCTCATGACCGGCTCCGCCCGCCAGGAGAGCCGCCAGCAGGAGATCAGCGAGATCTCGCGGGGGCTCAAGGCCCTGGCCAAGGAACTCAAGACCCCGGTGGTGGCCCTGTCCCAGCTCTCCCGCGCGGTCGAGGCCCGGTCCGACCACCGGCCGATGCTGAGCGACCTTCGCGAATCGGGAGCGATCGAGCAGGACGCCGACGTGGTGGCCTTCGTCTACCGCGAGGAGCACTACAAGCGCACCGACGAGAACGAGGGCCTGGGCGAGATCATCATCGGCAAGCAGCGTAACGGGCCGGTGGGGGTGGTGAACGTCGCGTTCATCTCCGAGTACACCCGCTTCGAGAACCTCACCCGCCACGACGAACCGCCGATCTAGCTCCGCGGGCGGCCCCGCCTCATCGCCGGGAGTTCGGGATCGGGCCCCGCCGGCCCTCCGGCCGTCGGCCGGGGCCCCTCACGTGGGCGGCTCGTCGCCCCTCAAGGCCGCATCCTCTCCTTGATCCCGACCCGGATCAGCCACCAGTTGACCGGGTAGGCGGTGAGGAAGCCGAAGAGCATCGCCACCTGCATCATGAACCAGAAGACGGGATCGCCCTTGGAGAGCTCGCGGCCGAAGATGGCGAACACCGCGATCGCCATCCACCCGTACATCCCGATCTGCCACGAGACGAGGGAGAGGGTGTCCGCCTTGATCGCCTCGATCAGCCCCCGGCCCGGAGACAGCCCCCGCATGGGCTTGATGCTGAAGTACTGGAAAGCGATCCCGAAGAGATACGCGGCGATGAAATCGACCAGCCAGGTGCCGAAGATCGCGTGCCCGAACAGGGTGACCGGCGCGAGCACCACCAGCCATTCGGCCACGATGTCGCCGCAGGTGCATCCGGCCCCGCAGTGGGTGGCCCCCACGGCCGCGACTTGCCAGAAGGGCTTTTCCCGGCCGGGCGGGGCCTCGCGGCGGTGCTCCCCCGTCCGAGCCTCCGGGACCTTGGGGCGGCGCCCCAGCCGGTGGTAGGCGAAGAGCCCCAGCGGTCCGGCGTAGAGGGCGGTGACCGGCCACACCACGTTCATGATCCACATGCGCTGCCGGCGGCCGGCCAGGACGTCGACGGCGATGGTGAGCGCGGAGACGCCGGCCAGGGCCAGGGAGATGACGGACAAGACGGTGAGCCACGCGGGCACGGCGCCCCCCCCGATGATTCGGCGGCGCCGCCGACGAGGGGACGGGCGTCGCGGGTGAACCGGGGTTCCCGGGCGGAACCCCGACCCCCATCCTGACACAGGCCCGCCCCGCAGGACACCGTGGCCCTCCTTCCTCCCGAAAGGCTATGATCCCGGTCCACGCTCGGGAGGATTCATGACCCACGACATCGACCCGCTCCGTCGCCGCCGTGCCCCCCTGGAAATGACCGGGGACGAGTTCCGCCGGCTCGGCCGGCAGGCCGTGGATCTGATCGCCGGCTTCCTCGACTCGCTCCCCGAACGGGCCGTCACCTCGGGGGAGATGCCGAGCCGGATCAAGGCGACGCTCGGCGAGGCCCCGATCCCCGAATCCGGCGCCCCCCCGGAGCGACTTCTGGAGGAGCTCGGCCCGCTCCTCCTGGACCACTCCCTCTTCAACGGCCACCCGCGGTTCCTGGGCTACATCACCTCGTCGGCGGCGCCGATCGGCGCTCTGGCCGACCTCATCGCCGCCGGGCTCAACCCCAACCTGGGCGGTTGGCCGCTCTCTCCCATGGCCACCGAGATCGAGGCTCAGACCGTCCGCTGGGTGGCGGAGCTCATGGGATTTCCCGCCGGCGGCGGGGGAATCCTGGTCAGCGGGGGGAACATGGCCAACTTCGTGGGTTTCCTCGCCGCCCGCCGGGCCAAGGTCCCCTGGGAGATCCGGGAACGAGGGCTTGCGGGCGGGCCCCCGCTCACCGTCTACGCCTCCGAAGGCACTCACACCTGGATCCAGAAGGCCGCGGATCTCTTCGGGCTCGGCACCGACGCCATCCGCTGGATCCCCACCGACGCCCGCGCCCGGATGGAGGTGAGCCTCCTGGAACCGCGGATCGTGGCCGACCGCGCCGCGGGAAGCCTTCCCTTCATGGTGGTGGGGACCGCGGGGTCGGTGGGGGTGGGGGCCATCGACGAGCTGCCCAGGATCGCGGACGTTTGCCGGAAGCACGGTCTCTGGTTCCACGTGGACGGGGCCTACGGGGCGCCGGCCGCCGCGCTTCCCGAGGCGCCGCCGGATCTCAAGGCGCTCCGCGAAGCGGACTCGGTGGCCGTCGATCCCCACAAGTGGCTCTACAGCCCGTTGGAAGCGGGTTGCACCCTGGTGCGCCGCCCCGGGGACCTCGTCGAAGCCTTCAGCTTCCACCCCGAGTACTACCACCTGGAGAACCCCTCCGGGGAGACCATGTTGAACTACCACGAGTTCGGGATGCAGAACTCCCGGGGCTTCCGGGCGCTCAAGGTCTGGTTGGCCCTCCGCCAGGTGGGGCGGGAGGGTTACGTGCGCATGATCCGGGACGACATCGCCGTGGCCGCCGCGCTCTTCGACCGGGTCGGCGCCGAGCCGGAGCTCCAGGCGGTCACCCTGAACCTGAGCATCGCCACCTTCCGCTTCGTTCCCGCCGGTCTCGATCCCGGCGCCCCGGGGGCGAAGGCCTATCTGAACGCGCTCAACGAGGAACTCCTGGAACGGCTCCAGTACGGCGGGGAGGTCTTCGTCTCCAACGCGGTGCTCGATGGAAACTACCTGCTGCGCGCCTGCGTCGTGAACTTCCGCACCGCGCTGGAGGACGTGGAGGCCATCCCGGGGATCGTGGTCCGGGTCGGGCGGGAGGTGGACCGGGAGAAACGGCCGCCGGACCTGCTCTAGCCCGGAGCGTCCATCCAGTCGCGCCGGCCCGGAGGCATGATGAGGAACGCGGATCCGTCATGACCGACTTCCAGGACCTGCTCACCGAACGCCTTCGACTGCGGCGCCTCGAGCCCGCGGACGCGGAAGCCATGTTCGCCTACCGCTCCGATCCCCGGGTCACGGCGTACCAGGGCTGGGAGCCGGCGTCCCGGGAGGAGGTCGCGAGCTACATCGTGTCCCTGGCCGGCGCCGCCCCCGATGTGCCCGGTTCCTGGTTCCAGGTCGGAATCACCCTCCGCGAGGACGGCGATCTCATCGGCGACGTGGGCATCCACGTTCCGGTTCACGACCGCCGGCAGGCCGAGATCGGGATCACCCTGGTTCACGATCGCCAGGGCCGCGGCTACGGGACGGAAGCGCTCCGGGCGGTCCTCGGGTACCTCTTCGGGGAGCTGGGAAAGCACCGGGTGTACGGATCCGTGGATCCCCGGAACCTCCGGTCCATCGCCCTCCTGGAACGGCTGGGCATGAGAAAGGAAGCCCACCATCGCCAGAGCCTCTGGTTCAAGGGGGAGTGGGTGGACGACGTCATCTACGCCGTCCTGGACGGGGAGTGGAGTCTTCGGGCCCCCTAACTCCCGACCGGGGGCCCTTCTAGCCGTCCGGATTGGCGCGCCGCCCCGGATGGGGTAGCTTTCCGGCAGGCACCCCTGCCGGTCATGCCGGAACGGCCCCGCAATAATCGTGAAGCCGGAGGTGAAATGAAGTACGGCGCCCGCAACAAGGTCACGGCCCAGGTCCAGTCGATCAAGAAGGGGGACGTGATGTCGCTGGTCGAGTTCGACGTCACCACCCCCACCCAGATGGCTTCGGTCCTCACGTCCGAGTCGGTGGATCACCTGGAGCTTCGGGCCGGCGACACGGTGGAGCTCATCATCAAGGCGGTTCACGTCCTTCCGGTCAAGGACTGACCGCTCGGAATGAACCGACGATGATCTTCATCGTCCTGAGGTTGGCCTCGGCGTTCCTTCTCTTCGGGGCGCTGGGTTCGCAGACCGCGGGGTACTACCACGCAGTTCGCTGGGTGGTCTTCCTGGTCGCGATCTTCGGATGCTACCGGAGCCTCCGGGGACGCTTCGTGGTCTGGGCCTGGCTCTTCGGCATCACCGCCTTCGCCCTGAATCCCATCGTCTCTCTGCCTCTCGACCGGGGGATGTGGGGAGCGGTGTACGCCGGGGCGGGCCTGGTCATGCTGGTCTCGATCCTGGGAACCTGGCGCCGGTGATCGGAACGGCTCCGCCGGCGGGAAAGAGAACGGGAACATGGATCCGGCAATCCTCATCCAGACCCTGGACCGTTCCGGCCGCGTGCTGAGCGGTTTCTTCACCAGCCTCTCCCCGGAGGAGGCCCGGTGGAAGCCCGCCCCCGGGACGTGGTCGATGCTCGAGGTGCTGAACCATCTGATCGATGAGGAGCGGGACGATTTCCGGAAGCGGATCGATCTCACCCTTCGCGATCCCGCCGAGCCGTGGCCTCCCATCGACCCCGAGGGCTGGGCCCGGGACCGGAGCTACAACACCCGCGACATCGAGGCCTCGGCCATCGCCTTCCGCGAGGAGCGGGCGGCCTCGGTGGACTGGCTCCTCGCCCTGGAGCAACCGGCGTGGTCGAACCAGCATCGCCACCCCAAGCTGGGCGGGCTCCGGGCCGGAGATCTCCTGGCCTCGTGGGCGGCCCACGACGTCCTCCACACCCGCCAGCTCGCCAATCTCCGGCTGGAGTTCCTCCGCCGGCACTCCGATCCGTACTCCATCGACTATGCCTCGCCCTGAGCGGCGGGCCGTGGTCCCGGCGGAACCCCCCCGGGTTTGGGCCGGTCCCGGCCGCCCGCATCGCCCCCCGAGGCCTCGCCCGCGCGAAGTTCCCACGCTCCAACTTCTTGACGATTCGGGGGTTACGGGCTCGCCGGGCTCCCGGTATGCTTCGAGGGGAGAACATCCTGAAACCGCCCGGCCCGGGTGCCGATCTATCAGCAAAAGATCAACGCGGAGAACCACTTGGAGGAGGGCGTCGGCCGAAGCATGAGATCCGTGGACTGGACCGCGCCCCTGCGCGTGATCGGCGAGACCGTGATCGGGATGGTGATGGCCTGGGGTCGCTTCGCCCTCTTTCTCGGCGACCTGGCCCGGGAGTTGGTGCCGGGGCTCCGCTACCAGCGGCTCATCTTCGCCCAGGCCGGGTTCATCGGGGTCGATTCGATGCCCCTGGTGTTCCTGACCTCCCTCTTCGTGGGCGGCGTGGCGGCGCTCCAGAGCGCCTACCAGTTCCAGGGCACCATACCGCTGGTCTACGTGGGAACGGTGATCTCCAAATCGGTGTTCATCGAGTTGGGGCCGGTTCTGACCGCGCTGGTGGTGGGCGCCCGGGTGGGCTCCTCCTTCGCCGCGGAGATCGGCACCATGCGGGTGACCGAGCAGATCGACGCCCTGGAAACCCTGGCCATCCGGCCGGTTCGGTTCCTGGCCGTGCCCCGGTTCCTG
>CAYRIJ010000185.1:0-3876 GCA_964424285.1 uncultured bacterium
CCGGTTCCAGCACATCGCGCGGGTGGCCGGGGCCCTGGAGTACCGGCGGCCCAAGCAGGACGCGCTCACCCTGGGCATTCTCCAGGCCTACGTCCCCAACCAGGGCGATGCCTGGAACTACACCCTCGATTCCCTGGGGCGGTTCTTCGACCGGGTGAAGACCTGGCGGCCGGACGGGGACGCCGATGAGATGCCCCTGCCCGCGGATTCCCTGGAGGAGGCGGCGCGGGAGGAGGTGCCGAAGGAGGCCCACGAATTCCTGGGGACCTACGAGGAGAGCGCGGCGCTGTTGGGGCGGCGGACCGGGGAGCTCCACCTGGCCCTGGCCTCGGAAACCGAGGACCCCGCCTTCGCCCCCGAGCCCTTCTCCGCCCTGTACCAGCGCTCGCTCTACCAGTCCATGCGAAACGCGGCCCGGAAGACCTTCCAGCTCATGCGGGGGCGCCGGGCCTCGCTCCCCGGGGAGCTGGAAGCGCGGGCGCGGAAGGTCGCCGATCGCGAGGAAGACGTCCTGAAGCGCTTCCGGGCGGTGGTGGACCGCAAGCTCAGCCCCACCCGGCTCCGGGTCCACGGGGACTACCATCTGGGGCAGGTGCTCTTCACCGGCAAGGACTTCGTGATCATCGACTTCGAGGGGGAGCCGGCGCGGTCCCTGACCGAGCGGCGGCTGAAGCGGTCGCCCCTGGTGGACGTGGCGGGGATGCTCCGCTCGTTCCACTACGCGGCCTACGCCGGGCTCCGGAGCGGACTGGAGTCGGGCCACGTTCCCCGGGACCAGGAAGCCCGGTTCGAGGCCTGGGCGGACTTCTGGTACCAGTGGGTGAGCGCGGTGTTCCTGCGGGGGTATCTCGACGCGGCGGGCGACGCCACGTTCCTCCCCGCCGACCCGGCGGACCGGGACCTCCTCCTGGAGGCCTTCCTCCTGGAGAAGGCGGTCTACGAGCTTGGATACGAGCTGAACAACCGGCCGGAATGGGTCAGAATCCCGCTCCAGGCCGTCGGCCGCCTCTTGCGGATCAGGATCTGACGACCGAGCAGCAGGCAAAGGATGGAATCATGACCGACCGAAAGACCAAGGAGCGTCGCGAGGCGGGGACCTTCGCCCCGGTGAAGAGCCAGGCCGTCACCCCCGAGGTCTCGCTCCTGAGCGACGACGACATCTTCCTCTTCAACGAGGGCACCCACTTCAAGCTCCACGAGAAGCTGGGCTCCCACATCACGCGCTCGGGGGACGTCCCGGGAGTCTACTTCGCGGTCTGGGCCCCCGATGCCGAGCGGGTGTTCGTGATGGGGGACTTCAACGCCTGGCGCAAGACCAGCCATCCGCTCCGTCCCCGGGGAAGCTCGGGGATCTGGGAGGGGTTCATCCCCGGAATCGGCAAGGGCACCGTGTACAAGTACCACGTCCAGTCCCGGTTCAACGGCTACCAGGTCGACAAGGCCGATCCCTTCGCGGTGCACCAGGAGACGCCCCCCCGGACCGGATCCATCGTGTGGGACCTGGACTACGAGTGGCAGGACGGCGACTGGATGGCGAATCGCGGCGGGAAGAACGGCGCCGACGCTCCGATGTCGGTCTACGAGATGCACATGGGCTCCTGGCGCCGGGTTCCCGAGGAGGACAACCGCTCCCTCACCTATCGCGAGCTCGCCCCGCTCCTCGCCGACTACCTGAACGAGATGGGCTTCACTCACGTGGAGTTCCTGCCCCTCATGGAGCATCCCTTCTACGGCTCGTGGGGATACCAGACCACCGGCTACTTCGCCCCCACCAGCCGATACGGCACCCCCCAGGATTTCATGTTCCTGGTGGACCATCTGCACCGGCACGGTATCGGGGTGATCCTGGATTGGGTGCCCAGCCACTTCCCCTCGGACGAGCACGGCCTGGGCTACTTCGACGGCACCCACCTCTACGAGCACAGCGATCCCCGCAAGGGCTTCCATCCCGACTGGAACAGCCTGATCTTCAACTACGGCCGGAACGAGGTGCGGTCGTTCCTCCTCTCCAGCGCGCTCTTCTGGCTGGAGCGCGGCCATGCCGACGCGCTCCGGGTGGACGCGGTGGCCTCGATGCTCTACCTCGACTACTCGAGGAAGGAAGGGGAGTGGATCCCCAACAAGTACGGCGGGCGGGAGAATCTGGAGGCCATCGACTTCCTGCGGCGGTTCAACACCGAGGTCTACGGCCATTTCCCGGACAGCGGGACCGTGGCCGAGGAATCGACGGCCTGGCCCATGGTCTCGCGCCCCACCTACGTGGGGGGGCTCGGCTTCGGCACGAAGTGGGACATGGGGTGGATGCACGACACCCTGAGCTACATGTCCAACGACCCCATCCACCGCCGCTACCATCACAACCAGATCACCTTCCGCATGATCTACGCCTTCAACGAGAACTTCGTGCTTCCCCTCTCCCACGACGAGGTGGTGCACGGGAAGGGCTCGTTGATCGGGAAGATGCCCGGGGACGAATGGCAGCAGTTCGCCAACCTCCGGGTGCTGTTCGGCTACATGTACGCCCAACCGGGGAAGAAGCTCCTGTTCATGGGGGGGGAGTTCGGACAGCGGTGCGAATGGCGCCACGACGAGAGCCTGGAGTGGCACGTGCTGGAATTCGCGCCCCACGCGGGGGTGAAGCGGTGGGTCCAGGATCTGAACCGCCTCTACCGGGAACGGCCCGAACTCCACGAGATGGAGTTCGACGCCGGGAGCTTCCAGTGGATCGACGCCTCCGACGCCGACAACAGCGTCCTGAGCTTTCTCCGGCGGGGCAAGGACCCGAACTCCGAGGTTCTGGTCCTCTGCAACTTCACCCCGGTTCCGCGTCCGAACTACCGGGTGGGAGTGCCCCGCGGAGGGATCTGGAAGGAACTCCTGAACGGGGACGCCGAGATCTACGGCGGGAGCGGGCAGGGGAACCTGGGCGGCGTGGAGGCGGCGCCCCTGCCGCTCCACGGGCAGACCCATTCCCTGACCCTGGTGCTTCCGCCCCTGTCGGTGCTGTTCCTGGCCCCGGCCTAGCCGCCGGCTAGTCCGGCAGCGCCTGCGGGACCCGGCGGGCCACGGCGTAGGAGACCCCGATCAGCCCCGCGTCGGCGCAGTTGCTGTTGTAGTCGACCGCCTGGGCGGTGAAGCAGTGGACCACCCACGGGTCGAGATCGGCGCTCTCCCCCTGGAACACGGTCACCGTGTCGGGGCCGTGTTCGACCCGGAGCGGGGCGTTCCGGATCGAGTCGTAGCACTCGTTGTGGGGACGGCTTTCGCAGGTGGAGGGAAGCAGGGTCAGGGTGAACCCCGGCAGGCCGTCGGCGAGCACGGTCGTTCCCGGCCGCTGTTCCGAGGCCGCGGCGAACAGCACCCCCACCTCGTCGACGACCAGGATCCCCTGGGCGGTCGGGAACCCGCCGATGTGATCCAGGGTGACGGTCACCAGGTCTCCGACCCGAAGGGGGAGGGGAGGCGCCTGGGTGGAGGGAGGAGCGCCGTAGGCCAGGGTGTCCACCTCCGCGCTCGCGGTGTCCCGGACCACCACGGTTTGCATGCCGGTCCCGTCGAACCCGGAGATGGAGAGCACCCGGACCGTGGCCCGGAAGTGCATGATCTCCGGGTGGGACACCACGTAGGTCGTGATGCTTCCGGTGGGCTCGACCCCGCAGGTGGGGTCGGCGTCCTTGCAGGAACTGGGGCCGCCGGTGGCGGCCAGGACGCCGAGCCCCAGCAGCAGGACCGCGAACAAGGGGTTTCGAGGCAGGCGGGTCATGATTGCTTCAACTCCCACGGCCGGGTAAGGGTGAATTCCCCGCACCTCCGATCCTAGCAGGATACCCGGGATCCGGTCCCGGGTTCCCTTCCCGCGATCCCGGCCCGCGTCCC
>CAYRIJ010000185.1:3886-7884 GCA_964424285.1 uncultured bacterium
CCTCCTGCTAGGATAGCCGGGCCGCGGGATCCCGGGATACGGCCCGGACATCGTCGCGGCGCACCGGAGAGTCAACGACGGGGGGGGTGGCATGGACCAGGACGTGCGGAACATCGACAGCGAGGACAACCCGGTGTTCAAGGATCTCCGGAAGCTCCTCGGCTCCCGCGGGATCAAGAAGCAGGACCGGGCGCTCCTGGCCGGCCCCCGGCTCACCGCCGAGGCGCTGGCCCGCCACCCGGATCGGTGCCGGGCCTGGCTCGTCTCCGCCGGGAAGGACCCGCAGGCGGCGCCCGGAGGCGGCCTGCCGGTCTACCGTCTGGCTCCCGCGCTCTTCCGGGAGCTGGACCTTTTCGGCACCCGCGCCCCCATCCTGGTCCTCGAGGTTCCCGGGATCCCGCGGTGGGACCCCGCGGAGGGGCTTCCCCCGGGGGCGAGTCTCCTCGTGCCCTTCCAGGACCCCGAAAACACCGGCGCGGTGATCCGCTCCGCCGTCGCCTTCGGGGTGGACCGGGTGATCCTGCTCGCCGAGAGCGCCCACCCCTTCCATCCCAAGACGCTCCGAAGCTCGGGCGGCGCGGTGCTCCAGGTCCCGCTCCTCGCCGGGCCGTCGCTCGGGGCGCTTCCCCCCGATCCGGCGATCGTTCCCCTCTCCGCCGAGGGAACGGACATCGGGACGTTCGCGTTTCCGGAGCGGTTCGGACTCCTCCCCGGGATCGAGGGGGAGGGGCTCCCCGCGCCCTGGCGGGAGCGGGCGGTGGCGGTTCCCATCCGCTCCGAAGTGGAGTCCCTGAACGCGGCGGCGGCCACCGCGGTGGCCCTCTACGTCTGGTCGCGGGGGAGGAGCAGCGAGAGGTCGTCGACCGAGAGCCGCGGCGGCTCGTGATCGGGATCGCACCGGTAGCGCGTGAAATCGGTCCAGCCCCGCTCGCGCAGGAAATCCTCGTCGATGAGCGCCCGCCCGGTGAGCTCCGCCGGCGCCGTGGCGACGATCTCCAGCACCGCGTCGGCCATGATCGTGGGCTTCCGCCAGGAAGCCGGTGAGCCGAGGCGGTAGTTGATGGTGGCCTGGCTCTCGACCGCGGTGGCCGGCCAGAGCGCGTTCACCGCCACCCCGCGGCCCCGAAGCTCCCCGGCCAGGCCCAGGGCCAGCATGGTCATTCCGAACTTGCTGATCAGGTAGGCGGTCTTCCCGGGGAGGGCGGCCGGCTCCACCGGCGGGGAGATCATGACCACGTGCCCGCCGCCCCCCGCCAGCATCGGCCCCAGGACGGCGTGGGTGAGGGCGAACGGGCCCCGGAGGTTGACCGCCATCACCAGGTCGAAGCGCTTCATGGGGGTGTCGAGCACCGGGGTCCACCAGAGCGCCCCGGCGTTGTTGACCAGGACGTCGATCCGGCCGTAGGCGTCGGTCACCGTCCGGACCAGGTTCTCGACGTCGGCGTCGCTTCGAAGATCCAGCCGGACCGGAAGCGCCTCGCCCCCGGCGTCCCGGATCTCCGCGGCCACCGAGTGGATGGAGCCGGGGAGCTTCTCCCGGGAACGCTCGCTCTTGGCCGCCACCACCACCCGCGCCCCTTCCCGGGCCAGGGTGAGCGCCATCGAGCGGCCGATGCCCCGGCTCGCCCCGGTCACCACCGCCACCTGGCCGTCCAGTCGTCGGGCGCTCACGGGATCTCCTCCGGGCCGGCGGGCCTTCCTACCGCTTCCGCGGCTTCCGCCCGAAGGAGAGCCGCTCGGGCTTGGCCCCCGGCTCCGTCCCCTCGGTCTTCTCCGGACGCGGGGTGTAGAGGGAGAGGATGACCGGCGCCCCCTCGTACTCCTTGCGGGGCAGGCGATGGCCCACCGCGACCTCGATCTTCTCCAGGGCGGCGTGATCGGTGGGGCACACGAAGGTGATGGCGTCCCCCTCGGCGTCGGCCCGCGCGGTGCGGCCGATCCGGTGGAGGTAGTCGTCGGCGCTGGGGGGAATGTCGTAGTTGATGATGTGGGACACGCCCTCGATGTCGAGACCCCGGGCGGCGATGTCGGTGGCCACCAGGATCTTGAATTCCCCGTTCCGGAACCCGTCCAGCGCCTCTTCGCGCTGGATCTGGGAGCGGTCCCCGTGGATCTCGGCCACGCTGTAGTTCGCCTTGTGCAGCGCGCGGGCCAGCCGCTCGGTGCGGATCCGGGTATGAAGGAAGATCACCGCGGAGTGGATCTCCTCCTCCTCCAGGATCTTGAACAGGAGGGTCATCTTGTCTTCCGGGCGGACCGGATAGAGGATCTGGTGGACGCTGTCCACGGGCTTCCGAACGTGGCCCACCTGGACCCGGACCGGGTCCTTCAGCATGCGGTCGGCCAGGTAGGCGATCTCCCCGGGGAAGGTGGCCGAGAACATCAGGGTCTGCCGCATCTTGGGGAGCTTCCGCATGATGCGCTGGATGTCGGGGAGGAAGCCCATGTCGAGCATCCGGTCCGCCTCGTCCAGGACCAGGATCATGAGGTTCTCGAAGCGGATGTTTCCCCGGCCCATGTGGTCCAGGAGCCGCCCGGGGGTGGCCACGGTCACCGCGCGGCCCTGCTTCAGGGCCTGCTTCTGCTTGTCGAGGCTCACCCCGCCGTAGACCGCGACGCTTCCGATCCCCTGAGGCCTTCCGACCTCCTCGACCACCCGCTCCACCTGGACCGCCAGCTCGCGGGTGGGGACCAGGACCAGCATGGAGTTTCTCTGGATGCTCCCCTGGGCCAGCCGGGTGAGGCTCGGGAGCACATAAGCCAGGGTTTTCCCGGTGCCGGTCTGGGCCAGACCGATCACGTCGGTTCCGTCCAGGGCATGGGGAATGGCCTGCTCCTGGATCGGGGTGGGGGTGGTGATTCCCATCTGTTCGATGACCTGCAGCTGGCGCGGGTCCAATCCAAAGGAATCAAAGGACATAGAGGGACCTTGGGACTCTCTCTGGGAGAGCGTGGTTTCTGACATGGTGTTTGATTTCAGCGTTGGTACTCAAGGGATCAGGATGACGGATAACGGGGGTCTCGAGGACGTTCCTCGGGTTCCGAAATTGCCGATATGTCGCGGTAGAGTTTACGCCTTCGGAACCCCTTGCGCAATGGACACTTCCCCTATACGAAGCCCGCCCTCAAAATGGGCCCCATGGCCGAATCCTCCCGAAACGCGGTGCTCGCGGCGATCGCGGCCAACCTGGCCATCGCGGTGACCAAGTTCGTGGCCGCCGGGATGACCGGAAGCTCGGCCATGCTCTCCGAGGGCATCCACTCGGTGGTGGACACCGGGAACGGGGCGCTCCTCCTCCTGGGCATGCGGCGGAGCCGGAAGGCGCCCGACGATCTCCACCCCTTCGGCTACGGCCAGGAGCTCTATTTCTGGACCCTGGTGGTGGCCATCCTCATCTTCGCCCTCGGCGGCGGGATGTCGGCCTACGAAGGCATCAAGCACCTCCACGAGACCGGCGCGGAGATGCGGGATCCCCGGGTGAACTACATCGTCCTCGGCCTCTCGTTTCTCTTCGAAGGCGTCTCGTGGGTGGTGGCGGTCCGGGGGTTTCTCCGGGTCAAGGGCCGGCGGACGATCTGGCGGGAGGTGCGCGCGAGCAAGGACCCGACCACCTTCGCCGTGGTCTTCGAGGATTCGGCCGCCCTCCTGGGGCTCATCGTGGCCTTCCTCGGCATCTTCCTCGGCCACCGGCTCGACGCGCCGTATCTGGACGGCTGCGCCTCGATCGTGATCGGCTTGATCCTGGCGGTGGTGGCGGTGGTGCTGGCGGTGGAGTCCAAGGGACTCCTGGTGGGGGAGAGCGCGGACCCCGAGGTCGTGGCCTCGATCCGGGAAATCGCCGCCGGCCACGACGGCGTGGAGCGGGTGCTGGAAGTGCTGACCCTCCACCTCGGGCCGGACGACGTGCTCCTGAACCTCGACGTGCAATTCCGCCGGGAACTGGCCGCCTCGGACGTGGAGCGGGTGGTGGACGAGCTCGAGGAGGCGGTGCGGGCCG
>CAYRIJ010000186.1:0-3090 GCA_964424285.1 uncultured bacterium
GGAGCCGTCCCCGCGCGAACTCGTACTCGTTCCGCTCCCCCCGCCCTTCCACCACTCCCAGAACCCTGAGGAGCGGCGACATGGTGACCGCCTGGATGAAGATGGCCAGAAGCACGACCCCGAAGGTCATGGAGACCAGAAGCTCGCGATGGGGGAAGCCGGGGGGAAGGCTCAGCACCAGCACCATGGAGAGGCCGCCCCGAAGCCCGCCCCAGGTGAGAACCGCGGTCCAGGACCGGGGGATCCGCTCCCGGGTGAAGCTCAGGAGCCACGAGGCCCCGAGGATCACCGCCCCCCGCCCCGCGGTCACCGCGAGGTAGGCGATGAGAACCGCCTGCCAGGATCCGAGCAGCACGTCCAGGCGGATCTCGAACCCGATCAGGAGAAAGACGATGGAGTTGAGCGCGAAGGCCACGTACTCCCAGAACGTCTCGGCGGCGATCCGGGTGGAGGGGGACATCCCGGTGCGGGCGCCGTAGTTCCCGCAGAACAGGCCGGCGGCCACCGTGGCGATCACCCCGGAGACGTGGAACTGCTCGGCCAGCACGAAGGAGCCGTAGGCGGCGATGGTGGTGAGGGTGATCTCGATCATCGGATCGTCCACCTGGCGAATCACCTGGGAGGCCAGGAGTCCGACCCCCGACCCCACCGCCAGCCCGATCCCCACCACCTTGACGAACTCCAGGGCCAGCCCGGAAACCGACACGTGGCTCCCCGAGACCACGGCGAGGGTGAGGGTGAAGAACACGATGGCGGTGCCGTCGTTCAGGAGGCTCTCCCCCTCCATGAGCACCGAGAGCCGCTTGGGGGCGCCGAGGCTCTTCAGGATCGCCACCACCGCGATCGGATCGGTGGCGGAGATGAGAGCGGCGAAGACCAGGGCGTGGCGCCAGGTGAAGCCCTGGACGAAGTCCAGGGCTCCGGCGACCGGGGTGAGGATGAGCGTGGTGAGCGCCACCGCCACCGCGACCCCGGGCACGGCCAGGGACACGATGGCGGTGCGGTTTCGCCAGAAGGACTGGAAATCGATGTGGAAGGCGGCCTCGAAGAGCAGCCCGGGGAGGAACACCGCGAACAGGAGGTCCTTGGTGAGGTGGGGGGGCGCGAAGACGTGGAAGAACCCCAGGACGAGCCCGGCCAGGACCAGGGCCACGGTATAGGGGATGCGAAGATGGCGGACGGCGATGGCCACCGCGGTGGCGACGGTGAAGAGCAGGATGAAGATGGTTTCGTCGTGCATGGCGTTTCCGAAGGTTCGAGGCCCCGGCGCCCCGCGTCATGCGCCGCAGTGTCCGATGATGCCGGAGAAACCGCCCCGCCGCCACCCGCCCCGCCCGGGCCGGCCTCCCCGGCGGGCGCCCGGACCCGGTCCTCAGGCCAGGGGCGGCCGCCTCCGGTGAAAGCCGGTCTTGTCCTGGTAGGCCTTGGCCACGGCGAGGAGTTCCGCCTCCCCGAACAGGCGGCCGGTGAAGGTGATGCTGGCCGGGGTGCCGTCGGCGCGGAACCCGTTTCGCACCACCACCGATGGCTGGCCGGTGAGGTTGGCGATCAGGAGCGTGTTCCCGCCGTAGGTGGGGTGGACGTAGAGGTCCACCGGTTCCAGGGACTTCTCGTAGGCCTCCATCAGGAGGGTCCGGGCCCGGTTGGCCTGGATGTACTCCACCGCGGGGACCAGCCGGGCGGCCCGGAAGACGTTGGGCCAGGCCTGCTCCACCTGGCGCACCAGGAGATCGTCCCGGTTCGACCGGGTGAGATCGTCGAAGGCGGCGGCGGCCTCCGCCTCCAGGATGAAGAGCATGTCCCCGACCGGGAGATCGGGGAGTTTCACCGGGGTGAGCGCGAATCCCATGGAGCGAAGCGTGCGGAGGGCGCCCTGGTCGAACTCCCGGTCGTCGCTCTTCTCCTCGAAGGCGTCGGCGTCGTAGCCCACCCGCAGCGTTCGGGGATCGCGGCCCGCGTCCCAGGCGAACGGGGCGTCGATGACCGCGCCGTCCTTCCCGTCGGAGCCTCGGATGGCGTCCAGCACCAGGGCGCAATCCTCCACCGTGCGCGCGATCGGCCCCGCCTTGTCCATGCTCCAGGACAGCGCCATGCAGCCGTGACGGCTCACCCGGCCGAAGGTGGGGCGGAGCCCGGTGGCCCCGCAGCGCTGGGAGGGGGAGATGATGGAGCCCAGGGTCTCGGTGCCCACCGTGAAGCCCACCAGTCCCGCCGCCGCCGCCGCGGCCGGCCCCGCCGAGGATCCGCTCGAGCCCTGCTCGGGCTTCCAGGGGTTCCGGGTCCGCCCGCCGAACCAGACGTCCCCCCAGGCCAGCGCCCCCACCGAGAGCTTGGCCGCCAGCACCGCGCCGGCCTCGGTGAGCCGCTCCACCACCGTCGAGTCGCTCGCCGGCACCCGGTTCTCGTAGGGCTTCGCCCCCCAGGTGGTGCGGATCCCCGCGGTGTCGTAGAGGTCCTTGATGCCGTAGGGGATTCCGTGGAGGGGACCTCGGTAGCGCCCCTGCCGGATCTCGAGGTCGGCGCGGCGCGCCTCCTCCATGGCCCGCTTCTCGGTGAGGGTGATCACGCAGTGGAGGACGGGGTCGTAGTGCTTGAGCCGCCCCAGGTAGAAGCGGGTGAGGTCGACCGAGGTGATCTTCCGGTTCCTGAGCAGCGCGCCGAGATGGGTGAGGGGGAGAAAGGCCAGGTCTCCGGCGGAATCGGGAACGGGAAGGTCGCCGACCGGGGTGGGGCGGATGGGCGTCTCCGCCCCGTCGACCCGGCGCCCGGGAAGGAGCGGCCGGAAGAGGAGCGCCGGGGGGACGGCGTTGTCGAGGGGCACCGCCCGGAGCCGCTCGAAGTTCAGGAGGTGATCGCCGACCCCCTTCTCCATGAGCTTCCGCTCGTCGTCGGTGAAGGTGAGCCCGGCCAGGGTCTCGGCCTTGGCGATGGCCGCGCGGCTGATCGCGTCCTTTCCCTGGGCCAGGACTTCCGGGGCGAGGAGGGCGGCCGCCCCCACGGCGGAGAACCAGGCGAGGAAACGGCGGCGGTCGAGCGGTTCCGGCATGACGGCATCTCCTGGACGGCGGGCCCCGGGACGAACGAACGCCC
>CAYRIJ010000186.1:3190-7828 GCA_964424285.1 uncultured bacterium
CGCGTTGGATCGGAGGTTGTGATTGCGGCGCGCCCGCGTTCTGACTCTCGTCCTCGCCCTTCTCGCCGCCACCTCGGCGGCGGTTGCCGCCCCCGTCCGCTGGACCCTGAAGGACGTCGCCTTCGAGGACGGCGGGAGCGCCGCGGGCTGGTTCGTGTACGACGAGCCCACCGGTCTCCTCATCGACTGGAGCCTCTCGGTGAGCGGGGGGGACACCCTGACCTTTCCCCCCACGACCTGGCGGGCGGGAGCCTCGACGGCCGCGGTCGGCGATTTCGGAAACCCCGCTCTCACCGTGTTCTTCTACGCCGGCGATCCCCGACGCGACCTTCGCATGACCCCGGTGGCCGATCTGACCGACGCCGGGGGTGAGGTTCTTCTCGATCTGGACACCGCGTTCGTCCACGGCGGCGGGATCGATTGCTTCAACTGCACCCCGTCGCGGGATATCTCCGCGGGGTGGTTGAGCGGCCGGGTCGACGTGCCGGTCGAGCGCACGACCTGGGGTCTCCTCAAGGCGCGCTACCGCCCCTGAGTCGGAGCCCGCTCAACCCGATCGGGCGCGCACCAGCTCGACCACGGTGTCGATCCAGCCGGGATGGTCGTTGAGCGACGGCACCAGCCGGAGGTCCTCCCCTCCGGCCCGAAGGAACGTCTCGCGGCCCCGGATGGCGATCTCCTCCAGGGTCTCGAGGCAGTCGGCCACGAAGGCCGGAGAGAACACGGCCACCCGTTTGATCCCCCGCCGGGGGAGATCGGCCAGAACGAGGTCGGTGTAGGGCTTGATCCAGGGAACCCGACCGAGGCGCGACTGGAAGGTCACCGTCCACCGATCCCCGGCGAGGCCCAGGGCCCGGGCCAGGAGCCGGCTGGTGGCGAAGCACTGGGCCCGGTAGCAGTTCCGGTTCACGTCGCCGATCGCGTCGCAGCAGGTTCCGCTTCGAAGGCAATGGGCGCCGCTCTCGTCGGAGCGGATCACCTGTCGTTCGGGGAGACCGTGGTAGCTGAACAGCACCCGGTCGGGTTTCCCCGCCTCGAGGGCCGGGCGGCCCACCTCGGCGAACGAGCGGATGAAGCCGGGATGGTCGTAGAACGCCGGGACGGTGGCGAGATCGGGGACGTTCCAGAACCGCCCCGCTTCCCGGTAGACCCGCTCCAGGGTGGAGCCGGTGGTGGCCGAGGCGAACTGGGGATAGAGGGGGAGCACCACCACGCGATCCGCCCCGCGGTCTTTCAAGGCGCGGAGCCCGGCGCCGATCGAGGGGCGGCCGTAGCGCATGGCCAGCTCCGCCGGGATCCCGGACCCCAGCCGCTCCCGCACTCCTTCCAGCAGGGCTTCCCCGAACACGAGGAGCGGCGAGCCCGCCTCCGTCCAGACCTTGGCGTAGGCCTCGGCGGATTTTCGGGGGCGGAAGGGGAGGATGACCAGGTTCAGGAGCGCCGCCCGCCCCACCGGGTTCATGTCGATCACCCGGGGATCGGAGAGGAACTCCCGGAGGTAGCGCCGCACCTCGGGGACGCGCGGGGCGTCGGGCGTGCCGAGGTTCACCAGAAGGACGCCGGTGCGGCGGTCACGGGAGGGCATGAGCGCGGGAGCGGTCGGATGGGTCATCGGGATCCAGAGCCTAGAACCCCGGCCGGGCTTCGGCAATCCCCCCCGAACGATCCCTTCGGGAGCGGGAGCGTCCGGGCCCGGGCCGGCCCGAACGGGACCGGGTTTCCGGCCGCGTGCTAGGATGCGTCGTTCGCGGAAGCTCCTCGCGAGGCCGACTCTGACCAGCCCGACGGTTCGCCGGTTCCTGCCGCCGGCGATGGGAGAAATGCGCATGCCTCGATTCGCTCTCCGCCCCGCCTCCGGTGGGACGCCGCTCAAGATCCTCGTCCTCGGATACCTCGGGGCCTGGCTCCTCGCCCGGTCCGTCGCCGCCGGCCCCCCCGGCTACCCCCCGACCCGAACGGGCACGGTGGTGGACGACTACTTCGGGACCCGGGTCGCCGATCCCTACCGGTGGCTCGAGGAGTCGGAGAGCCCCGAGGTGCAGAAGTGGGTGGCGGCCGAGAACGCGTTCACCCGGGCCTACCTGGAGAAGACCGGGGACCGCGAGCCGATCCGCAAGCGCCTGACCGAGCTCACGGACTACGAGCGTTACGGCACGCCCACCGAACGGAACGGGGTGCTCTTCTATACCCACAACCGCGGGCTCGAGAACCAGTCGATCTGGTACGTCCAGAACGGCCTGGAGGGCTCGTCGCGGGAGTTCCTGGATCCGAACACCCTGCGCGAGGACGGGACCGCGGCGGTGCCGGTGTTCAGCCCATCGGACGACGGGCGGTACGTGGTGTACGGGGTCTCCTACAGCGGAAGCGACTGGGAGGAACTCCACATCCGCGAGGTGGAGACGGGGAAGGACCTCCCCGAGGTCATCCCCGACGTCAAGTTCACGAGCCCGGCCTGGACCCCCGACGGCCGGGGCTTCTACTACAACCGGCAGCCGGCGCCGGGAAGCGTCCCCGCCGGGGACGAGCACTACTACATGAAGGTCTACCACCACGACCTGGGCGCCGATCCCGCTTCGGACCCGATGATCTACGAGCGTCCGGAGCTGAAAGAGGTGATCTTCGGTACCGGGACGACCGACGACGGCCGCTGGCTGGTCATCAGCGCCTCCAAGGGCTCGTCCCGCCGGAACGAGATCTACGTGCTTCCCCTGGACGAGCCGGGGGCCCGGCCCCGCCCCCTCATCACCGGGTTCGACGCCGCCTACTCGGTGATCGGAACCGACGGGGACCGGTTCCTGGTGCGGACCAACCGCGACGCGCCCCGCTACCGGATCGTGGCGGTGGATCCCGCCCGCTCCGAGCCCTCGAACTGGAGCGACGTGGTTCCCCAGGGCGCCGACGTGATCGGGTCCGCGCTGGTGGCCGACGACCGGCTGGTGGTGGAGAGCATGCACGACGCCCACAGCCGGCTCACCCTCTACGCCCTGGACGGAAGCGCCCCGCGCGACGTGCCCCTTCCCACCCCGGGGACGATCCGGAGGATCCACGGCCGGGCGGGGAGCGACGCGCTCTTCTTCGACTTCGCCTCGTTCGCCTACCCCTCCACCGTCTTCCGGTACGACTTCGAACTGGGGAAGCCGGTGGTCTATCGATCCCCCCAGGTCGACTTCAAACCGGCGGACTTCGCGGTGGACCAGATCTGGTACGAGTCCAAGGACGGAACCAAGGTCCCGATGTTCCTCGTGCATCAGAAGGGGATCCGCCTCGACGGGAACAACCCCACCATCCTCTACGGCTACGGCGGGTTCAACGTCAGCGAAACCCCGTTCTTCTCCACCACCCCGCTCTTCTGGGTGGAGCAGGGGGGGATCTTCGCGGTGGTCAACCTCCGGGGAGGCGGCGAGTTCGGCGAGGACTGGCACCGCGCGGGGATGCTGGACAAGAAGCAGAACGTCTTCGACGACTTCATCGCCGCCGCCCGGACCCTGATCGACCTCGGGTACACCAGGCCGGAGCGGCTGGCCATCCAGGGAGGGTCGAACGGCGGCCTCCTGGTCTCCGCGGTGGAGGTCCAGCGCCCCGATCTCTTCGGGGTGGTGATCTGCCAGGTTCCGGTGGCGGACATGCTCCGGTATCACCGGTTCACGGTGGCCCGCTACTGGATTCCCGAGTACGGCTCCTCGGAGAACCCGGATCAGTTCCCGTTCCTCTACGCCTACTCGCCGCTCCAGAACGTGAAGCCGGGGGGGAAGTACCCCGCCACCCTGATCACCACCGCCGACACCGACGACCGGGTTCACCCCGGCCAGGTGCGGAAGCTGGCCGCGACGCTCCAGGCGGACAACGCCTCCGACGCGCCCATCCTGCTCCGGGTGGAAACCCGGGCCGGCCACGGCGGGGGAAAGCCGGTGACCAAGCAGATCGAGGAGCGGGCGGACATCTTCGCCTTCCTCTTCCACGAGATGGGTCTCCCCCTTCCGGGGACCAAGGAGTCGAAATCGGACTGAGCGCCCGGAATCGAGTCCGGCCGGATGGCGACGGCGCGTCGGTCGTCGCGCTCATCCCCTGCCTGGAGGCCCAGACCGCTCTCGACCGGAGGGCCACCGGCCACGGGTGCCGCGACCATGCTTGCCGTCCGCACGTTCACGATGCAGACGCATGCGCCCGGGACCTGGACGATCGCCGGGATCCGGCGCGAGACCCGCCGCCCCGGGCTCGCGATCCGGGGTGACCCCTGATAGGGTTTCGGGAGGGGGGAAGCACGAGGGGCCGTGCTCCCGAACCGCCGGATAGGAAACAAGCCATGAAGATCAGAAGCTGGACGATCGGAGTTCTGGCCGGAGGCCTGGCCCTCGGGCTCGGAGCCTGCGGAAAGGAACAGGGGGCGGCCTCCCGAACCCCGTCTCCCCAAACCCGGAACGAGGTCCGGCTGGACGAACCCGGACCCATCCGGCCCGGTACCACCTTTCCGAACGTCACCCTGACCACCCTGGACGGCCGGACCTTGGGGGCGGACGACCTGCTCCTGGGAAAGCAGTCCCTGGTGCTCTTCGCCTCGACCACCTGCGAGGCGTGCCATGAGTTGATCGAGACCTGGAGGAAGGAGGCGGACGGGCTTCCCGGCGACGTTCAGATCGT
>CAYRIJ010000187.1:0-3960 GCA_964424285.1 uncultured bacterium
AGGCCTGGGCCAGCATGCCGACCGCCACCCGTCCCTCCCGGTTGGGGATGCTCACCTTGACCGGAAACGTGCGGGACTTGGCGTCCGCGCGGGGGACGATGGCGGTGATCTTCCCGCCGATCTCCGTCGGCGACGTCGACTCGAAGGTCACCGCCGCCTCCGCCCCGAGGGCCACCAGCCCGAAATACCTCCCCGGGACATCCACCCGCACGTCCATCCGATCGGTGGAGACCATGTCCACCACCGGATCCCCGACCCCGACCCATTCCCCCAGATCCACGTGCTCGGCCACCACCGTCCCGGTGAAGGGAGCGCGAATGGTGGAGCGGTCGAGATCGAGCTGGGTCTGACCCACCTCCGCCGAGAGCTGCGCGACCTTTCCTTCCCACGCCTTGAACTCGGACTGGGCGTCGTCGAAGTCGCCGGCGGAGATGAGCTCTTTGGCCAGGAGGTCCTTGGCCCGGCCGAGCGCCCGTTCCGCCCGATCCAGCCGGGCCTCGGCCTCCTTCAAGGCGCCCTGGGCCGCGGCGAGCTGGAGCTCCAGGGTTTCGGTCCGGAGCTTCACCACCGGTTGCCCCTTCTCGACCCGGGTCCCCTCGCGGGCCACCAGATCCTTCACCGCCCCCGCCACCTCGCTCGCCACCCGGCTGGTGGTGCTGGACTCCACCGAGCCCGGGAGCTTCACCGTCTCCCGGATCGCGAATTGCCGGGCGGAGGTGACCCCTACCGGGGCGGCGGGTGGGCCCTGGGCCGGCGCGGAGGCGGAAACGAGGAGGGTGCCGACGCCTATCGCGAAGGCGAACGCGGACTTCTGCCGACCGGACGTGAGTGATTGCACCGGATACCTCGCATGGGGACAAAGGGGACAAAGGGGATCGACATTATACATCCCCCCCGGGGAAACCGCATCCGGGAAGCCGGGGCCTCGGAGGACGGACACCCGCGCCGGGACCGGGCGACTCGGCTACAATGAGCCGCCTGCCGCCCCGCGCCCGGCCCGAGGACGATTCAATACCATGACCAGCACGGACTTGGAAAACACCGCCCAGCGACCCGCGGGCGCCGCGAAGACGGGCGGGGAGCTTTCCTACCGGAAGATCCTGGCCACCTGGTGGCCCCTGGCCGCGAGCTGGCTCATGATGGGATTCGAGCTCCCGGTGGTGAGCGCGGTCATCGCCCGGCTCGCCCATCCCGAGGTGAACCTCGCCGCCTACGGCGGGGTGGTCTTCCCGCTGGCCCTGGTGGTCGAGGCCCCGATCATCATGCTGCTGGCCGCCTCGGTGGCGCTCTCCCGCGACGAGGCTTCCTACCGGAAGCTCCGCCGGTTCATGTTCGGAGCCGCGGGCATCCTCACCGCGATCCACCTCCTGATCGCCGCCACGCCGCTGTACGATCTCGTGGTGGGAGGCCTCATCGGCGCCCCCGAGGCCATCCGCGCCCCGGCCCGGATCGGCCTCCTCATCATGACCCCGTGGACCGCCTCCATCGCCTACCGGCGCTTTCACCAGGGCGTTCTCATCCGGTTCAACCGGCCGCGGGTGGTGGGGGTCGGAACCGCGGTGCGCCTGGGAAGCAACTTCACCGTGCTGACCCTGGGATACCTGATCGGCGGGCTTCCCGGGATCGTGGTGGGAACCGGCGCGGTGGCGGTGGGGGTGATGTCGGAGGCGGCGTTCATCGGGTGGTCGGTGCGCCCGATCGTCCGCGGGCCGCTCCACGAGGCCCCGGCGGTGGCCGTTCCCATCACCCTCCGCTCCTTCGCCAGCTTCTACGTGCCCCTGGCCATGACCCCGCTTCTGACCCTCTTGGCCCTCCCGATTCTCAGTGCGGCGTTGAGCCGGCTCCCCCGGGCGATCGATTCCCTGGCGGTGTGGCCGGTCATGAACGGGTTGACGTTCGCGTTGCGGAGCCTGGGGGTGGCGATGAACGAGGTCGTGGTGGCCCTCCTCGACGAGCCGCGCTCCGAGCGGCGGCTCTTCCGGTTCTCCCTGATGCTGGCGGGGACGGTGACCCTGGTATTGCTCCTGGTGGCCGCCACCCCGCTCGGGCGGTTCTGGTTCTCGACCTTGTCCGGGCTCTCCGCCCCCCTCTCCCGCCTGGCCCGAAGCGCCCTCTGGCTGGCGGTGCTCCTCCCCGCCTGGAGCGTGTTCCATAGCTGGTACCAGGGGGTGCTGGTCCACGCCCGGCGGACCCGGCCCATCACCGAGGCGGTGGCGGTCTACCTGGCGGTGAACGCGGTCATGCTGCTGGGGGCCGCTCGCTTCGTGCCGGTCACCGGGATCTACGTGGGGCTCGCGGCCATGGTCACCGGCGGCGGGCTCCAGGCGCTCTGGTTGCGAGCGCGAAGCGGCGGGGCGATCGCGACGCTCCGGAGGCGGTGAACCGGTCGCGCTCGGCCGGCGGCCCGACCCCTCCGGGCGAGCCGGAACGGGCGGTCGTTCGGCGGCGCGGACGCATCATCGGGCGCCGCGGAGCGCCGCGGCCAAAACGGCGAACATCGCGATTCCCAGCACCGCGCCCGCTCCGAACACCCCGTCCAGGCCCCAGAGTCCGAACACCGAGGCCATGACCAGCGGCCCCAGGGTCTGGCCCAGCCGGAGCACCATGCCGTTCACCGCCAGGAGCGCGCCGCGGCGCTCCGCGGGAGCGAGCCCGGCCAGGAGCGTGAGCACGTTGGGGATGTCGAGCCCCATCCCGATCCCGAAGATCACGGTGGGGACTAGGAGCAGACCCACCGATCGGACGAAGGGCACCACGACCATCCCCGTCCCCAGCAGCGCGAAGCTCACGGTGAGCAGCCGCCCCTCGGAGAACCGCTCCGCCAGCCTCCCCACGAACGCGGAGGTCACCGCGGTGGACGCGGACATGCTGGACATCACCATGCCGATCTCGAACGCGCTCCCCCCGAACCGATGGTCGACCAGGAAAGGAAAGTAAGTAAGGTAGGATCCGTAAAGGATCACGAAAGTGGCCACGCTCGACCCGAACAGGATCAGGATCCGGCCGTCGAGAAGCAGGTCGCGGACCCCGCCGAGGTACTCGCGAAGGGGTTGGCGGTTTCGCACTTCGGGGTTGTGGAGGCCGAAGAGCACCAGAAGCCCCACCGGCACGGCGAGAATCGGTAGCGCAAACGGCGCGTACCACCCGAGGCCGGCCAGCGCTCCCCCCAGTACCGGGTAGCCCGCGGTGCCCACGCTGAGGACGCTGGAGTTGAGCCCCATGGCCTCGGTGCGCCGCTTCCCCGAATACAGGTCCCCGATCAGGGTCGCATACAGGGCCCCCAGGGACGCCGCCCCGATTCCCTGCACGAATCGGAGCGCCAGAAGCACGTGAAAATCGCGGACGAGAGCGCAGGCGCTTCCCGCCAGACCGAACAGGAAGAGCGACGGGACCAGGATCCGCTTTCGACCGAAGCGGTCGGCCAGCATGCCCAGGAAGGGCGCCAGAACCACCCCGGGAAGGGTGAACACCGTGATGAGGAGCCCGACCTGCTTCGGCGACACCCCGAGGGCGGCGACCAGGGCGGGGAAAACCGGGGTGATGCTCGACACCCCCATGATCGCCATGAGGGTGACCGCGAAGACGATGCGGAGGTTGGGATCGCGGAAGAGCCTGTCCCGCCCGGGTCCCCCCGCCGGCGCTCCCGGCATCAGGCCGGGTCCGAGAGACCGAGAATCGCGCGGCGAAGCTTCCGGTGCCGGTCGAAGAGCCGCACGAACTCCGACTCCCGCCGGCCTCCCTTGGCGAGCACGATCCGCGCCAGCGCGCGCTTCTCCTCCGCGCTCCACCGCTCCACCCCGCGAAGCGCGGAGACCAGGAGGCTCCACCGGTCCCACCAGAGGCGCTCACCCGGAGTGAGTCTTCCCCGGGACCCGAGCCCCAGCATCCGGGCCGCCTCGGCGGAGGCGGTCCGCACCGCGGCCTCGCGGTCCGAGCCGAAGCGCCGGGCGGCGGCCCGCG
>CAYRIJ010000187.1:4060-7780 GCA_964424285.1 uncultured bacterium
TCCTCGTTCTCGTCCCCCAGCTGGTAGGGATCGATGGTGAAGGCGTCGGAGCCGAAGAGCCACCGGATGGTCCCCATGGCCCGGCCGTAGATCAGCGCGGATTCCCCGCCCCGGAAGGTCTCGAACACGTTGAACGCGACCTCCGAGGAACCGAAGATCCCGCTGGCCAGGACGTAGCCGGCGGGAACGCCGTTCACGAGGGTGAGAAACCCGTAGACCGACTCGAGCAGCAACCGGCGCTCCGGCACGATTCCGATCACCGCGAACTGGAGGCCGCCGCCGCACTCCACCATGCGGACGTCGCGGGGATCGGCGTGCTTGAAGGCGTAGAGATCGCGGCTCCGGGTCACCATGGCTTCCCGGGCCAGCTCGATCAGGGCCCTCCCCTCCCGGGGCCCCACCTCGCGCACCGCCTCCGGGGGACGAAGGATCTCCCGGCGGAGGTCCGGCCGGCCGCGATCCAGAGGCCGGGTGCGGTAGACGACCGGGGAGCCGGGGTGGCGGGCATGGGTCCGGTTGGGCACCCCGGGGCCGGGAGCCAGGACGATGGGAACGAGGAGATCGTCGAAGAGCTTCTCCCGCGCCGGGTCCTCCACCCGGAACGCCTGGAACCGGCGGACCAGGAAGGCGGCGTCGGTCTCGTCGGGCCCCTTGAGCGCGGCCAGCCACTCCGCCGGGGCCAGGTCCAGCGAATCCAGGGCCAGGGTCTCGGCGTAGGGAAGCATGAGGAAGAGCATCTCGACCAGGCGGTCGCCGGCCTCGAATTCGGGCCAGTCGATGGTGCAGCGGTCCGGCCAGCGGGAGACGAGCCAGCGGGCGGTGGGCCAGTAGAACGCGTAGTGGGTGGCGGCGCCCTCGATCCCGCGGTCGGCGAGTGCCCGGCGGTGCCGCCGGAGGTCGCCCCGCTCCGGGAACTCCGCCAGCATGGTCTCGGCGCCGCCGAGAACCGCGGCGTCGTCGGGATAGGCGCGGAGGAAGCAGAGGATCTCGTGGAGCCGGAGCACCTCGCCCGCGCCGGAGAGGCGGCGGGCGGAGAGCTTCCCCATGAGCGCGAGCTTCTCCCCGGAGACCCCGTTCCCGTAGACCGGCTTCAACGCCTCCAGCCGCCGGAGCAGAGCCGGCGCGCTCTCCCGCTTGGCCATCCGAACCCCCTTGGCGGACATCCGCCCTGAACGCCGGTCCGCGGGCGGAACTCGATCCGCGCGCGAAGGCCGGCGACCCGGCTCAGCCTATCAGCGGGAGGCGGGAACGGGAACGACCTTGGTCTCTTCCCCGGCTTCGTTCCAGTTGGTGTGGGGGACGCGGTTCCGCACGAACCACTGGAAGAGGATCTCGCCGTAGCCCATCGGCCGGTGGCCGATCTTCTCGTAGAACGGCCAGAGCTTCCGCTGGAGGGCGGGGAGATGGTAGGCCGGCACCCCCACCAGGTAGTGGTGCTCGAGGTGGAAGTTCGAGTACACGAAGATCCAGTTCCAGAACCAGTGGCCCTTCACCAGGGTGGCCCACTTGGCCGGATCGCGGGGATCGACGGCGTAGTGCTGGCCGAGGCGGTTCAGGAAGAACGCGAAGGGGAAGAAGAGGAAGAGCGGCGCCCCGTGAACCCGGAACCAGAGCCAGAACCCGCCGGTGGAGACCAGCCACCAGGCGAAGGCGATGTGAAGGCCCATCCACGCCGTCCGCTCCAGGTTGATGGTGAGCCGGAGCCGGGGGGAATAGCGGCGGGCGGCCCGGGCCGAGGCGATGGAGTAGATCACGAACAGCGCGGGGGTGAAGTAGAGCGCCTTGTACCAGCGGGCGACCCGCTTGGGGGAGAGGTAGGCCCGCTTGGGATCGTCGTCGACGGTGCCCAGCTCGCTGTGGTGATCGAGATGCCAGCGCTTGAACTGGCTGGCCGAGATCGCGCTCGGAAGCGCGTAGAAAAGCCCGAGCGCCCGCTCCCAGAACGGGCGGCGGCGGGCGAAGATCAGGTTGTGGACCTGCTCGTGGAGCAGAATGATGAAGGAGAGGATCACGAACCCCTGGAGGAACGCGAGGGGGAGCCAGACCAGGGGATGGGTCACCCGGGCGCACACCACCGCGATCCCCACCAGGAGCACCAGTTGCTGGGCCACCAGCGCGAAGTGCCTCCAGGCGCTGCGGCGATGGAGGTCGCGGATCTCATCCTGGCTCAGGAACTCCCGGAGCCGGCGTTGGATCTCGGGATTGATGGTGCGATCGTAGGAACGGTTCATGAGTTCATTGGGTTCGGGCCGCCGCGCCGGTGACCGCCCGCCGAGGCCGAGCCGAGGCCCCGCCGGGTCGGCATGACCACGGGAACTCCCGGTCGCCGGGGCCGCGGGGAGAGGGTCGACCCGCCTCCCCGCGGCACAAGCCCGTCCCGGCTACCGGAGCTTGGTCATCCGGCGGGTGGCCGTGTACTCCGGCGTCTCCAGGCGGTAGAAGTATACGCCAGGAGTCACTTCCCGTCCGTCGTCGGCCGCCCCGTTCCAGCCCAGATCGTACTCCCCGCGCGGAAGGTTCCCGTCGGCCAGGGTCCGCACCCGGCGTCCCTGGACGTCGAAGACCGCCAGCCGGACCCGGGTGTCGTGGGCCAGGCTGAACGCGATGCGGGTTCCGCCGGCCCGGAAGGGATTGGGGTGATTGGCCCCGAGGACCGTGACCTGGACCAGGGGCGGGTCCCCGACCCCGGTCGCGCCGGTCCCGGTCACCGTGGCCGACAGGTTCACGGTGAGATCGCTCTGGGCGGTCGCCCCGGACAGCCCCTGCTGGTCCCGGGTCGAGAACACCAGGGTCGCGGTGTAGGTGGTGTCGGACTCCCGGGCCGAGCCCGCGTCGTCGAAGGCCACGTCGAAGCTCGCCGCCGTCCCCCCCACGTCCGTCGCGCTGAACCCGCCGGCGATGCTGAAGCGTCCTTCCCCACCGGTGATGTTCGCGGCGTAGACGTTCAGGAGCGCCTGGAGGGCGTCGTAGCCCAGGTTCACCGTGGAGACCGGCTGGTTGGAGAACGCCCCCTCGCCATGGGTGCCGAAGTCCACGTTCGCGCTCAGGTTCTGGCTCCCGCCGGTCAGCGACGGCACCGCGTGCCGGAGCACCGTCCCGCTCAGGGGGACGTTCCGGCTGGGGTGGTCCACGTCGTCGCTGGAGATGACCAGGTTGCCGCCCTTGCTCCCGGCCGAGCCGGTGAGCATGGTGACGGTATGAGGGTTCCCCGCCCCCGCCGCGGCGTGGAAGGTGCCGCCGGGGTTGGTGAACCCGACCGGAGAGACCATGGAGTAGTCGAGAACGTCGGCGGGCGCGGTCGCGATGTTGTTCACGTTCAGGGTCTGCTGCGCGGTCGCCCCCACGATCACCGTGCCGAAGGAGAGCGAGGCGTCGGCGCTCACGATGGCCGGGACCTGGAAGTCGCAGCGCACCGGCAGGTGGTCGGACGCGCGCTGGAGCGCGTCGGCGATGGTCTGCCCCACCGCGCTGTTGGTGGGCGAGTCGTTGATGTTGAGGTTGAAGTGCTGCCCGTCGTTTCCGTAGGAGATGTAGCTGGAGGAGATCTGATCCAGCTTCTGCCCGTCGGCCAGCGAATAGGTGGGAAGGATGAAGTCGAAACGATCGTCCATCCCGCCGGTCGAGCCGCCGTCGTTGGGAGTGAGGTACCCGGTCCGGGTGCTCTGGGTGTGGATCGGAGCGTAGGTCGACGAATTGTGCCACGAGCCCGGGGTGTTGATC
>CAYRIJ010000188.1:0-7693 GCA_964424285.1 uncultured bacterium
GTAGACCTGCGAGGTGCGGAGATCGAGGTTGGCGGTCTCGATGATGATCTTCCCCCCTTCCGGCATCGCGTCGCGGGCGTTCACCACCAGGTTCATGAGCACCTGGTCGATCTGGTTGGGATCGATCCGCACCCGGCCCACCTCCGCCCCCAGCCGCGAGATCAGGTTCACGTCCTCCCCGATCACCCTGCGGAGCATCTTGTCCAGGCTGTCCACCACCGCGTTCAGGTCCACCACCCGGGGGGTCAGAACCTGCCGAAGGCTGAAGGCCAGGAGCTGGCGGGTCAACGACGCCGCCCGGTCGCTGGCCCGCTTGATCTCCGACGCCCGCTGGCGCCGGGGATCGGCCTCGTCCATCTCGCTCAGGAGCAGCTCGCTGTATCCCAGCATCACGCCCAGAAGGTTGTTGAAGTCGTGGGCGACGCCGCCGGCCAGCCGGCCCACCGCCTCCATCTTCTGGGCCTGGACGAGCTGGGCCTCCAGGGACTTCCGCTCGGTCACGTCCTCCAGGATGCTCTCGATGTAGTTGACCCGCCCCGACTCGTCCCGCACCCAGCGGCCGCTGGCCCGGATCTGGATCTCTTTCCCGTCTCGCCGCCGGAAGCACAGGGAGACGTCCCGGGGGTCCTCCTCGGTGGAATTCCCGAGCATCGCAGCGTCTCCGGGGGAGGTCACGTTGATGTCCCGGAGGAGGTTCAACCCCAGGACCTCTTCCTCGGTGTCGTATCCCAGCATCTTGACCAGGGCCGGATTGGCCCGGTGGATACGGCCCTCCGGGGTGGACCGCATGATCCCGTAGGGGGAGTTCAGAACCAGGGACCGGTACTCGGCCTCGGAGCGCCGGAGCGCTTCCTCGGCCCGATCCCGCTCGTTCTGGCGCTCCTGAAGCGAATCGGCCATCCCGTCGAACGCCGAGGCCAGCTCGCCCAGCTCCCCGCGCCCGTGCTCCTGGCCGGTCCGCGCGGAGAGATCGCCGCGGGTCAATCGCTTCGTCGCCCCCAGGAGCGAGCGAACCGGGCGAAGGACGAACAGGTTGGTGCCGATCCACCCCGCGGCCAGGGACACCAGCGCCACGATCCCCAGACCGAGGAGACCGCTCAGGAGCAGCCGCCGGGCGTCGCTGAACACCTCGTGTTCGGGGATGCTGAGGACCACGAAGACGTCCCCTGCGGTCAGGTTGGTGGGCGCGCGGGCGAAGACGTTCAGGAAGTTCCGCCCGTGGGAGTCGGTGACGCGGGTATAGTCCTGCCCCCGGGCCCGGGCGTTCATGAGCAGGGTGAACTCCGGAGCCGGCCGGCCCGCGTCCGCCGCCCCCCCGGGCCAGCGGCTGAGCACCCGGCCCTCATCGTCCATCCGGGTGAGCGTCGAGCCATCGGGGAGCCAGGCCGCCACCTCGACCTCGAAGCGGTTCATCGAGGTCGGGCTCATGGCGGCGAACACCACCGCTTCCACGTCTCCCGAGTCGCTCAGGATCGGGTACCCGAGGTTGAGTCCCGGCACCCCGGTCACCCGTCCGATCTGAAACCCACCGATCCCCAGCCCCTTGTTGAGAACCGCGCGTTGAAAGTAGTCGCGGTCCGAGATGTCCACCGGGCGGGGCATGGGAAGGGCGCTCGCCCACATCATGCCGTCGGCGTCCGCCACCCCGAAGTTCGTGTACCGGGGAAAGGCGGCGATGATGGCGGCGAGATCCTGACTCGCCTCGACCGGATCGTGCCGCCGGATCGCCCGGTATCCCGAGATCACCACCAGGAGTTCCCGGGTATCCTCGATGAGTCGCTGCTCTTCCAGGGACGCCAACCGGGCGAGATGGAAGACGTTCTGCCGGGACTCGGCGATCTCCCGACGCCGCTCCTTGGAGGTCGTGTAGATCACCAGCACCAGGGACGGGAGGAGAACGAAGAAGACGAGGGCGAGGATCCGGTTCCGGAGGCTGAATACCGCGGACCTGATCATGACTGCACCTCCCGCCACGCCCGGGGCGAGGACCCGTGCCTCGCCGCCGACTACGGAACTCGTCCCCCCGTTTCGATACCAACGAGGTGGAACGGGATCCATTGTAACCCACGAGGGGAGCATACGGCGCCGGGCCGTCCCCCCGGGTTGACGGGCAAGGCCCCGCTCCCTATGATGCCGGGAACGGGTTCCCTCGGGAGCCCGAAATAAACGTCCGCAGTGTACGGGAAGCCGGTGTGAATCCGGCACGGACCCGCCACTGTGAGCGGCGACGAAGGTCGCAGTCCCGTTGCCGGTTACCGTCCCCAGGGCGGTGGAGCGCGGCGGGAAAACCCACTGAGGGACCGGGTCCCTCGGGAAGGGGCGACCGGAGGATGACCCGCGAGTCAGGAGACCGGCTGTGGACGCTCTCGATCGAGACCTTCGAGGAGGTGAGGGCGATCGGCGGCGTGACCCGCCTTCGATTTCCCTCGAGGCGGGTCGTTTCTTGCCCGCCTCGCCGGTCCCGGGCCCCGAGCCCCCCTCTCCTCCCTTCGAAGACCCACCCTTGCGTGGAAAGGGAGGCTCTTGCCGTGTCCTTCTACCGTTTCGGGGCGCCGGCCGGAAGCGCCTTGACGTTGGCGCTCGCCGGGCTCATCATTTGTTCTGTCGGTGCGGGAGCGACCGAGCTGACATCCAAGCCGAAGTTTTCACTTTCGCCTGGCGAAAGAACCACTCCCAGTAAGACTTCGACCGCATCCGTTCCCGCGCCGACTTCTTCGCTCCCTCCTGCCGCGGCATCCCCCGCCGCGAACGACAGCTCGAGTGCCGCGCTGCCCACCTACATCCTTCCCCCGTTCAGGAAGTCGGCGCCCCGGATTCCCCCGCTCCCCCTCCGGCCCGGCGCCCGAACCGTCCTCGACCGGGCGTGGCTCGACCGGATCGACCCCACCGACCTGGGTCGCGCGCTCCAGTACGTGGCCGGTCTCCGGGTGCTGACCCAGGGGGACGGGGTGAGCGAGGCGGTGTCCTTCCGGGGGCTGGGTTCCGACCGCACCGCGGTGCTGGTGGACGGGCGCCCGATCAACACCGCCCAGGGGGGAGGCGTGGATCTGGAGCCCCTCGACGTGGAGGGTCTCGATCGCGTCGAGATCGCTCGCGGAGCCATGGGAGCGCTCTATGGGCCCGATGCCCTCGGCGGGGCGGTGAACCTGGTCCGGCGCTCCGATCGCGCGCCGCAGAGTTCGGTCCGGGTCCTGGCCGGGAGCGGCGACCGGGCCCTCATCCGGGCGGGGGGCGGGCTGTCGGGCGGCCGATGGGCGGCGGACGGGGTGGCGCGGATCGAGACCGCCTCGCCCCGCCTGGAGGCCCGGGAGGGCCACGCCGACGGGATCGGCGCGCGGGCGCGCCTGGCCTGGCACCCCGCCTGGGCCGCCGCGGTCGAGGCCTCGGCCGAGCGACGCAACGACCGGCGGGACGTGCCCGGGAGCCGCGCCTTCCCCACCCCCGGCGCCGGCCGGACCGACACCTATACCGAGCTGAGCCTGGGCGCGCGGGGGGTGGAGTCGTCGTCGCTCCCGGGGAGCTTCGATCTCGAAGTCTCCCGCTCGAATTTCGACCGGGACTACGCCGACCCGCGGAACCCCTTCGGGCCGGTGGCCGACCGCCATCGGAACCGGCGGCTTCGCGCCTCGGCGAGCTGGCACGGCGCTCTCGGCCGAGGCACGGTGATCGCCCGCACCGAGGCCGTCCGGGACCGCCTCCGGAGCACCACCGACGGACGGGTGGGACGCGATCGCGCCGCCGCCGCGCTCTACGCGGAAGAGCGGTGGCGGGACTGGGGAGCATCGGCGGCGGTCCGCCTCGACGCTCTGGAGGGGTTCGCCCCCCATCCCTCGGGCCGGGTGAGCCTCTCCCGCGCGCTGATCGGCAACGCCGGGAGCGCGGCCTTCCTCGCCGCCCGCGCCGGACTCGGAAACGCGTTCCGTCCGCCCACCTTCGACGATCTTTTCTGGCCGGCCCGGGCCAGCGCGGCGGGAAATCCCGGCCTCCGTCCGGAGCGGGCCCGGGATCTCGACCTGGGTCTCGACGGGCGGCTGCGCGCGTCCCGGCTCTCGGTTTCCGCGTTCGACTCCCGGCTCACCGATCTCATCCAGTGGACTCCGGGGGCGGACGGGGTGTGGCGTCCGCACAACGTGGGCGAGGCGAGGATCCGCGGCCTGGAGGGAGACGGTTCCCTCGACCTGGGCGGGCTCGGTCTTCCTCTCCGGCTCGACGCCGCGTTCACCCTGCTCGACGCCGCCGACGCCACCGGGGATCCGATCACCGGAGACCGCCGGCTGGTGGGGCGCGCCGCCCGGACCGCCTTCGCCGATCTCTCCTGGACCCGGGGGCGCTGGGCCGTGGCCTCGGGAGTGCGGGCGGTGAGCCGGGTGCCCCTCACCGCGGCCAATACCAAGTGGGCCGACGGGTACGCCCTGATCCATGCCGGGTTCCGGTACCGGGCGTCCGCCGACCTGCGGCTGGAAGCGGAGGGGCGAAACCTGTTCGACACCCGGTACGAGGACATCCGGGGCTACGCGGTCCCCGGCCGGGAGGTGCTCCTGGGACTGCGGTTCTCCCCGGGCCGCGGAGGAACCTGAGGCGGCTCGTCCACCGCTCCACCCTTGAACGTCGGCCCCCTTACCGGAGAGAAAACGCCATGAAGCGTCCCGCCCGACTCCTGACCGCCTGCCTGACCCTCGTCCTTCTGGCCTCCTGCGGCAACGACAAGAAGCCCGGCTCCACCTGCCCCCTGATCGGCGACCGGGGGCCCGCGCTGACCCCCGGCGTCGTCTACCTTCTCACCGCCAACAGCCTGGGCGAGACCTGGACCGCGGCCCCGATCACCGGCTCCGCCGTCCCCGCGGTCCTCGCCCAGCACGGCCTCACCGGCCAGGCCCCCAACGACCTCGACGTCGTGGGCGCTCGCCTTTACATCGTGAACTCCGTGGACAACAACGTGTCGGTGGTGAACCTCACGACCGGGGAAACCGTGGGATGCATCGATCTCGGAACCGGGGTGAGTCCGTGGGAGTTCGCTCCCGACCCCGCCGATGCCGACCGGGGCTGGGTGAGCTCGTTCGTGAGCGGGGAGGTCATGGAACTCGACCTCGCCGCGATGAAGGTCGTCCGCCGCCGCACGGTGGGCGCGGGCGCCGAGGGACTCGCGGTGACCGCGGACCGGGTATGGGTCACCCTCACCGGCTACGACGGCGCCGAGGGGAAGTTCAAGGACGGCACCGTGGTCGCCCTGGACAAGGCGTCCCTGACCGAGACCGCGCGCCTGCCCGTACCCCCCAACCCGCAGGTCGCCTTCGTCGGGGCCGATGGGCGCATGCAGGTGATCTGCACCGGGAACTTCGACGACGTCGCCGGGCGCGTGGTGCGGATCGAGACCGACGCCTCGGCGGTCCGGGACACCCTCGTCCTGGGGGGGGCGGCCTATCGCGCCGCCCTGGGTCCCGACGGCACCGCCTACGTGGCGTCCTACTACGGCGGGCTCATGTCCTACGACACCGGGACCTTCGTCGCACTCCATGACGCCGGGGATCCGATCCTGCCCGAGAGCGGCTACTCCGACGTGGCGGTGTTCGACGGCCGTCTCTATGCCGCCAACTTCGACCTGGACGGGGTCGTGGTGGTGGACCTGGCCACGCTCACCAAGGTGGGCGAGTTCACCACCGGTGACGGGCCCTCGGCGGTGGCGGTGCGAACGGTCCCGGTCATCAAGTAGCCGGTCGCGCGCCGCCCACCCACGCCGGGCGGCGCGCCGGTCAGGCGGCGATCCGCGCTTCCGGACCGTCGATGGTCCCGCGGACCCGGGCGGCGAGGTCGGCCGGCATGAATGGCTTCTGGATGAAGGCGAGATCGCCGTGCGCCGTCTCGTCCGCGGCCATGGTGTCCGCGGTGAACCCCGACATGTAGAGCACCTTGATCTTGGGCCGGCTCCCGACGATGAGGCGGGCCAGCTCCCGTCCGTTCATCTCCGGCATGATCAGGTCGGTGACGAGGAGGTCGATGGTACCGGGGTGCCGGGCGGCCAGTTCCAGGGCCTCGGGGCCGTTTTCCGCGGGCAGGACGGTGTAGCCGCACGAGGTGAGCACCTCGCGGGCGAGATCCCGAACCCCCTCGTTGTCTTCGGCCAGAAGCACGGTCTCCTCCCCGCCCCGCCAGCTTGCCGGGAGGACCGGGACCGGCTCAGCGTTCGCCTTCTCCCGGCTCGCCTCGGGGAAGAAGATGCGGAACGTCGTTCCCTGGCCCGGCTCGCTATCGACCTCGATGCAGCCTTCGCTCTGGGTCACGATGCCGTAGGTGGTGGCCAGCCCCAACCCGGTGCCCCGCTCGGGACCCTTGGTGGTGAAGAAGGGCTCGAAGAGGTGGTCCTTCACGTCGTCGGTCATCCCGGTCCCCGTGTCCCGCACCGAGAGCACCACGTGCCGTCCCGGGGACATCTCGGGGTGTCCCCGGGTGAACGCCCCGTCGAGGTCCTGGACGCCGGTCGAGATGAGGAGCCTTCCCCCGTCCGGCATGGCGTCCCGGGCGTTCACCACCAGATTGAGAATCACCTGTTCGACTTGCCCGGAATCGGCCAGGATCCGGCTCGGGACCGGAGAAGGAACCGACTCCAGCTGGACATCCTCCCCGATCAATCGCTGGATCATCGTGACCATGTCGTCCATCACTTCGTTCAGATCGATGATCCGGGGCTTTCGGTCCTGCCGCCGGCTGAAGGCCAGAAGTTGCTGGGTGAGCCCCGCCGCCCTATCCGCCGCCCGGAGGATCTCGGCAAGGTATCTGTGGGCCGGATCGCCCTCGGTCAATCCCCTCTGGGCGAGAACCCCGAATCCGCTGATCGCGGTGAGCAGGTTGTTGAAGTCGTGAGCCACGCCCCCGGCCAGCCTCCCCACCGCCTCCATCTTCTGGGCCTGCCGGAACTGGTCCTCGAGTTTCCGCCACTCGGTGACGTCCTGCTTCGTGGCCACGTAGTGGGTAATCCGGCCCTGAGTATCCACCACCGGCGCGATCGACGCCTGCTCGGCGTAGTGCTCCCCGTTCTTGCGCCGGTTCCAGAACTCCCCGTGCCACTCCCGGCCGGCGGAGATGGTCTCCCACAGGCCGCGATAGAACTCCGCCGATTGACGGCCGGAGTTCAGGATGCTCGGGTTCTGTCCGAGGAGTTCGTCCTCACGGTAGCCGCTGCTCTCGCAGAACTTGGGGTTGACGTATTCGATGGCCCCGGCGGTATCGGTGATGACGATGGCCATGGGGCTGTACTCGAGGGCCATCATACGCTTGTTGAGCTCCCCCTCCATCCGTTTCCGCTCGGTCAGGTCATGGGCGAAGCTCATGATCTGGGTCACCGCTCCGGATTCGTCGGTCACGGGAATGCAGGTGGATTCGAAGAAGTAGCCTGCCCCGCCCAGCTCGATCTCGAACTCGACGGTCTGGATTCCGCCGGTGTCCCGGGCCGTGCGGAGGGCGGGCATGAATCGCTCCGTGATCTCCCGGGGGAACAGGTCCTCGTAGCGCTTTCCCATCACCTCGTCCTCGGTGAAGCCGGTGATGGCCAGGGCCATGGCGTTCACGTAGAGGCCCCGGAACTCACGATCGTGGAGGACGAAGACACCCGGGTAGCGATTCACGACTTCCCGGAATCGGGCCTCGCTGGCCTGCAATGCATCCCGGGCGCGGACCCACTCGGTCATGTCCCGGAGGA
>CAYRIJ010000189.1:0-5605 GCA_964424285.1 uncultured bacterium
CCAAGCACGGGCTGAACTACGTGATCGAGACCTACCTGCCGGAGAAGCTGGCCCACCCGGAGAAGTTCCTGCCGTAGCCCGGGCGGCGGATCCACGGGGCCCGGGCCGCCGGGCGTGAAGCCCTACCCGTTGGGCCTCACTTCCTCCCGGGTGCCCCGGATGTCCTCGGGGTTCCGCCGGACGGCCATGAAGTCGTCGCGAAGCGAGGCGTAGAGGGCGTCGCGCCGGTCGTAGAGCCGCTTCAGGGGCCGCGGCTCGTGGCGGGCCAGGGCGTAGGCGGCGAGGAGCGGCGCCCCGATGGTCGAGTCGGTGTAGACCACGACGGTGTCGGGGAGCTTCTCCGGATCCACCTTGCCCCAGGAGACGGCCTCGGCCGGGGTGGCCCCGGAGAGCCCCCCGGTGTCGGGACGGGCGTCGGTGACCTGGATGAAGTAGTCGTGGCCGTTGTTGGGAAGCCCGAGGACCTCCTGGATCTGGGGCTCGGTCTGGAGCACGAAGTTCTTGGGGGAGCCCCCGCCCAGGAGGAGGACCGCGCTCCGGCCGCTCTGCTTGGCCGCGTAGACGATGGCCGCGGTCTCGTTCACGTCCCGGCTCACGTCGATGGTCGGCCCTTCGCCCCGGAGCGCCATCTCGGCCACGTTCATCCCGATCGAGGAGTCGCCGGGGGAGGAGACGTAGCAGGGGACGCCGGCCCGGTAGGCCACGGTGAGGAGGCAGGTGTCGACGACCCCGAGCCGGTTCTCGCGTTCGGCCAGGTGCTTCCCCAGGAGGTGATGGAACTCCGCCGTCCCCATGGTGCGGTGGAACTCGGGGTTCTTCATGACCTCGCGGATGAAGCTGTCGGTCTGGAGCAGCACCTCGTAGTCGAAGAGCACGTCGTAGATGCGGATGACCCCGGCCTCGAACAGCTCGCGGTCGTCCAGGGTGTGGCTCCCGCGGTGGAGCGCCAGCCCCAGGCCGAAGTGGGCGTCGTGGTAGAGGTTCGCTCCGGTGGAAACGATCCAGTCCACGAACCCCGCCTTGACCAGGGGGATGAGGCTCGAGAGCGACACCCCGGCCGGGCTCAGGGCGCCGGCCACGCTCATGCCCACGGTGACGTCGGGGTCCAGGCACTTGTCCACGAACAGTCGCGCCGCCTGCTGGAGCCGGCCCGCGTTGTAGGCCAGGAACGAGGCGTCGATGAGGTCGGCGGCGGTCATGTCCCCGGTCACCGGCCGGGGCTGGATGCGCGCGCCCCCCAGGAACCCGCGCTTCTTGCTGTGATCGGTCATGATTCCTCCGGGAACAGGGGCACCTGCTCGGAACGCCGGGAGAGGTTCAGGTGCGCCACCACGGTCTCGGTCCAGGTGGGTTGGCGCTCCGGGGAGAGCCGGAGCACCGGCACCCCGAAATCGGCGATCAACCCGTCGATGGCCTCGTCGATTTCGTGCTGGAACCCGGTATTTACGTCGCGGACTCCGTCGTAGCTCGGCAGCTGCCAGATGGGGACCTTGACCAGGGCGTTGTACCCGGGGAGCCAGGCCGCGATCAGGGGCTCCAGCTCCTTCCGGCGTCCCATCCGGTGGACCAGGTAGGCATAGTTGTCGAGGAGGGAGCGGTCGCAGACCACCACGTCGTGCCGTTCGGCCGAGGCCAGCTCGCGGGCGAGCTGGGTGAACAGGATCCAGGACTGGGCGGCCAGGGTGGTGTCGCGATTGATGGGGAGCGGACAGTCCCGGGCGACCTCCTTCACGAGGTCCACCGAGTAGTCCATCCGCTTGATCCTCGCGGCGAGATCGAAGCAGAGGGTGGTTTTGCCCACCCCGTGGGTCCCGATGAAGGCGATTTTCAACCTGTCCTCGCTGGGTGATTCGGCCCGGTCGTCCCCTCGCGCGGCGGGATTCTAGCATACCGCGTTCGGGGCGGAGAGCGCGCGGTTTGCGCGTTCCGCCGCCATCCTGTAGGGTAGAAAGGCATCATACGGATGTGCTCGCTTTGCATCGGGTAAAGCCAATTGGTAGCAATCGCGGTCGGGGATTTCCAATCGATTGATCGGCCGGAGGGCGGTTCATGGAATCGAAGTCGAAGAGCGGTCGCCCGCGTCTCGTGGTGGTCTCCCACCGGGGACCGGTGACCCTGGAAACACGCCGGGGGGAGACCAGCTACCGGCTCGGAACCGGCGGCCTGGTGGCGGCGCTGGACCCGACGCTCAAGGCGGAGGGAGGGCTGTGGATCGCCGCCGGGGAGAGCCCTCCCGGGCACGAGGCCGGGGCCCCCTTCGCCCTCCCCGGGCAACCCGACACCCAGGTGGTCCACCTGGAGATTCCCCCGCGCCTCCACGAGCGCCATTACCTCGGCTTCTCCAACCGGGTGCTCTGGCCCCTGGCCCACGGATTTCCGAACATGGTGCACTTTCAGCGGCGGGACCTCCTGGGTTACCTGGAGGTGAACGAGATCTTCGCCGACGCGGTGATCCGGCATGCCCGGCCCCAGGACCTGATCTGGATCCACGACTACCAGCTATCCGCGGTCCCCGCCCTGGTCCGGGCCAAGCGGCCCGATGCCCGGATCTCCTTCTTCTGGCACATTCCGTTCCCCGGCTACGAGGTGTTCCGCGCGCTTCCGTACCACGAGGATCTGATCGCGGGAATGCTGGGCGCCGATTTCGTGAACTTCCATCTGGAGAGCTATGCCGCCGCCTTCCGAGGCACGGTGCAGAGCCTCCTCGGCGCCACCATGGCCGGAAACCGGGCGGTGACCTGGAGCGGCCGGGAGGTGGAGATCGGAGCGATTCCGATCGGGATCGACACCGAGGCCTGGGAACGGACGGGCGCCGATCCGCGGGTCCAGAGGGAAGCGGAGGCGATCCGCGAGCTGTGCGGGACCCGGCACATCATCCTGGGCGTGGACCGGCTCGACTACTCCAAGGGGATTCTGGAGCGGATCCTGGCCGTGGAGCGGCTGCTGGACCGCCAGTCCTGGCTCCGGGGCGAGTTCTGCCTCCTGCAGATCGCGGTCCCCAGCCGGACCCGGGTTCCCGAGTACCGCGACATGCGCCGCGAGATCGACGAGACGGTGGGACGGGTCAACGCCCGGTTCGCGCGCGGGAGCTACGTTCCCGTCCGCTACTACTACCGGGCGTTTCCTCCCCGGAGCCTCGCCGCTCACTATCGCGCCGCGGACATCGGCCTGGTCACGCCGCTTCGCGACGGCATGAACCTGGTGGCCATGGAATACCTCATGACCAACGCCGACCGGCCGGTGGTGCTCATCCTGAGCGAGTTGGCCGGGGCCAGCGAAGTCCTGGACGGGGCGCTCCTGGTGAACCCGTACGACCTGGACGGCATGGCCGAGGGGATCCGGTCCGCCCTGGAGATGCACGACAGCGAGCGAGCGCGCCGCACCCGGGCCCTCGCCGAACAGGTGAGGGGCCACGACGTCCACGCCTGGGCGCGCGCCAATCTGGATCAACTCCGGGGGGAAGCCCCGGCCTCGCTCCCCGGCGAGGCCGCTCTGAGTAGGGCCGACGCGGGGTCGGTGAACGCGGGATCCTGAAGCGGATCCCCGCCGAGACCCCCCGGAATCCCCGCCCAGTCGCCCCGGTAGCCCGTTTGCGGGGTTCGTGGAGGCCTCGGCGGGCGGGCGGCGCGGCCCGGCCGGGACTCGAAGGTTCAAGATCCCCTCCCGCCGCCGATAACCGGGAACATGGACGCGGAGCCCTTTTCGTTCGCCTCCGAGGCGGGTCTGGTGCGCTGGACCGGCCGGAAGGCGGACGACCTCAAGTCGTTTCTCACCGGCCTGGAGAAGGTGAGTGGATCCTCGATCTACTACCACTTCTACCAGAGCCTCTTCCGCCGCCACTTCACCACCGTGGACTACACCCACGATTTCGCGCGGTGGGCCCTGGTGAGCCTGAACGCGCCGCCCCTGGCCGAGCGGCTGGCCCACGTGGACCCCACGGACTATCTCTCCCTCCGGGAGGCGCGGGAGAAGATGATCGGGTACGTCCGGGCGTTTCTCGGCGAGGCCGGGTCGTGGTTCAACGTGCGGGCGGCGGCCCCGTTCTACTTCCTGGAGCAGGAGTCCTACGTCTACCGCACCGGACACCTGGCCCATGACCTCCGCGGGTTCCGCGACGGACTGAGCTCGGTGGGCCGGTCATCGATCTGGTATCACCTGGTCGAGGCGAGGCTTCGCCTGGGGCGGGACGACAACGACTTCTCGGTCTGGCTGGAGTCCGCGCTGGGCGAGAAGGCGCTGGCCGACGCGATCCGGGCCATCAACGTCCACCGGCATCCCCTGGGGGTGACCCGCGCGAAGGCGGTGGAAGCGGCGAACCGGCGGCTTCGGGAACGCGGGGAAGCGGTATGAGCGCCCGTCGCGCACCCTCCGCGCCGAAGCTGGACGACTACGCCGCGGTGGTGGGGAAGGCGGAGATCGAGGAGATCCGCACCATCGCCTCCCACCTGGGCGGCGGCCGCATCCAGCACGTGAACAGCACCCGGGTGGGGGGCGGCGTGGCCGAGATCCTGGAGCGGCGGGTTCCCCTGGAGGAGGAGCTGGGGCTGGACGTGCGTTGGGACGTGGTCTCGGGGAACGGCGGGTTCTACGAGGTGACCAAGGCGTTTCACAACGCCCTTCACGGAGCCTCGGTCCGGATCACCCCCGAATTCCTGGACGTCTACAACCGCACCCTCGAAGGGAACATGGGCCTGATTCGCGAGGACGCCGACGTGGTGGTGATCCACGACCCCCAGCCGGCGGGGCTGGTGCGGGAGCGCGGCCGGACCCGGGCGAGCTGGATCTGGCGCTGCCACATCGACCTCTCCGAGGCCGACGTCACCGCCTGGGGGTTCGTTCGCTCCCTGGTGGAGTCCTTCGACGCCGCCGTCTTCCACCTGCCCCAGTACACCAAGGACCTCATGGTCCCCCAGTACATCCTCCCTCCGGCCATCGATCCCCTGAGCCCCAAGAACGAGGACCTGACCGTGGCCGAGAGCCGGGAGGCGGTGGCCGCGCTGGGCATCGATCCCGAGCTTCCCATCGTGCTCCAGGTTTCCCGGTTCGACCGCCTCAAGGATCCCCTGGGGGTGGTGGAGGCCTTCCGCATGGCCCGGGGCTGGGAGCCGGCCCAGCTCGTCCTGGCCGGGGGAGCGGCCGACGACGATCCCGAGGGAAGCGCGGTCCTGGAAGAGGTCCTTGCGCACGCGGCCGAGGTCCCGGACGTCCATGTGCTGAACCTTCCCCCGGACAGCCATCGCGCGATCAACGCGCTCCAGCGCGCGGCGCGGGTGGTGGTGCAGAAGTCGGTCAAGGAGGGCTTCGGGCTCGTGGTGACCGAGGCGATGTGGAAGCGGAAGCCGGTGATCGGGAACGCGGTGGGGGGCATCCGCCAGCAGATCATCCACGGCACCACCGGGTTCCTGGTTCACTCCACCGAGGGCATGGCCTTCCGCATCCGCCAGCTCCTGGGCGACCCCGAACTCTCCGAGTACATGGGAGAGAAGGCCCGCGAGCACGTTCGCGTGAACTTCCTCCTGCCCACGAGCCTCAAGCACTGGCTGCTGATCTATGCGGCCCGTGGAAGCCGAAGCGGCGTCACCACGCTGAACGGGGTGGGCTGAGC
>CAYRIJ010000189.1:5705-7663 GCA_964424285.1 uncultured bacterium
CCGGAGCCGTTGGTGTTCCTCCGGGACGCGGCCTGGGGGCTGGCCGCCGGGCGCTCCGCCGCTCCGTTCCTGATCGCCCTGGTCGCGATCGCCACCGCCCTGGGAGCGGCGAGGCGGGCGGCCCTGGGAACCCGGGGATGGGAGCTGCATCTCCCCATCGACCCCGTCGACCAGCGCCGCGCGTTCGTGCTCGCCCTGGTCTGCGCCCAGGTCCTGGTCTTCGCGCTGTGGGTGGCGCTCTGGATCGGGGGACTGCTCTCCGGGGCCCCGGCCCGGGCTTCGTCGCTGGCGGCGGTGGTCTGGGTGATGGCGGCCTCGGGAACCGCGGCCACCCCCTTCGCCCGCCGATGGCCGCGCGTTCTGGCCTGGGGGGTGCTTGGCCTGAGCGCGCTGGGGACCTGGCCGTCGCTGCTCGGGTCCACCGCGGGTCTGGCGGCGATCGAGCGGTGGGGGGGCGGCCTTCGCATCGGCGGCAAGGACCGGAAGCGATTCCGCCGCGGGTGGGCTTCCGGTCTCCTGACGCCGGTTCTCGCCTGGACCGCGGCCGGGTGGCGGGCCGTGTCCCTGACCCTCGCGTCGCTCCTCCCCCTGGGATTGGTCTACCTGGTCCTCCGGAACAACGGCGACCTGAGCCCCGGGGAGAGCGCGGTGGTCGTCCGCGGGGGGTGCGCCCTGGGCGCGGTGTGGGTCGTCACGGGGCTGGGGGAGAGGCTGGTGCTTCGCCGTCCCCCCTGGGCATGGAGCCGTTCCCTCCCCTGGTCGGCGCGGACCCGGGTCCTTCACGATGCGGCGTTCCTCGCCCTCCACGGGTTGCCCGTTCTGGTCGGGGCGTTGATCCTGAACGCGGGCGCGGTGTGGCCGGTGATCGGGGTTCCCGTGTACCTGGCGGCTCGGACCGCCGGCGCCATCCGGAGGAGCGCGGACAGCGTGACCGGGCTCGGATGGCGGTCGGCCGCGGAGAACACCCTCCTGGTGCTTGCGACCGCCGCCTGGCCGTGGACCGGACCGGCCCTGGCCGCGCTGGCGGCGCTCGCCGTGCTGGCGGCGGAGCGAAACGAGAAGGGCCTCAAGGTGAGCCTGCTTCGGGAACGGCAGTATTCGTCGGTGGGAGACCCCACGTGTTGAGCGAACGGCGCATCGAGTTGCGGGATGTCGGATACAGCTACATCCCGGGGGTTGCGGTCTTCCAGGGGCTCGACCTGACCTTCGGTCCCGGGCTGACCCTGGTGCTCGGGCCCAACGGGAACGGGAAGAGCACGCTGCTCAAGCTCGCCGCGGGGGTCGAGAAGCCCGACGCGGGCTCGGTCACCGTCAACGGCTTCGACCTCTGGTCGCGGGAAGTGGACGCGAGGCGCGATCTTGCCTACGTTCCCGAGCAGCCCGACGTGACCCCCTTCGCCTCGGTGGACGCGGTGCTCAGGCTGGTCTGCCGGCTGAGGAATGAATCGCCGAGCCGCTCCCGTGACGCCCTGGCCGCGGTGGGGGTGGAGGGTATCGGCGACCGCTCCATCCGCCAGTTGTCCAACGGGCAGCGCCGCCGGGTCCTCCTGGCCGCGGCCCGGATCGGCGCCCCGCGGACGTTGTTGCTGGACGAGCCCCTGGCCGCGTTGGACCGGGCCACCCGGGCCGGCGTCCGGGACTGGATCGCGGAGGTCTGCCGGGACGGGGGGCTGGCCATCGTGGTCACCCACGAACTCGAGCCGTTCGTGGAGGCGGCCACCGGGGCGGTGGCCCTGGCCCGCGGGGCCGCGCGGAGCTGCACGTCCCTCCCGGCCGATCCCGCCGAGCGGCGGGATCTCCTGGAGCGCCTCGCCCGGGGAATGCCGATCCAGCCGGGCTAGAGAGAGCGGCCCGGCGCCGGGATCAGGATCCCGGCCGCGGAAACACCACCGGGCTCAGGTGTCCGTCGCGATCCCGGGCCCGCACCCCGATCACCACGTCGTCCTTGGAGACCGGCA
>CAYRIJ010000190.1:0-3588 GCA_964424285.1 uncultured bacterium
CACCGTGACCAGCCCCACCACCTTCCCCTCGCCCGGCGCGCCGCCGTCCCCCGGAGCCCCCACCGCGGGGAGCCGGCTGTGGCCGGAAGAGCGCACACGATCCGCCGCCTCGGAGATCGATGCGTCGGCCCGGATCCGGTCCACCGCGTCCCAGGGGGTCATGATGTCCCCCACCACGATGGTGGTGCTGGCCAAGAGCCGCCTGAGCAGCCGCCGCTCCTCCCGGCCGAGCCGGCGGCCGGCGCCGGTCAGGGCGGCGCGGGATTCGACCTGGACCAGGCTGGGGGAGCCCCGGTCCTCCTCGGCGGGGGCGCGGAGCTTGAGCAGGGGCCGCGCCGCCCGCGCCACCGGGAGGGTCAGCCGCGCCCACCCCGCATAGAGAGCGCCGGCCCGGAGGCGGGCGGCCCGTCGCACCACCGAGGAACCGCCGGTGGCCTCGGCGGTGGCGGCCAGGAACCACCCCAGGACCCACGCCGCCGCCAGCCACTCCCAGGGACGGCCCAGAACCGCGATGGCCAGGCACAGGGGCACGAACGCGGCGGAGAAGAACCTCGAGAACCGCAGCCGGAGCCCCAGGGTCACCGGCTCGTCCCGGAGCCGCCGGAGGAGCGCCCCCACCGCGTAGTCGGGCTCCACCTCCCCGCGCTTCTCCAGCCGCACGAGGTCGTAGCGCAGCCCCGCCGCGGTGGCTCCCACCCACCAGGCCGCCGCCGCCGCCCCCACCCAGAGCGTGAACCATACGGGAAGGGAGACTCCGGCCACCGGGGTCACGCCCGCCCCTCCTCCCGCACCAGGGTGCCGGGGACGTAGGCGGTCAGCGCCCGGCGCTCCGCCGCCTTCATCCGGCGCCCTTCGGCGGGGGTGTGATGGTCGTGACCCAGGAGGTGGAGAATGCCGTGGGCGATGAGCCGGGCCAGCTCCGACTCGAAGTCGTTGTGGAAGCGCGGCGCCTGTTCACGCGCCCGCTCCACCGAGATGATGACGTCGCCGAGATAGTCGGGATCATCCAGGGGAAAGGCCAGGACGTCGGTGGGCCGGTCCAGGCCGCGAAAGCGCGCGTTCAGCTCGCGTACCTCCCGGTCGCCGGTCAGGACCAGGGTGACCGCGCCCTCCCCCACCCCCTCCTCGCGAAGCAGGGACCGGGCGAATCGCTTCACTCCGACCGGGTCAACCGCGATCGGTACGCCCCGCCGCCTCAGATGGACGCGCAAACCCATGCGCCGCCTCCCGCATGCCGATGCCGGTCTCGAGCTCGGGGTGGAAGACGCGCTGCTCGCCACCTTCCAGCGCCGCCTCGCCCCCGGCCATCTGCCACTGGTACTTGACCCGGCCGTGGTAGACCCCGGTTAGAACGTGGGTGAAGGCGTCGCGGATCTTGGCCAGGTTCGCCATGGTGAGCCCGCACTCGTCGAGCTGACCGTCGGAGATCCTGGCCTCGAAGAGGCGCGCCAGCACCGCGCGGATCCGGTTCGGCGTGTGCTCGTCCAGGGACCGCACGGTGGCCTCGGCGGCGTCCGCCAGCATGACGATCGCCGTTTCCTTGGACTGCGGCCGGGGTCCGGGATAGCGGTAGTCCCGCTCGTCCACCTCCGGATCCAGCTCCAGCGCCTTGTTGTAGAAGTACTGCATCAGGGTCGTGCCCTGATGCTCCGGGATGAAGGCGGCCACCCGGTTGGGGAGCCCCACCTCCCGCGCCACCTCGAGCCCCTCGCGCACGTGGGATTCCAGGATGAGGCTGGACATGGTGGGGGTCAGCTTCTCGTGGGGATTCCGCATCCCCTTGTTCATGTTCTCCCCGAAGTAGCCCGACTTGGCGATCTTCCCGATGTCGTGGTAATAGCCCCCGACCCGGGCCAGGAGGGCGTTGGCCCCCACCGCCTCCGCCGCCGCCTCGCCCAGCGACCCCACCACCATGCTGTGGTGGTAGGTGCCGTTGGCCTCGATCATCATGCGCTTGAAGATCGGCCGGTTGAGGTCGGATAGCTCCAGGAGCGTGATGTTCGAGGCGAGGTGGAAGACCCGCTCGAACAGCGGGAGCAGGAACATGGCCACCGCGATCGAGAACGCGGCGTTGGCGCCGGTCCAACCCATCTCGGTCAGGATGTTGGAGCCCGGAACCCCCGATCCCACCAGGGTGATCCCGGTGAGGGTGGCCGCCATACCCACCCCGATGGGGATGATCGACCGGAGGAACTCCAGCCGCTGGAACACGCTCCGGACCGCGTAGACCGCGATCACCCCGCCCACCGCGCCCACCAGGGTCACCGGCAGTCCCCATCCGGTGACCGAGCCGATGATCACCGAGAGCGCGGCCACCACCGCCAGCCCCACGATCTCCCCGATCAGCAGGGTGACCAGGACCGCGGCCATGGGGATCGGGACCATGAAGGGGTGGATGTCCGGGGCCCGGGCCACCGCGCCTCCCAGCCCCAGGGTCAGGATCGATACGATGGCGACCACGGTCAGGAGCCCGAGGTCGTCCCAGACCTCGCGACGCGCGGTGCGGAGGAACATGACGAACAGGGTCACCACCACCGCCAGGAGGAGCAATCGTCCCAGGAGCGGCAACATCCAGCTCACCAGGCCGCCCCCCGCCCCCCGCTCCACCAGGGTCTGGCGCAACGCCTCCAGGATCTGCACGGTGTCGCGGGTGATGCGCTCGTGGGCGTCCACGATCCGCTCCCCCTTCTGGATGGAGATGCGGATCGGCGAGACCGACGCCCGGGCCACCACCCGGTCGGCGTCCGTGGCCGCCGGGTCGTAGCTCAGGTTGGGCCGGGCGACCGCCCGCGCCAGATCGGCCAGCGCGGCCCCTCCCGCCGGTCCCAGCGCCCCCGTTCCCCGCTCCACCGCCAACGAGGCCAGCCGCCGCGGATCGAGGACGTCGGTGGTGGAGACCACCTCCTCTCCGTGGTCGGTGCTCAACCGGATCCGGTTGTATCCGTCCAGGAGCCCCGCGTCCTCCGCGCCCACCAACCCCCGCCGGCGGACGTCGGTCAGCACGCGGGCCCCCTCGCGGATCAGCACCGCCCCCGAGTCCGGCGCGGCCAGCATCCGGATCGTCGCCGGAGACAGGACCACTCCCGCCGAATCCAGGAACCGGTTCACGCGGGCGCGGTGTCGGCGAAGCTGGCCCAGGCGCGCCAGCTCGCGCCCGTCCTCCGAGTCCCCGGTCTTGCGCGTGAACACCGGGAGGACGGATTCCGCCGCCCGGGCCCGCTCCCGCTCCACGTCGTCCTGGGATTTCGGCACGTCGAAGGCGAACGGCGCGATGATCTCTTCGGGCGCCACCGTCCCTTCCAGGTAAGCGGGCGGCATCGTGCTCACCGAGAGCGGGAACGCGAACACGGTGGCGGCGAGGATCAGGGTGCCCAGGAGCGCCCGGACCAGGATCCGCGTGCGGAGGCTGGTGGGGCGCCTCTCGTGAGCGAGCCGAACCCGGCGCCGGCGGCGTCGCAGGGGAAGGCGTAGGGAGAACGCCATCTCAGGCCGGCTCCTTCCCGCCCCCGGACCCGTTCTCCGCGGCCTCGTAGATCTCGAACGCCTCCAGGATGGCCCTCACCAGGCGATGCCGGACCACGTCCCGGG
>CAYRIJ010000190.1:3598-7638 GCA_964424285.1 uncultured bacterium
CACGAAGGAAATCCCCTCGGTGTCCTTGAGGATCTCCCGCACCCGCACCAGGCCGCTGTCCGCCGGGTCGACCAGATCGACCTGGGTCACGTCGCCGGTGATGACCGAGCGCGACCGGGCCCCCAGCCGGGTGAGAAACATCTTCATCTGCTTCAGGGTGGTGTTCTGGGCCTCGTCCAGCACCACGAAGGCCCGCGAGAGCGTCCGCCCCCGCATGTAGGCGAGGGGGGCGATCTCCAGCACCCCCAGGTCCTGGTAGCGCTTGATCTTCTCGTAGGGTATGAAGTCCCGGAGCGCGTCGTAGAGGGGGCGCAGGTAGGGGTCGATCTTCTCCTCGAAGGTGCCGGGCAGGAACCCCAGCTTCTCCCCCGCCTCCACCGCGGGCCGGGTGAGGATGATGCGCTCGACCTGACGGGCCTTGAGGGCCTGGACGGCCATGGCCACCGCGAGATAGGTCTTTCCGGTCCCCGCGGGGCCGATCCCGAACACCACGTCGTGGGCCCGGATGGCCTCCACGTACTCGATCTGGCCCTTGGACTTGAGGTGAACCCGGCCCCGCTCGAAGACCAGCTCCTCGCCCCGGGACTGGGACACCGCTTCCGGCCCCTCCTCGGCCACCAGCGCGCTCAGGTAATCCACGTCGCGGCGGTCCACCGCCTGCCCCCCGGCCACCCGCTCGGCCAGCTCACGGACGATGCGGGCCGCGTGTTCGACGTTGGGAAGGGGGCCGGAGAGGGTCAGGGTCTGGCCCTTGAGGACCGAGGACACCTGGAATTGCTCCTCGAGGTGACGAAGGGTGGAGTCCTTTTCCCCGAACAGCGCCAGGGGTTCGATGCGGCTCAGATCGACGTTGACCGTATTCGCTATGTCCATGGGGCGGGGCTCCGCGGACCCTGGGGTCCACCGTCCCCTGATTCATCCCTCCATGCTGGCTGGGGAGCAAGGGCTCGAACCTTGATTCTCGGCTCCAAAGGCCGATGTCCTACCGTTGGACGACTCCCCACCGACGTGCGTGGGGGCAGCGGCGGGATCCACCCCGGACGTCCAACGCTCCCGGCGCGCCGGGATTGCCCCCAAGAAATCCACCCAAAAAGTCAAATGGGTCCCCGCCGGAACCCACGGCTAGACGCTACCATCGACCCGCCGGGGTGTCAACTTGACCGCCGGAGAACGAATCCTACAAATCATTGCAGTGCAATGTATTATAGGAGCGGCTCCGCCGAGCGCCCGCCTACAGCACCACCCGGATGTGGAGGTCCTGGAGGTCGTGGGGATCCACCTCCGCCGGGGCCCCGTCCATGAGGCTGGTGGCCCGGGCGGTCTTGGGAAACGCGATGACGTCCCGGAGGGACTTGCTCCCGTTCATGAGCATGACCAGCCGGTCGAGCCCGGGGGCGATCCCTCCGTGGGGAGGCGCCCCGTACTGGAACGCCTCCAGGAGGAACCCGAACCGGCGCTCGGCGTCCGCGGCGCTCATCCCCACCACCTTCATGACCCGCTCCTGGATGTCCCGCCGGTGAATACGGATGGAGCCCGAGGCCAGCTCGAGGCCGTTGGCCACCAGGTCGTACAGGGTGCCGTGCACCTTCCCCGGATCGGTTTCCAGGTAGTCCAGGTGCTCCTCCAGGGGCATGGTGAACATGTGGTGGGCGGGCTCCCAGCGCCCGGCCTCGGGGTTGAACTCGAAGAGGGGGAACTCCCGGACCCACAGGAACCGGAACTCCTTTTCCCGCCCCGCCACCAGGGGCTCGCCGAGCAGGGTGCGCACCGCCCCCAGGCCGCGACAGGCGACGAGCCAGGTGTCGGCCACGAAGAGCAGCAGGTCCCCCGGCTCCGCGCCCAGGGCGCCTCGTAGGGCCGTCCCCTCCCCCAGGAACTTCCCGATCCCCCCCTCGAGCCCCGCCTCGGTCATCTTGGTCCAGGCCAGACCCTTGGCGCCGTAGGGCTTGGCCGCCGCCTCCAGGGTCTCGATCTCCTTCCGGCTCCGCGCCGCGCCGCCCGGCACCCGGAGCCCCTTCACGGTTCCCCCCCGGGCCAGGGTCTCGTCGAAGACCTTGAACCCGAGCCCCCGGACCGCATCGGACACGTCGGCGAGCGGAAGGTCGAAGCGCAGGTCCGGCTTGTCGGTGCCGTAGGTGTCCATCGCCTCGCGATAGGTGAGCCGCTGGAACGGAATCGGGAGATCGACGTCGAGGCAGGTCTTGAACACGTGGGCCATGAGCCCTTCCACCACCTCGAACACGTCGTTCTCGCGGACGTAGGCCATCTCCAGGTCGATCTGGGTGTGCTCGGGCTGGCGGTCGGCCCGGAGGTCCTCGTCCCGCAGGCAGCGCGCGATCTGGAAATAGCGATTCATCCCGCTCACCATGAGAATCTGTTTGTATAGCTGCGGGCTCTGGGGGAGGGCGTAGAACTTCCCGGGGTGGAGCCGGGCGGGGACCACGTAGTCCCGGGCCCCCTCGGGGGTCGGCCGCACCATCATCGGGGTCTCCACCTCGATGAAGTCGAGCCCGTAGAGGTACTTTCTCACCTCCAGGGTCACTTGCGAGCGGAGCCGGAGGGCCCGCTGGAGCGCCGGGCGGCGGAGATCCAGGTAGCGGTAGCGCAGCCGCAGATCCTCGGAGACCTCGGCCTCGTCGTCCACCGGGAAGGGCGGGGTCCTGGACGCGTTCAGCACCCGCACCTCCGAGGCCTCGACCTCGATCTCCCCGGTGGGAAGCTCGCGGTTCACCATCTCTCCGGGACGGGCTCCCACCGTGCCCCGGACCGCCAGCACGAACTCGGCCCGGGCCGCGCGCGCCTTGGCCAGGGTCTCGGCGCTCACCTTCCCCGGATGAAACACCACCTGGGTGAGCCCGGTGTGGTCGCGGAGATCCACGAACACCACCCCCCCGTGGTCGCGGGTGCGGTGGACCCAGCCCATGAGCACCGCCTCGCGGCCGGCGTCGGGGCCTCGAAGTTCCCCGCACAGGTGGGTGCGGCTCCAATCCCCCAGAAGCTCCGGCCGGAGTTTCGGCTCGTCCTCGGGGGCGTCCCCGGTCCGTTCGTTCTCTGACGTCATGATTCGTTCCTCAGAATGTCTTCCAGATGGGTTTCGAGGCCGGCGTCGTCCACCGACGCCTGGTCTCCCGAGACCATGTCCTTCACCGTCCAGTGCTTTCCGGCCAGCTCCCCTTCCCCCACGATCACCACCGTCCGGGCGCCGCTCCGGTTGGCCGCCTTCATCTGGTTTCCCAGGCTGCGCTCCAGGAGATCCACGTCCACCCGGAAACGCGCGCGGAGCCGATGGGCGAGGTTGAGCGCGGCCTCGCGTTCCCGCTCGCCTCCCGCGGTCACCACCGAGACCTCGGGGGAACGCGCGCCGGGGAGGGGGACGCCTTCGGCTTCGAGGGCGAGCAGGATCCGCTCCACCCCGGTGGAGAACCCCACCCCGGGGGTGGCCGGCCCGCCCACCTCCTCCACCAGGCGGTCGTAGCGGCCGCCCCCCCCCACCGCGTTCTGGGCCCCGAGCCCCCCGTGCTGGATCTCGAACACGGTGCGGGTGTAGTAGTCCAGGCCGCGCACCAACCGGTCGTCCACCACCACCTCGATGCCCGCGTCGCGCAACAGGGTCAGCACCCGCTCCTGGTGGGCGCGGCAGTCGTCGCAGAGATGCTCCTGGATGCTGGGGATGCCCGAGGCCACCGTGCGGCATCCCTCCACCTTGCAGTCGAGCACCCGGAGCGGGTTCATCCCCACCCGTCTCACGCAGTCCACGCAGAGCCCATCCAGGTGTTCGCCGAGGTAGGCGCGGAGCGCGTCGGTGTAGGCCGGGCGGCAGGCCCCGTCCCCCACGCTGTTCACCAGCGCCGTAACCCCGGTGAGACCCACCGCGCCGAGGAGCCCGGCGAAGAGCGAGATCATCTCGAAATCGGCCGCGGGCGAGTCGGCGCCCAGAAGCTCGGCCCCGATCTGCTGATGCTGGCGATAGCGGCCGGCCTGGGGCCGCTCGTAGCGGAACATCGGGCCGAGGTAGTAGACCTTCCACGGTTTGGGTCCGG
>CAYRIJ010000191.1:0-7614 GCA_964424285.1 uncultured bacterium
GTAGAGCGGGTTCGCGAACTTGCTCACCCTCACCCGGGGAGCGTTGTCCGGATACACGTAGCCCGGGGCGAACTGGGTCTGGGCGTCGACGGAGACGTAGGGGTCCACCACCTCCCCCAGCTTCCAGGTGTTCACCGAGGACACCTTGATCCTGTCCACCGCCTTCCGCAGATCGCCGCTCCCCAGGCGGGTCTGTCCGAACTGGGCTTCGGCCTCGGTCTTCCATTCGCGGCGCTGGCGGATCTCGTCGGCCTGGTAGGTCAGGAGGGTGGTCCAGGTGAGCGAGCTCTCTCCGCCCTCGGCGTAGTTCTCGAACTCGGTCTGGGTGAAGGAGAGTCCCCCCACCAGGGATTGGGACCAGCCCAGCTCGACCTCGGGCTTCTTCCCGGCGTCCTCGGCCCGGGCGGGGCCGGCGAGCCCCCCCCAGAGGAACGCGGTCGTGAGCGCGGCGGCCAGCCCGTCTCGGAATCGAATCGTCCGGATCATGCGTACCCCCCCTCGGTTGCTGCGGTCATGGATGACCCCGGAACCGTGAACCGGGCTCGTGCGGCCCCATTTCGCCGGTCCCGGAGCGGCCAACGATAACCGGAACCAGCCCGGTCGGGAAACCGCTTGACTCCCCCCGGAGGCTCGGGTAGGCTCCGCGTCTCGGCGAAAAAGGGGGCCTTTGTGTCCCTTTTGAGTCCCCAGACAGGAACGTGCCGATGACCGGCAGTTCATCAGATAAATACAAACAGGCCCGTCAGATAGGATTGTTGACCACGATACCGATGATCCTAGCTGCGGCCCCTCTGGTCGGCTACTTTCTGGGCCACTGGATCGACCGGCGATTCGGCACAGAACCCTGGTTCACGATGATCCTCCTGGCGGTCGGTCTGGTCGCCGGGATCCGTGAAACGATCCTGATCCTTCGTAAAGCAAACAGGGATTAGGACTTAGGAAAGCCGGCCCGTTTTTTTCAGGGTGTTTGTGAAAGAAAGCACAAGCGGCCCCGACTTCCTGCGTCGATCCGCCCTGGCGGCCCTGGTGACCGGGGTCCTCCTGGGATTGGGGGTGGCGTGGCATTGGGGCTGGGCAGCCGGGAGCGGATTCGCCGCCTCGCTCCTTTGGGGGCTGGCGGACTTCACGGTTCTGGCGATGATCCTCCGGATCCTGACCGGTCAGGGTCCGCGGAACATGACGGTCCTGGTCTTCCTGGTGTTTCTGAAGCTGGTGGGGCTCTACGGGCTCGCCCTGTTGCTCTTGTGGAAGAGGTGGTTTCCGCTTCCGGCGTTCCTGGCCGGGTTCAGCTGGCCTCTCTTCGTGGTGCTGCTCCGGGCCCTCGGGGGGCTGTGGTGGGGGAAACCCCGAACCGCCCCGTAACGCAAATCCAGCCGGTTCGGATTCCGATCCCGACCCGGTCCGCGGTTCCCTCGGGCGGGAATCCCAACCTCGTCGCGGCGAGAACATGATGTCCATGCACACGCAACGAAACAACATCACCAGGCCCGGGCTCGGGGAGCGCTGGCGCCGGATCGCCGCGCGCCCCGCGTTCCTGGTCACCGCCCTGGTGTTGGGGATCGGGCTCATGTTCGGCGCGCCGCTCCTGGCTCAGCACGACGAGCCGGGCTCCGCGAGCCCGGACACCCACGCCACCCAGGCCGGGCCGGGCGCGGCTGCGGAGCCGCACGGCGACCAGCGGCAAACCGAGGGGACGGTGCTGGGCTCCGAAGGGATCGAGGAGCCCGGGGCCCATGGGACCGCGGGCGAGGAAGCCGAGGAGGCGGAGGAGGGCACGATCCATCCCCCGACCCTGGTGGGGATCGTGGCCGCGGCCTTCGAGGGCCATCAGGTCCACGACTGGCACGCGGCCAAGAACCCGGTCGCCCGCGTCCTCATGCGCTTTCTCCCCGCCATCTACAGCCTCTTCGTCATCATCATTCTCTGCACGATCTGCATCGCCGGCGCCCGCCGGATGGAGATGATCCCCGGCCCGCTCCAGAACCTGGTCGAGATGGGTCTGGAGGGCCTGGACAACTTCGTGGCCGGGATCCTGGGGCCCGAGGGCCGGCGCTTCATCCCCTTCCTGGGGACGCTCTTCCTCTACATCTACTTCCAGAACATCTTCGGGCTCATCCCCCTGATGTTCACCCCCACCTCGGTCCTGGACACCACGCTGGCCATGGCCGTCTGCGTGTTCCTGTACGTCCAGTGGGTGGGGCTCCAGATGAACGGCATCACCGGGTATCTCCGGCACCTGGCCGGCGACCCCAAGGACGCCATCGGGTGGGCGCTCTCTCCCCTCATGTTCCCCCTTCACGTGGTGGGCGAGCTGGCCAAGCCGGTCAGCCTCTCGCTCCGGCTCTTCGGGAACATGATGGGCGAGGAGACCCTGCTCGCGGTGTTCATCGGCCTCGGGATCAGCGTCATGGCCGGGCTCCACGTCCCGGTGGGGATCCCGTTCCACGTTCCCTTCATCTTCCTGGCGCTCATCACCACCCTGGTGCAGGCGCTGGTGTTCTTCCTGCTCGCCACGATCTACTTCGCCCTGGTTCTTCCCCACGAGGAGCACGAGGAAGGGGAGCATCCGGGCGAGATGAAACACCAAGTCGGTGGTCACTAGGACGACCGTGAACTCAAACCGGAGGTAGAAAACGATGAATCTGCTCGCACTCTCCCTGCCGCTGGCCCTCGGCATCGCGGCCCTGGGCTCGGGAATCGGCCTGGGTCACGCGGTCGGCGGAGCCATGGAAGCCATGGGCCGCCAGCCCGAGGCCATCGTGAAGATCCAGACCGCCATGATCATCGGCGCCGCGTTCATCGAGGCCCTGACGATCTACGCCCTGGTCTCGCTGTTCGCGTTCGGCGGCAAGATGTAGGACTGCTCCGCCGGCCCCCTAGCGGGCCGCGGGGCATCTCGAACGGCGCCGGCTCCGGCCGGCCGCCCGAGGTCCCAAGATGGCGAACCTGGTTGATATCCCCGTACTCCTGACCCAGATCGTCGGGTTCATGATCGTGCTCTGGGTGCTGAAGCGCTACGCGTGGAAGCCCGTGCTGGGCCTCCTCGAGGAGCGGCGCGCCCGCATCGCCGGCGAGGTGGCCTCGGCCGCCCGGTTGCGCGAAGAGGCCGAGCGCCTGAAGGCGGAGTACGAGGAGCAGCTCAAGACCATCGAATCCCAGTCCCGCCGGCGGATCCAGGATGCGGTGAAGGAAGGCCAGAGGGTGGCCGACGAGATCCGGGCCAAGGCCCACGACGAGGCCCACCGGATCACCGAGAAGGCCAAGGCCGACCTGGAACTCGAGTACAAGAAGGCTCGGGCCCGGCTCCGTGAGGAGATGGTGACCCTGGCCCTGGGGGCGGCCGAGCGCCTGCTCCAGGAGCGGATGGACGACCAGGAGCACCGGAAGCTCGTGGACAAGTTCCTGACCGAGCTCCAGGAGAAGCAGGAGGAGACCGCCTAGCCCATGCGGACCACCACCGTCGCCCACAAGTACGCCAAGGCGCTCTTCGACGCCTCCGTCGAGGCGGGGCGGGTTCAGAAGATCGCCGCGGGGGTGGCCTCGATCCGGCACCTGGAGGAGGAGGAGCCCTCGTTCCTCAACTTCCTGACCTCCCCCGAGGTGCTGACCGAACGCAAGACGGAGTTCATCCTCACCGTGTTCGGCCCGCGCCTGGACGAGATGGTGGTGAACTTTCTGCGGCTCCTGGTGGACAAGAAGCGGATCGCCCTGCTTTCCGAGATCGGCGCGCAGTACCAGCTCCTGATCGAGGAGCACCAGGGACTTCTCCGGGCCCCGGTTCTCACCGCGACGCCCCTGAGCGCGGACCAGGAAGCCCGCCTGAAGCGCGAGCTGGACCGGATCACCCGGAAGGACGTGATCCTGGAGAAGCACGTGGATCCCACGATCCTCGGCGGGGTGATCGTTTTTCTGGGACCCAAGATCATCGACCGGAGCCTCCGCCGGGGGCTCAAGCAACTGGCCGAAAACCTGCTCCAAGCCGAGGTGAGCTAGACAGGACGGATCCGGCGGACGCCGCCGGTTCGAGGAGTCACGATGTCATTCCGACCCGAAGAAGTCAGCGCCGTCATCCAGAAGGAGCTGAAGAAGTACACCACCGAGCTGGAGATGGAGAGCCGCGGCTCGGTGCTCCAGGTGGGTGACGGGATCGCGCGCGTGTGGGGTCTCGAGGACGCCATGGCCGGCGAGCTCCTGGAGTTCACCGGGGGCATCATGGGCATGGTGCTGAACCTCGAAGAGGACAACGTGGGCGCGGTGCTGTTCGGCCCCGACACCGGCATCCGGGAAGGGGACACCGTCCGCCGGACCGGCCGGGTGGCCCAGGTCCCGGTGGGCGAGGCGCTGATCGGCCGGGTGGTCGACCCCCTCGGAAAGCCCCTCGACGGCAAGGGCCCCATCGCCACCGACCGGTTCCGCGTGCTGGAGGGCAACGCCCCCGGCGTCATCGACCGCCAGCCGGTGAAGGAACCGGTCCAGACCGGGCTCAAGGCCATCGATTCCATGATCCCCATCGGCCGGGGACAGCGCGAGCTCATCATCGGCGATCGCCAGACCGGGAAGACGGCCATCGCCATCGACGCCATCATCAATCAGCGCGAGACCAACAAGGGGGGCGACCCCCTGTACTGCATCTACGTGGCGGTGGGCCAGAAGGAGTCCACGGTGGCCAAGGTGGTGGCCATCCTCGAGCGCCACGGGGCCATGGCCTACACGACGGTGGTGGTGGCCGGCGCCTCGGATCCGGCCCCCCTCCAGTACATCGCCCCCTACGCCGGCGCCTCCATCGGCGAGGAGCTCATGTACGCCGGGAAGGACGTGCTGGTGGTCTACGACGATCTTTCCAAGCACGCCCAGGCCTACCGGCAGCTTTCGCTCCTCCTCCGCCGTCCCCCCGGACGGGAGGCCTATCCGGGCGACGTCTTCTACCTCCACTCGCGGCTCCTGGAGCGGGCGGCCAAGCTGTCCGAGGCGAACGGCGGGGGATCCCTGACCGCGCTTCCCATCATCGAGACCCAGGCCGGCGACGTGTCCGCCTACATTCCCACCAACGTGATCTCGATCACCGACGGACAGATCTTCCTCGAGGGCGACCTCTTCTACTCCGGCGTCCGCCCCGCGGTGAACGTCGGGATCTCGGTGAGCCGGGTGGGCGGGAACGCCCAGACCAAGGCCATGCGGGCGGTGGCCAAGTCCCTCCGGTTGGACCTGGCCCAGTACCGCGAGCTGGCCGCCTTCGCCCAGTTCGGCTCCGACCTGGACAAGTCCACCCAGGCCCAGCTCCGCCGCGGCGAGCGCATGGTGGAGATCCTGAAGCAGGACCAGTACTCCCCGCTCTCCCTGGAAGACCAGGTGATGACCATCTTCAGCGGCGGCCAGGGGTATCTGGACGACCTTCCCCAGGCCGAGGTTCAGCGCTTCGTGAGCGAGTTCCTCGCCCACGTGAGGGACAAGTACCCGGATATCCCCCACTCCATCCAGGAAACCGGGGATCTCTCCAAGGAAACCCAGGAGAAACTCCATTCGGCCCTGAAGGAGTTCAAGGCCGGGTTCAAGGCCCAGGCCTAGGCGAGAACATGGCGAGTCTTCGCGACATCAAGCGGCGCATCCGAAGCGTCCAGAACACCCAGCAGATCACCAAGGCCATGGAAATGGTCTCGGCGGCCAAGCTCCGCCGCGCCCAGTCGCGGCTGGAGGCGGCCCGTCCCTACGGACACAAGATGAAGGAGCTGCTGGAGAACCTGGCCGCGGTGGCCGTCGAGGTCCATCACCCGCTGTTCGAGAAGCGCCCGGTGGAACGACGGGCCCTGGTGGTGGTGACCGGGGACAAGGGGCTGGCCGGGTCCTACAACGCGGCGGTGCTCCGCCGGGCCGAGGCCTACCTCCGCTCCGAGGAGGGCGCCAGGACCGTGCTCATCACCGTGGGGCGGAAGGGCGGGGAGTACTTCCGCCGGCGCGGCTACACCATCATCCAGCACTACCAGGCCATGGGCGATCAGATCGACATCCTGAAGGCCCAGGCGGTGAGCCGGGAGATCCTGAGCACCTACCTCCGGGGCGAGGTGGACGAGATCCTGGTCCTGGGGACGCGGTTCATCTCGGCCATGTCCCGGGCGCTGACCCTCGATACCTTCGCCCCCATCGAACCGCCGGCGGGGAAGAAGGAGCCCACCGACTACATCTTCGAGCCCGACGCGGAGACCATCTTCGCCGCGCTCCTCCCGCGGTTCGTGACCAACCGGATGCTGATGACCCTGCTCGAGGCCTCGGCGTCCGAGCACGGAGCCCGGATGATCGCCATGGGGTCCGCCTCACGGAACGCCCGGGACATGATCGACAAGCTGACCCTGGAGCGGAACCGGGCCCGTCAGGCCGCCATTACCAAAGAGATCGCCGAAATCGTCGGGGGCGCCGAAGCCCTGAAATAGGAGACCCTTCTCCGGCGCCGCCCGGGGAAGAACGCGCGGACGCGCCGGGCCGACCCGGACGACGCCGGACGGAGACGACCGATATGAGCACGACCGAACCGAGCACCAAGAACGCCGCCGGGACCGACGGAAAGACGGCCAGGAACCTGGGCCGGGTCCGCCAGGTCATCGGACCCACCGTGGACGTGGAGTTCCGCTCGGACTCCCTCCCCAACATCCTGAACGCGGTGACGGTGAAGGACGAGGAGCGGAAGCTCGACCTCACCCTCGAGGTGGCGATGCACGTGGGGGACAACGTGGTCCGCTGCGTGGCCATGTCCTCCACCGACGGGCTGGTTCGCGGCATGCCCGCCGAGGACACCGGGCTCCCCATCGCGGTGCCGGTGGGCGAGCAGTGCCTGGGCCGGATCTTCAACCTGCTCGGGAAGACCATCGACGGGAAGGGGCCGGTGGCCGACCCCCGGCAGACCAACCCCATCCATCGCGAGGCCCCGTCCCTGGAAGAGCAGACCACCGAGGCCGAGATCTTCGAGACCGGGATCAAGGTGGTGGACCTCCTCGCCCCCTACGCCAAGGGCGGGAAGGTCGGCCTCTTCGGCGGCGCCGGGGTGGGCAAGACGGTCATCATCCAGGAGCTCATCCACAACATCGCCACGGAGCACGGCGGGTATTCCGTGTTCTGCGGGGTGGGGGAGCGGACCCGCGAGGGAAACGACCTCTACCTGGAGATGACCGATTCGGGGGTGATCGAGAAGACGGTCATGGTGTTCGGCCAGATGAACGAGCCTCCCGGAGCGCGTCTCCGGGTGGGGCTCTCCGGGCTCACCCAGGCCGAGTACTTCCGCGACGAGGAAGGCCGGGACGTCCTCCTCTTCATCGACAACATCTTCCGGTTCACCCAGGCGGGCTCCGAGGTGTCGGCGCTCCTCGGCCGGATGCCGTCGGCGGTGGGCTACCAGCCGACCCTGGGGACCGAGATGGGCGCGCTCCAGGAGCGGATCACCTCGACCCGGAACGGCTCCATCACCTCGGTGCAGGCGATCTACGTTCCCGCCGACGACCTCACCGACCCGGCCCCGGCGGCCGCGTTCTCCCATCTCGACGCCACCACGGTGCTCTCGCGCCAGATCGCCGAGCTGGGGATCTACCCCGCGGTGGACCCCCTGGACTCCACCAGCCGGATCCTCGA
>CAYRIJ010000192.1:0-7600 GCA_964424285.1 uncultured bacterium
GCCCAACCCCCAGTCCAACTTCGTCCGATGCAGAGAACGCCATGAACCGGAGGCTTTCCATGAGATTTCGCGCGCTGGGCGCCTGTGTGCTGATCGCGACCCTGGCCGGGGTTGGATCCGCGGGCGCGACGGGGTTCAAGGACCTGGAATCCCAGGTCCAGTCCTACACCCTACCCAACGGTCTGACCTTTCTCGTCCTGGAGCGCCATGACGCGCCCGTCTTCTCCTTCCGAACCTACGTGAACGCGGGTGGGGTGGACGAGGTGCCGGGGATCACCGGCATCGCCCACATGTTCGAGCACATGGCCTTCAAGGGCACCCAGACCGTCGGCACCAAGGACTACGCCGCCGAGAAGAAGGCCATGGACGCGGTGGACGCGGCCTGGGCCGCGGTTTCCGACGAGATGAACAAGGGGTTCGACACCGACTCCACCCGGTTGGGGAAGTTGATGGACGACTTCAAGGCCAAGCAGGACGAAGCCAAGAAGTACGTGGTGACCAACGACTTCGGGAAGGTGCTGGAGGAGAACGGGGTGGTCGGGCTCAACGCCTCCACCTTCACCGACTGGACCCAGTACTACTACAGCCTGCCTTCGAACCGGCTGGAGCTCTGGGCGCGGCTGGAGGGCGACCGGCTGACCAATCCGGTGCTGCGCGAGTTCTACACCGAGCGGAGCGTGGTCTACGAGGAGCGCCGCTTCCAGGAATCGAGCCCCACCGGCCGCCTGTTCCTGGACTGGATCCAGTCGAGCTACTTCGCCCACCCCTACGGGATCGGCGGGGTGATCGGGATCTCCTCGGATCTCAAGCGGATCACCCGGGACGACGCCCGGGCCTTCTTCAACAAGTACTACGTGGCCCCGAACATCACGATCGCGGTGGTGGGGGACGTGAAGTTCTCCGACGTGAAGAAGTTCGCGGACAAGTACTTCTCCGGCGTGCACTCCGGGCCCAAGCCGCCGTTCCTGCGGACGGTGGAGCCGCGGCACGAGGCCGAGGTCCGGGTGGTCCGGGAAGAGGACGCCCAGCCTTTGGTCCTGGTCGGCTACCACATTCCCAGCCGGCGCAACCCGCACTGGTTCACCTACGAGCTCCTGGGGGACATCGCGGGCTCCGGGCGATCCAGCCGCCTCTACCAGCGGCTGGTGAAGGAAGACCAGGTGGCGGCCCAGGCCGGAGCCGGCGCGGGCTTCCTGGGGAACAAGTACCCGGCGCTGTTGGTCGTGCAGGCCCTGGTGAACAAGGGGTCCACCCCCGACCAGGTCGAGGCGGCCGCGTACGAGGAGCTGGACCGGTTGGCCAAGGACGGCCCGACCGCCGACGAGCTCGAGAAGGTGAAGACCATGAACCGGGCCTCCTTCGTTCGCGGCCTTCGCTCCAACATGGGGCTGGCCGGAAAGCTGGCCGAGGCTCAGGGGAAGCTCGGGGACTGGCACCGGCTGTTCCAGACCCTGGATCAGATCGACGCGGTGACCGCGGAGGACATCCAGAAGGCGGCGGCGGAGACCTTCCGGCCGGGTAACCGGGTGGTCGGCGTGATCAGGAAGCCCCAGTCATGAGCCGCACCCACGACCGATACGACGTTTTCCGTTTCGCGGAGGTTCCGAGCATGCGTTCGATTCGAATGAGCGGGTGGGCGATCATCCTGGTCCTGGCCCTGGGCCTCGTATTCCTCGCCAATGCGGCCTCGGCGGCCGGCCCCTGGGTGGATCCCCGCCAGATGAAGGTTCCCGATCTGAACGAGATCCAGGCGCCGCAGCCCGAGCGGTTCGTGCTGGACAACGGGATGGTGGTGTACCTCCTGGAGGATCACGATTTCCCGCTGGTGGACGCCCAGGCGTTGATCCGGGTGGGGTCCATCTACGAGCCGGCGGACGAGGTCGGTCTGGCCTCGGTCACCGGCACGGTGATGCGCTCGGGGGGAACCACGTCCATCCCCGGCGACTCCCTGGACGTGATCCTGGAGTCGATGGGAGCCAGCGTCGAGGTCTCGATCGGCCAGACCCAGGGGACGGTTTCGATGTCGGTGCTGAGCCAGGACCTGGTGAAGGGGTTCGGGTTCCTGAACGACGTCATGCGTCACCCGGCCTTCCCCGACGAGAAGATCAAGCTGGCCAAGAAGCAGGAGCGGACGGATATCGCGGGCCGGAACGACGAGATGCTGGACATCCTGACCCGCGAGATTCCCAAACTCCTCTACGGGCCGGACAGCCCCTACGCCCGGCACACCGAGTACGCGACCATCGACGCCATCACCCGGGACGACATGGTGGCGTTCCACGACGTCTACTTCCATCCCGACCGGATCATCATGACGGTGTACGGGGATTTCGACAGCGGGACGGTGAAGGAGCTTCTCCGGAAGGACTTCGGGGACTGGGCCAAGGCGACGACCGCCCTTCCCCCCGACCCGCCGGCCACTCCCACCGACGTGACCGGGACCTTCGTGATCGACAAGGAGAACACCACCAACAGCGCGGTGGTCCTGGCCCAGACCGGTCTCAGAATGGACAACCCGGACTACGCGGCCATGTCGGTCTATCACGAGATCATGGGCGGCGGTTTCGGGAGCGTGCTCTTCAACGACATCCGCACCGTGCACGGCCTGGCCTACGCCACCGGTTCCTCGCCGGGGGCGGGCCTCCACCACCCCGGGGGGATGTTCTTCTACGCCCTGACCCAGTCCGACTCCACCGTGGCCACCCTGGGCTACCTGAAGGCGGACGTGGCCAAGTCCCTCCAGGAGCCGTTCACCGCCAAGCAGGTGAAGCAGGGGAAGGACTCCATCCTGAATTCCCTGGTGTTCTCGTTCTCGTCCAAGGGGGCGGTCCTGAACCGGATGGCCCAGTACGAGTACTACGGCTATCCGAAGGATTTCCTCCAGAAGTACCAGGAGGAGGTGAAGGCCCTCACCCCCCAGGACATCCTGGCCGCGGCCAAGCGCGAGGTGAAGTACCCCAAGGAGGCCCAGGTCATCATCGGCACCAAGGCCAAGTTCGCCGACGCCCTGGCCGCGCTCGGACCCTACAAGGACATCGACGTCACCATCCCCGAACCTCCGGGCGGTAGTGTTCCCGACGCCGACCCGGCCAGCCTGGCCCGGGGCCAGGAGCTCATGGACCAGGCGGCGGCCGCGGTGGGCGGCGACGCGCTCAAGAAGGTCAAGGACATGACGGTGGAGATGGACGGGACGATCTTCGTCCGGGGAATGCAGCTCCAGTTCTCCGCCACGTCGATCAAGAAGGGTATGGACTGCGAGAAGACCGAGCAGAAGACGCCGATGGGAACCGTCGTGCAGACGATCTGCGGGGACCAGGGTTGGGTCCAGAGCCCCCAGGGGGTGCAGGACCTGCCGCCGGAGGCCATGGCCGAGCAGGAGGCCGAGAACGAACGGGATCTCTACGTGTTTCTGAACCGGTACCCGACCATGAAGATCCAGGCCCTGCCCGATCCGGTGGAGGTGGACGGCAAGCCCGCCGACGTGCTCTTCATCCGGAGCCCGAACATCAAGCAGTGGCGGGTGTACCTGGACCAGGGAACCCACCGGATCGTCCGTATGGAGTACCGGTCCCGGAACCCCATGACCGGGGCGCCGGTCATGGCCCAGGAATCCATCCAGGATTACCAGAAGGTCGGCGGGATTCAGTGGCCCCACAAGCGGGAGCTGCGCCAGGACGGAGACCCCTTCGCGACGTCGACGGTGACCGCGGTGAAGCTGAACACCGGGGTGGCCGAATCGGTGTTCGCCAAGCCCTGAAGCCGCTCCGGAAACGACCGAATCCGGCCCGGATCCACGAGGGTCCGGGCCGGGGGTTTCCGATCGATTCGATCGGGATGGAATGAACTCGGGCCCGGGCCGGAATGGCCCGGGCCCGGGCTCTTTCACGGTCCGTTGGAGACCCGGATCGCCCCGCCCCCCGTCGGTCGTCGTCGGCCGGCCCGGCGCATCCGCCTCTTGCCGGGGACGGGCCGCGGGGTTACCCTCTCCTCCCCGCAGTCCTCGCACGCTCACCCAATCCCCAAGTCCGGACAGAGAGGGAACGCCATGAAGACCCGTCTTCTTTTCGCCGCCGGTGCCCTCGGATTCGTGCTCGGCCTGTTTACCGCCGGCCGGGCCGCAGCCGACGACGCCTACTTCCGTTATCCCGACATCAACGGCAATCGGATCGTGTTCTCGGCCGAGGCCGACCTGTGGGTGGTATCCGACCAGGGAGGGATCGCCCGCCGGCTTACCACCCATCCCGGAAACGAATTCTTCCCCCACTTCTCACCCGACGGCCGGCAGATCGCCTTCAGCGGGGGATACGACGGGAACACCGACGTGTTCGTGATCCCCGCCGAGGGTGGGGAACCGCGACGGCTCACCTGGCATCCGGCGGTGGACCAGGTCCTGGGGTGGACCCCGGACGGAAAGAGCGTGATCTTCCGCAGCAACCGCTCGGACCCCCACGGGAACACCGAGATCTACACCGTCCCCGCGGCCGGCGGCGATCCGGTGCTGGTGCCGCTGGGGTGGGCGGCCCGCCTCTCCATCGATCCCCGGACCGGCATGTACGCCTTCAACCGGAAGCAGCGGGAGTTCGCGACCTGGAAGCGGTACCGCGGGGGCACCGCTTCCGACATCTGGGTGGGAGACCCCCGGAAATCCGACTACCGGAAGATCACCGTCTTCGAGGGCAACGACGCCTTCCCCATGTGGCACGCCGGGAGCATCTACTACCTGAGCGACCAGGGGGGGACGGTCAACATCTGGTCCATCCAGCCGGACGGGAGCGGTCTGAAGCGCCACACCGATTTCGGGACGTGGGACGCCCGCTGGCCCTCGATGGGTCCGGACGGGCGGATCGCCTTCACCCTGGCCGCCGACATCCAGGTCTACGACCCCAAGGACGATTCGGTGCGGAAGGTCGCGGTGGACCTTCCCAGCGACCGGGTGCTCACACGGGTTCGCTACCCCGACGCCGGGCAGTACCTCACCTCCTTCGACCTGGCTCCCGACGGGGACCGGGTGGCGATCACCGCGCGCGGGGAGGTGTTCTCGGTCCCGGTCAAGGACGGCGTGACCCTGCCGGTGACCCGGGGGAGCGGGGCGCGGGAGAGCTACGCGTCCTTCAGCCCGGACGGAAAGAAGCTGGTCTACGTGACCGACGCCACCCACGAGGAATCGATCCGCACCATCGACTCCTGGGGGCGCGGCGACGCCAAGACGGTGAAGCCCGCCGGGGAGACCGGTTGGAACTTCCCGCCGGTCTGGTCCCCGGACGGCAAGTGGATCGCCTACGCCGATCAGAGCTATACCCTCTACGTGGTCCCCGCGGAGGGGGGCGCCCCCAGGAAGGTGGATCAGGCCGCGGACGGGGAGATCCGCTCCTACGCCTGGAGCCCGGACGGCCGCTGGCTGGCCTACGGCAAGCCGCTCCGGAACCAGTACGGCTCGATCTACATCTACGACGTGACCGACGGATCGATCCACGAGGTGACCGGCCCCGACACCAACGACGGGTCCCCGGCCTGGGATCCCGACGGCCGCTATCTCTACTTCTTGAGCGACCGGGCCATCAATCCGATTCTGGGGCAGCAGGATTGGGATAACGTCGAGGCCAAGGACACCCGCCCCTACATGGTGCTTCTCCGGAAGGACGTGAAGAACCCGTTTGCCGATCTGGAGGGCCTTCCTCCCGCCGACGAGGCCAAGAAGGACGAGGCCAAGAAGGGGGCCGGCGACAAGAAGGACAAGAACGGCAAGGACGAGGAGAAGAAGGACGAAGTGAAGCCGGTGGCCATCGACTTCGACGGGCTGGCCGCGCGCGTCCTGGAACTTCCCGTCCCCCGGGGGAACTACGGCGGGCTGGCCGCCACCTCGAAGGCGGTCTTCTACGTGTCGGTTCCCCTGAAGGGATTCGCCGAGCAGGCGGGCCTCTTCCAGGAGGAAGGCCCCGACGCCACCCTGATGAGCTTCGACCTGGAAAAGAAGAAGCCGACGCCCTTCATGGAAGGTATCTCCGGCTACTCCCTGGCCGCCAAGTCGGGGAAGGTCGCGGTGATGAAGCGGAAGGGGGAGATCTACGTCGTGGACGCGGGGAGCCCGCCCGGCGATCTTTCCGACGCCAAGGTCTCCCTGGACGACGCGGTCATCGATCTCGACCCCCGCGAGGAATGGGAGCAGATCTACTACGAGGCCTGGCGGAACGAGCGGGACTTCTTCTGGGACCCGAAGATGGGCGGCCTCAACTGGAAGGCCATCCGCGACCAGTATGCGTCGCTCCTCCCCCGGCTGGCCGACCGGAGCGATCTCCAGGACCTGGTCGGCGAGGTGATCGGGGAGCTCAACAATTCCCATACCTACATCTGGGGGGGTGATCCCGGGGTTCGGGCGCCGCACGTCTCCACCGGGCTCCTGGGCGCCGACGTCGCCCGGGAAGGGAACGCCTACAAGGTGACCCGCATCTACTACGGCGCCCCCGCCGACGAGGTGGAGTCGCCGCTCCGCATGCCCGGAGTGGACGTGAAGGAAGGGGACTACATCGTCGCGGTCAACCACCGGCCGTTCACCACCGGGGAGCCCTTCTATGCGGCCTTTGCCGATCTGGCCGGGAAGAGCGTGCTGCTGACCGTGAACTCGCGGCCGGTCATGGACGGCTCCCGGGACGTGGTGGTCAAGACCCTGGGGAGCGAGCACGACCTTCGCTACTCGGACTGGGTGCGACGGAACCGGGAGTACGTGGCCCAGAAGACCGGCGGGAAGATCGGATACATCCACATTCCCGACATGTGGAAGGACGGGCTGATCGAGTTCAACACCTGGTTCTATCCCCAGCTCGACAAGGAGGGGATGGTGGTCGACAACCGCTGGAACGGCGGCGGCGCGGTCTCCCAGATGATCGTGGAGCGGTTCCGGCGGCACGTCCTGAGCTTCGATCGGGCGCGCTGGGGCCAGGTCTCCACCTATCCGGACCGCGTGCTGAACGGCCCCTTCGTGGTCCTGACCAACGAGTTCGCCGGATCGGACGGGGACATCTTCCCCGCGGCCATCCAGCTCGAGAAGCTGGCCCCGGTGATCGGGATGCGGTCCTGGGGCGGCGTGGTGGGGATCCGCGGGGACAAGCAGACCGTGGACGGCGGGCTGGTGACCCAGCCCGAGTTCGCCTGGTGGGAGCCGGGCGCGGGGTGGGCCATCGAGAACCACGGCGTGGACCCGGACATCGAGGTCCAGAACATGCCCGAGGACGTGGCGGAGGGGAAGGATCCCCAGCTCGACCGGGCCATCCAGGAGGTCATGAAGCTCCACCAGGAGCGCCCGCCCATCGAACCCCAGTTCGGGCCGATCCGCCAGCGCACGCGGGCGGCCTTCGCCCCGGAACTGGACGGGCTCGAGAAGTAGTCCATCGACCGCATCCGCACCGGCTTCGGCCGGAGGTGCCCCGGGGCCGTCGCGCGCTGTTCGCGGCGGCCCCGCCTTATCGGGGGGAGCCGGGGGGCGGCGGGCGGCGTAAAACCGGGTACACTGTTCGCCGCGACGAGGCGCCCCGGCGCGGTGGAGCCGGCGACCATCGGGCGACGAGGCCTCGGGCGGGCGGGCGCGTCCGTCCGGGCGAGGGAG
>CAYRIJ010000193.1:0-7442 GCA_964424285.1 uncultured bacterium
TCCGGTGTCGTGGAGAATCCCGTCCCCGTGAGGCGCCGCCGCCGCGGCCTCGGCGATCGACTCCTCCCCCCGAACGTGAATCACCTGGACGATCCGCACCCCGGGGAGCCGCTCCCGGAGCGCCCGATGGGCGCCGGGCTCCAGGCGGTCGCAGAGCTGGACGGTGTCGGTGCGGCAGCGGCGCGCCTGGGCGGCGATCCCCTCCACGTCGCGGAGGCTGGTGAGGAGGAAGGTCGCCACCGCGGGGGGAACGGCGTCGGCGATGGCCGCGATCTCGGTCTCCGGGATCACCCCGGGACCGCTGGGCATCTCCGAGACCAGCCCCAGGGCCGAAGCCCCGTGGGCCACGGCCAGGCGCGCCTCCTCCCGGTTCATGATGCAGCAGATCTTGATCCGGGGACGGTTCATCGGGGGACGCGCCCGAGGCGGGCGGCGGCCCGGGCCAGCCCCCCCGCGAACACGCCGGGCGGGGTGAGAAGGCTCAGCACCAGCACGTTCTCCTCCTCGATGTCGTAGAAGTAGCCGGGATGGACGACCACGTTCTCCTCTTCGAGCAGGAGCCGCGCCGCGGTCTCGTCGCCGACTCCCTCGGGGAGGACGGCCAGCCCGTACCATCCTCCCTCCCGCGGGAGAACGCTCGCGCCGGGGAGCGCGCGCCAGCTTTCCCGTAGCACGGCTTCGTTCGCCTCCACCCGTTCCCGGATCATGGCCTGGATGCCCTCGCGGAGCGCGAGCAGCGCCGGCGCGGCGTGCTGGACCGGACCCGAGACCGAAAGATACGTGTCGGCGATGAACTCCAGGCGCTGGATGGCGCGGGTGACCAGATCGTCCGGACCGCTCACCTGGATCCATCCCAGCTTGACCTGGGGAAGCCCCACCACCTTGGAGAGCCCGCTCAGGACGAAGGTGAGGGCGACGGGATTTCCCGCCGCGGTCTCGACGGGCGCGCCGAAGGACCGGGCGCGATAGTCGATGAACACCTCGTCCACCACCAGCGCGATCCCGTTCCCCGCGCCCATCCGGTTCAGCTCGGCCAGGTCGTGGCGGCGAAGGTACGAGCCGGTGGGGTTGTTGGGGCTCACCACCACCACCGCCCGGGTGCGATCGATGATCGAGGCGCGAAGGTGATCCAGGTCGATCCGCCAGCCCTCCCCGGCGCGGCGGCGGAGCGGGTACTGGACCGGCTTCAGGCCTTCCAGCCCGGCCAGAAGCTCGAACAGGGGATAGCTCGGCCGGGGAACCAGGATCTCGTCGCCGGGATCGGCCAGGAGCTTGAACACGAAGGCGTAGGCCTCGCTGGTGCTCGCGGTGAGGAAGATGCTGTCGGGGTCCACGCGCCGCCCGAGGCTCCGGTAGTAGTCGGCCACCCCCTCGCGGGCGGCGCGGAGCCCTCGCGGCGAGGGCTCGTAGACCAGCGCCCCCGGGTCCCCGAGGGCGCCCAGGATCTCCGGCCCGGGGTAGTCGAACCCGGCCCGGGTGGGGTTGGTTTCGGTGAGGTCGAGAAGCTCGGTCCCGGCCAGGCGATGGGCGTCGAGCACCTCGCTCAGCGCCTCGGGGGTCAGATCGTGACTGAACCGCGATGAGAACATGGCCTTCTACGGGTCCTCCCGCCCCCGCGTCGGATCCGGTATGCCTCCCCCGGTCCCGCGGAAAGCGCCTGGATCAGGGGAGCGCGCTCCGGCCCGCGAAGGAGCGGAGGAGTTTCAGGGCCTCGGGAGAGAGCCCCAGGCGGTCGGCGATCGATCTGAGCTCGGCCCGGCTCCCGTTCCCCCCCACGAACCCGTTCACCCGGGCCGCCGCGGTGGAGGCGGCGAAGTCCCGTTCGTCGGGATACATGGCGTGGAACTCCCGCATGAGCCCCTTCACCTGGCGGAGCCAGTACTTCTGGTGGTAGTCCTCGGCGGGGGTGAACTCCCCGGCGGAGAGGATCTCGGTCCGCACCGTCTTCCCCAGCCGTCCGGCGATCTCGTCCCGCGTCTCCTCGGCCAGACGCTTCTGCTTCTCATCGTGGTAGAAGACCGCCGCCTTGTATTGCTTGCTCCACGAACGCGCGGTCGGGTCGTGGCCGGCCCAGAAGACCTTCAGGAGATCCCGGTAGGAGATCCGCGCCGGGTCGTACTCGATCTCGATCGATTCCGAATGATCCCCGAGGCTGTGATAGGTCGGGTGCGCCTTGGTCCCCCCCGTGTACCCCACGGTGGTGCGGACGACGCCGGGGAGACTCCCGAACCGGGAGTCGGGTCCCCAGAATCACCCCATGGCGAAGGTGGCCAGCTCCGTTCGCGCGGGAACCGCCCGATCGATGGCCGGAAGCACGGAGGCGCGGGCGCCGGGGCCCGCGGTCGTCGCGTCGTGGGTCGAGGACATGGAAGCCTGCTCCTTCACTCCGTCGGGGGCCGCGCAGGCCGCCCCCGGCGAGGCGCCGGCGAGGAGGCCCGGGGGGACCGCGCACGCCGTCCCGGTTTCCGTGGCGCCGGCGCTTTCGGCCGGCGCGGGCTTCCGGCCCCAAAGGCCGAGAACCCCCGCCGGCAGGAGGACGACGGCCAGAGCCGCCGCAAAGATCCGTCCACGAGTCAGAGTGTACATGAGGGCGTTCCTTCCCCGTCCGCGATGCCCGGAATGGAAATACCCCGGCCTATTCCGGGCCTTCCCATCCGAACCGCTCCAGGTCGACCCGACCCGAGGCGTCGAACCGGATCCCCTCCCGTTCCAGGATCTTCCGCTGGACCAGGCCGCCGTCGCCGGCGCCCCGGGGGCTCACCCGCCCCTGGGAGTTGATCACTCTCTGCCAAGGTACGTCGGAATCGCTCGGGAGTGACGCCATGGCGTAGCCCACCAGGCGGGGGGTGCACCCCACGATGCGGGCGATCTGGCCGTAGGAGGCCACCTTGCCCCTGGGGATCGATCGCGCCACCGCGCGGATGCGCTCGTGGACCGAGGCCGGCTCGGCCGGCTTCCGCCGGCGTTCAGCGCGTCGCGGCATCGAAGCTCACCCCCGATGGTTCTCCCGTGAGCCCGCGGCCGGGAACGGTGCCCCCGGGCGGGGGAACCGCCCGGCGATGCGCGCTCAGTACGCCGGAGCCTCCATCCCGAACTGGGCCCACTCCTCCTTGGCCGGGCCGAACACCCCGGGCACCCGGGCTCCGGCCTGGCGGAGCAGCACGGTCATCTGCCCGCGATGATGGATCTCGTGGTGGATGAAGGCAAGCAGGGTCGTTCCGCGGGGCCACCGCTGACCGTACATGTCGTCGCTCTCGAGGAGGGTCGCGTCGGTCCACGTCGCCCGGATCGCGCCCATGAGCTCCCGGCTGGCTTCGCGGTATCCCTCCTGGATCGCGGCGGCGGTGGCCGGCGGCGGGGAATGGGGATCCACCGACGAGATCCCGAGCCCGGTCCGGTTCATCATCTCGGGGATGGTGGCCACCAGATGCCAGCCCAGCTGCCCGAGGGTGCGGTGCTCGTCGGTGACCGCCCGGTCCAGGTTCTCGTCGGTGAGGGCGGCCAGAACCCGCTCCGTTCCCGAGGTGAGGGTCTCGTAGGACTGCATGAAGTCGTCAACGGATCGGAACATGATCGCCCTCCGGGTCAACGTCGTCGTCGTGCCGTTCATCTCCGGGGGTGCCCGTCACCCGGCGTCGGGGGTCCGCGGTCCGGTGAACGACCCGTTCTAGCGCCTCGCCCGCTCCTCATCCGAGGTCCGGGAACCGGGTACCGGAGCCTCGGAGAATTCCCCGGCGCCGTCCCCCGAAGCGGGCCGCACCGGCGGATCGTTGATGAGGTAGCGGAACTTGCGATCGAACTCCGCGGGCTGCATCCGCCCGATGGTGGCCAGACGGGCCACCGCCTTGGGGTCCCCGAAGTCCGCGTCTTCGAGCCGGATCATGTAGTGGCGGGCGACCCGGTAGGAGTCGCTGTCGATGTCCACCTCGCGGATCCGCGCCTTCCCGGTCTTCTCGTCCAGCATGTCGGCGAAGGAAATGGGGATCAGCCGCCCCCGGTCGATGGTCACGATGGACCCGCTCCCGCCGGACAGGAGGTACATGACCGCGGCGTAGCCCAGATCCTGGGTGTACTCCAGGTCGAAGGGGATGGGATCGGCGCACCGGAGCTCGTAACCTATGTCCTTGTCCACGATGGTGACGTTGATGCCGCGCTCCTTGAGCCGGCGGCGCACCTCGTTCTTGAGCATCCGCCCCAGCTCGATCTCCCCGTACCGGATGTTCCCGTGGGAATCGCGTTCGATCTCCGCGTTCCGGGTCAGCTCCTCCGGGTCCAGCCGCTCCGAGAGCCCCTCGGCCAGGACCGCGACCCCGTAGGGCCGTCCCATGGCCATGCGCTTGATCACCGAACCCTCGAGGATGTCGGCCAGGGTGGCCAGGGAGATCTTCCGGTCGCGGAACTCCTCCCCGATCAGGGTGAGGGTGGCGCCGGCGGCCTTGCCGATCCCCAGGGCCAGGTGGCCGGCCTTCCGGCCCATGGACACCAGGAAGTACCAGCGGGTGGTGGTCTGGGCGTCCACGATGATGGCCTGGGTGATCCCCACCCCGAAATGCCGCGCGGTCTCGTAGCCGAAGGTGGGCATGTGGCCGGGGAGGGGCAGATCGTTGTCGATGGTCTTGGGGACGTGGGCCACCTGGATCTGGGGCCCGCTCAGGCTGTCGATCTTCATGGCGCTGGTGGCGGTGTCGTCGCCGCCGATGGTGACGAGGTAGTCCACTCCCAGCTCGCTCAGGGCGTGGACCACCGATTCGAGCTTCTCCTGGCTCTTGGTGGGATTGGCGCGCGAGGTGCGGAGGTAGGAGCCGCCGTCGTAGTGGATGCGGGAGACGTCGTCGATGTGGAGCTCGGTGTGCCGGCTGGAGTCCCCCTCCATGAGCCAGCGGAAACCGTCGTAGATGCCGATCACCTTGAGCCCGGAATTGATGGCCTGAATGGTCACCGATCGGATGACCCCGTTGATGCCGGGCGCGGGTCCGCCGCCCACCAGGATGGCCAGGGTCTTCCCACGGTGGTCCGTGGAGTACTTGATCACGCGCGCTCACCTCCGAAAAAGTCCGGATTGGACCGGTCCATCCGATGACTATAACCCAACCCGGTTCCCCCTGTGACTCCCCCCCGGAGGGTCGGCGGGCCGAGATGCCTCGGGCCTCGCACCCCTTCCCCACGGTCCCGCCACGGCGTCTCCAGGCCCCCGACCCGCGTCCCCGACTCCCGCCCAACCCCTTCCGGCGCCGGCTCCCCCGGCATTGGGGTATTCCCAAACCGTGCCGGTGGGTTGTAAGTTGGCATGGTGCCGAAGGAAGCGGCCCCGGGGGGCCGACGGCGTCCCGTGCCGCGGTTCCGGGTTCCCCGCCCACCCAGACGAGGAGGTCCCTTGGCGGTTCCAGCAGTTTCCCCGTTGCAGATGTTCGCCCGCACCGCCCATGAGACCGGTCTCCTCGGAGACGAGTTCCACAACCGGAAGTCCCCCGCCCCCCTGGTGTCGGCCCTCGGAGGAATCCGGTGCGACCGGATGGAGCAGGCCCACCTCGCCCTGGCCGCCCGCCTTCCCGACTACACTCCCGAATATCTCCTCAAGGCCCTCCAGGACAGGCATACCGTGGTGCGGACCTGGGGAGTCCGGGGGGCGCTCCAGATCGTCCCCACGAGCGAGCTGTCGGTTTACCTGGCCGCGGCCGGGATCTCCGCCCCCCGATGGCGCCGGTTCCTGGACACCCGCTCCAACCTCACCCCGGCGGCGCGGCTCCGGCTGCTCAAGCGCCTCTGTCCCCACGACATCTCCCGGGACGGGCTGCGCGACGCCATCCCCGACGCCACCACCCGGCTCTTCATGTTGCGTGAAGCGGCCCAGGCCGGACAGATCGTCTGGAAGGAGGGCGACGGACAGCAGGTGGTGTTCACCTGGGCCAAGGAGTACCTGGGGAAGGTGGTGGAGGCCGACCGTGACTACCACGCCCTGGTCGGACGCTACCTGTCCTCCTACGGCCCCTGCGAGGCGTCGGACCTGGCGGCATGGCTGGGGGTCACGGTGGCCGCCGCGCGCCGCCTGATGGCCAAGCATCGGGTGGACGAGGTCCAGATCGAGGGCGACCCCCTCAACACCTTCATGAAGCCCCGCGACCTGGAGGAGATGATCCACTTCCGGAAGAGCCGGACCCGGGGACTGGTGGTGATTCCGCCGGGGGATCCCCTGCTCTTCGCCTACAAGACCCGCTACCACCCGGCGGAGGTCGTCGGCGAGGATATCGGCCTGGTCTATGTCGACAGCCGCCCCACCGCGACCTGGACCCTCTCCCGGAACGAGGCCCGGGTGAACTTCCTGGACGATACGGGCCACACCCGGATCCTGAAGGCAGTGGACGCGTTGATTCGCCGGGCGGGCATCACCGCCTCGGTGGAGGAGGCTTCGGCGATCTCCGGGGACTAGCCCGGCTCCGCCTCGATCCCCATGCCCCTCCTCGGCGAACTGGCCGCCCTCACCACGGCCACCCTCTGGGCCGCCGGTTCCATCCTCTTCACCATCGCCGGGCGGCGGGCGGGCTCCTTCGCCCTCAACCTCGCCCGGATCACCCTGGCCCTTCTCGCCCTGAGCCTGATCCTCCTGGCCACCCGGGGGTTGGCCTGGGCGCCGGGAGCCGGCTCCCGGAGCGTGGTCATCCTGGCGGTTTCGGGGCTCATCGGTCTGACCCTGGGGGACTGGGCTCTCTTCGAAGCGCTGGTGTTCGTCGGCCCGAGGCTGGCCACCCTGCTCATGACCCTCGCTCCCCCCTTCGCCGCCCTCCTGGCCATCCCGCTCCTGGGAGAAACCCTCCGGCCGGTGGCCTGGCTGGCCATGGCCCTCATCATGACCGGGGTGACGTGGGTGGTGCTCGAGCGCTCGCCGACCCCCATCCCGCGGGGATACCGGGTGCGGGGAGTGGCCTTCGGAGTTCTGGGGGCCCTGGGTCAAGGGCTCGGCCTGGTGCTATCCAAGGTGGGAATGGGCACCGTCGTCGACCCCCTCCCCGCCACCGCCATCCGCATGGCCGCGGCCACCGCGGGGGTGTGGACGCTCGCGCTGGTCACCGGCAGGTTTCGCTCGCTTCCGGTGCTCCTCCGGGACCCGACCGCGCGGTGGGCCACGCTGGGGGCCACCTTCGTGGGACCGGTCTTCGGGGTGTGGCTCTCCCTGGTCGCGGTGCGGCTCACCAAGACGGGGATCGCCGCCACCCTGATGGCGACCACGCCGGTCCTGGTGCTCCCGCTCCTCATCTTCCTGCAGAAGGAGAAGGTGTCGCGGCGGGCGGCGGCGGGAGCGCTGGTGGCGGTGGCCGGGGTGGGAGTGCTGTTCCTGCGGTGACGCCGGGCGGGCCGCCCGGTCCGTTCGCCGGTGTTGCGGCGCCCGGACCGGCGCCGGCCACCCCCTCCCCGAACCCCCCGGGTTGCGCTAGTCTCCGGCCATG
>CAYRIJ010000194.1:0-3098 GCA_964424285.1 uncultured bacterium
GAACCACGCCGCTCCCTCGACCCCCAGGTACGCCCATCCCCGGGACTGGCCCTGGACGAGCTGTCCCGCCCCCGGCACCAGGGCGGAGAGGAGGCCGGCCACCGCCGGGGAAACCGAGCGGCCCCGCCGCGCGCCCGCCGCCCCGCCGAGATCCGAGGGGGCCCAGCGGGAGGCCGGCGGCGTCCCGGCCCCGAGACCCGGCCGCGCCTCACCCCGGGCCATGGCCGCATAGAGCCGGCCGCCGTCGTCCGCCGCCCGGGCGGGCGCGGCGAACAGAACCAGCGCCGCGCCGGCCAGAAGCGCCGTCCCCGTCCACGAGGATCTCATCCCGGCGTGTCTCATGGTGTTCCATACCCCCCGAATCGCCCGGGGTTTCAGGCCCGGGCGAGAGTCCGGATTCGGCTCGCGGCCCCGGGCCGCCTCGACCGTCCCGGTCAACGCACGACCACGATCTTGGCCAGGTCCACGTGCTTTCCTCCCGTCCCCTCCCGCTCCAGGCGACAGAGATAGAGGCCCGGCGCCACCCCGTGAAGGTCCCAGCGCGCGGCGTTCTCCCCGGCGTGGAACGCGGTCCGCGGCTCCATGCGGAGACCGTTCAGCTCGCGGCCGGTGAGATCCAGCAGCGTGATCGCCGCCGTCTCCCCCGGATCGAGGAGAAAACGGATCTCCACCCCGTCCCCCCGAGCCGGGTTGGGGTAGACCAGGAGCCGGTCGGGGCCGAGGTCGGGGCCCTGGGCCTGTGGGTTGGGAACGGCGTCCTGCATGGCGCCCCCCTCGGGGCGGCCTCCGGGCATGCGCCAATCTCCGGCCACCACCCGCGCCTGGGGGAACCGCTGGGCGACCAGCGCCCCGTTGTCCAGGGTGGCCACCCAGGTGAGCCCCTGGGAGGGATCGGCGGGATCGAGGGCGGCCAGCCAGGCCGAGCGGACCGGATAGGTGCCGCAGGCGCGCGGGTAATTCGGAAGGAGCTTTCCCCGGCCGTCGAAGCCCACGAAACGCCCGTGGTGATCCAGGACCAGCACGTCCAGCCGGCCGTCGCCGTCGAGGTCGGCGAGCTTCAGGTCCCGCACCGGGGCCTCGACGGCGCGCGGCCACCCGACCACCGGGCTCCCGTCCGCGTTCCATGCCAAGACGTCGCCGGCGTCGCTCACCGCCACGATCTCCGGCTCCCCGTCCCCGTCCAGGTCGCCCAGGGCGGGAGCGACGGTGACCGGCGCGGGGAGCTTCCAGGCGGTGACGATGTCCCCGTTCATCACCGCCACCGTGTCCTGGGTGAACACCGCGAAGGCATCGCCGAGGCCGGACAGGTTCGGGTCCAGAAGACCGGAGTCGACGGAGGGCCAGTTGGCGCCCAGGATGTGGGCCACCTCGGTCGAGAACCGATGGGCGGAGAACGCGCTACCCGGGTTGTTGACGTCGAAGAACTCGACCCGGCCGCCGGTGTAGGCCAGGGCCGCGGTCTGGGGAGGCGGGGCGTCCGGCCCCGGCGGACCCAGCGGAAGGGAGTAGGCGCGGTAGGGGGTGACGACCGGCGCGCCCACGGGAATCGCCCCCCCGGTGCCGGTGACCGGCCAGGATTCCGTCTCGTAATCCGTGGTTCCGTCCCGGGGACGCAGGGCGACCAGCCCGGCCTGGGTGCCGTAGAGGATCAGGCTGGTGGAGTTCGTCCGGTGATAGAGGACCGGCGGGGTCTGGGCGGGCGCGGTCACCGCCGGCCCGGCCACCCGGATGAGCGGCCGTCCGCCGGGCCGGTAGAGCTCCACCGCGCCGCCGTTCACGGACAGCGCGATCACCCGCTCCCCGGGCCGGCCCGTGGTGAACACGAAGGACGACGAGGTCGCCATCCCCAGGATACGGGCGTTGGTACGGGCGAAGAGGGTGTCCACGTAGGGGGTGGCGTCGGCGCGGATCGCCCCCAGACCGCGGAGGGTGGCGGGGGGAGGGCCGGTACGCGCCTGATCGAGGGTGAAGAGAATCTCGGGGCTCGAGCCGCCGGTCGCGGCGTCGAGATCGAGCACCGCGAGATTCCCCACGTTGCTCTTCACCTCGTCGTCGAAGGGGAGGAGCCGCGGCCAGCCGTCCCGGGCCAGGGGGCGCTCGATCTTGATCCCCATCACCCGGCCCGGGTTGGAGGTGATCTCCACCCGGATCCCGGTCCAGGCGCCGTCGTTGGCCGCGGTCCCGGGCACGGTGCCGGGCGCGAAGAGCGGGTTGTTGTCCAGGAAGAACGGATCCTCGGGACTTCCCAGGTAGCGGAGGAGCGCCGGGCGCCCCAGGTCGGAGATCCCGTCGGCCTCGACCACCGAGAGTCCCCGGAAGCCGGTGTAGAGGTTGATGCCTCCCGGGCAGCCGTCACCCAGGTCCTGGCCGGCCAGGGCCGGCCCCAGGATCTTGTCGTCCACGTGCCAGATGAGGATGCCCTCACCGGGAAGCACCGCGTCGTACTCCAGGTGGCCCACCGGATCCGAGCCCTGGGGATCGTCCACCGGGCCCAGGAAGACCCCGGTGGTGGAGTCCGCGCGCACGTAGGGGAACCCGTTCCCGTCCAGGTCCAGGGCCCGGTTCTCGATCAGGAACGTCTCGGTGGGATCGAGGGAGACGTAGGGAATGCGGGGGTTCAGCTCCACCGCCTCCAGGGCCTCCTGCCAGGTCTCCCCGATCAGCCGGGGCGCCATGGCCTTGGGAAAGATCTGGAGCTTGCACCAGGGATCGAAGCTGGTGGGAAAGACCCCGGCCGCCTCGTACTCCAGGGTGTCCCCGTCGACCACGTCGGCGATGATGGAGCGGATGTTCTCCCCGCTGTCCATGAGGCTCCACCACCCGACCTGGGGGAGCCCGTTGCAGATGTTGTAGAGGTCGGGGAGCCCCAGCACGTGGCCGAACTCGTGGGCGAAGGTTCCGTTCAGGGCCCCGAGATAGTCGTCCTGAACCGAGGTCTCGGGAAGCACCAGGACCCGCCCCACCTTCCCGGTCCCGGTCGCGATGGAATCGGCCAGGCTCAGGGTGAAGGTGGGGATGTCGTCGGGGGTGTCCCGGTTCACGTCGCTCTGGTAGTCGGCCCCGGCGTGGGCCACCACGTAGGCGTCGAAGTCGTCGAA
>CAYRIJ010000194.1:3198-7426 GCA_964424285.1 uncultured bacterium
CGCCCGTCGGTCGTGGTGGTGGTCGCCCCGCGGGAATCCTTCAGGAAGTCCACCCGCATGAGCGCCACCCGGACGGTGTCGGGGCCGGGATCGGCGGCGGCGGCGGCCAGCCCGTCCCGCAGGAGGTCGCGGACCGGCCGGAACGAGGGGCGCGCGGCCCCGGGCTGGAAGAGGTCGTGGGGGAAGATCCGCGGTTCGAGGGCGGTTCCGGTCCCGGGGGGCGCCGGCGTCCGTCCCGCCGGGGCATCGAGGATCCCGAGCCGTTCCGCCCGGGAGTGAGCGTCGTGCGACCGGCCCACCACCACCACGTGCCGCGGCGTGTCGGCCCCGGCCAGGACCGGGACGAGGAGCCCCAGGACGATTACCGCGAACCGGGCCCGGGGGCGAACCCTCTCAGTCAAACGCCGCGACCAGCGAGATCTTGCTCACCCGGTCCAGGTCCTTGGCCTGGGGGATCGACGCGAAGTCGAGCCCGAACTCCTTCAGGTGGAAACCGGCCCCGAAGGTCCAGTTCTTGATCTCGCCCGGATCGTCGTAGATGTAGCCGACGCGGCCGAACACCAGGTCCATGAGGCCGAGTTCGAACCCGCCGCTCATGATCACGTCGTGCTTGTCGGCGAAGTTGAGCTTGGCCCGGATGCTGTCCGGGATGTCGCTGAACACCAGGTTCTTCTCGACCGAGAACCCGGCCAGGAAGGAGTAGGACTCGGGAATCTTCGCGCCCACCGCCAGCCCGACCTTCAGGTTGCGGGGCATGGGGTCGGACTTCTTGCCCTGGGTGAGGGAGATGTCCGGACCGAGGTTGGCCACGGTGGCCCCGAGGCCGAGGCTCATGGTTCCCGCGCCCATCCCGAAGACGTTGTCGGACTGGTGCTGCATCCGGTAGAGGCCGCCCAGGTCCACGGCGAAGCTGGTTCCGCTACCCGCGCCCTGGCCGGCGTACTGCTCGGGGGCGAGGCTCACGTGGATCAGCTTCAGGTTCGCACCCACGCCGACGTTGGGAAGGATCGTGGTTCCCAGCGCGATCGAGGGGGAGAACTCGTAGGAGGAAAAGGTGCCGATGGCTTCGGAGGAGCCGGGGTTGGTGGCCTGGCTGGTCCCGTAGTTCAGGTAGGTGAAGGTGCCGGCCACCCCGCCCCAGCCCTCCACGCTGTTGGTGACCCCCAGGTACTCGTAGTAGACGTCGTCGGCCAGACCGGGCACGAGCTTGGCGTGCATGAGGCCGGCGTTCCAGCCCTTCAGGAAAGCGAGTCCGGCCGGGTTCCACCAGGGGGCGAAGGCGTCGTCGGCGACGGCGTTGAAGAACCGTCCCATCCCCTCGGCGCGGGCGTCGGGGGGGATCTGGAGGGAGGCCGCTCCCGCGGTGCTCCCGGCGAACGCGGTCGCCGGAGCCAGAGCGGTAGCGAGAGCGACGGCCACGGCGAGGGGGCGGGCTAGACGGTACCAGAGTCTCATGGGCGCGGTCCTCCTGGGCGGGGCACAACAGTCCCCCGTGCTGGCTGGTTGAACCCTGGCGGGCTCGCCGGGTTCCCAAAAGGTTACCGCCGGGGGGCGGCCGAACAGCCTACCAGAGGTCCGCGGACCGGGTCCAGAGCGAACCTGCCATGACCTTGCCCGGCAATTGCTTGCCGGAATCAGCGAAGCACCACCACCCGTTCCAGGTGCTTCGCGGCGGCCCCCCCTCCGGTGGGACGGGCCTCGAGCTGGACCAGGTAGACCCCGTTGGCCACCCGGTCCCCGCCCCGGTCCCTCCCGTTCCACAGGAAGGCGTTCGGCCCCGCCGAAACCGTCTTCTCGTCCTTCCACACCAGGCGCCCGGCCACGGAGTAGACCCGCGCGGTGACCCGGGCCCCCCGGCTCAGGGTGAACATCACCCGGGTGGACTCCCGCTCGGGAGCGAACGGGTTGGGATAGGCCAGCACGTCGCCGAAGGCCGCCCCACGCCCGGCGCCGCCGACCTGGAAGGTGGCGGTCAGGCGGGAGGTGAACCCGTTGTTGTCGGCCGCGGTCACCACGAAGTCGTAGGTCCCGGGCACGAGATCGGGGACGTTGAACACCACCCGGCCGCGGGTGTGGCTCCCCTCGTCGTACTGGAACCGATCGGTGAGGTCCAGACGCAGGAGCTCCAGCCCGTCGGGATCGAAGACCTTGAGCAGGATGGAAAACACCGGAAACGCCCGGGTGAGGTTGATCCCCGAGGGATCCTCCAGCTGGAGATCCATCTCGTCGCCGGCCGACACCTCGGTGGAGGACGAGCCGAAGCTCAGGGCCGGGCCGGTGGTGTCGTCCACCGCCCCGGCGGAACGGGGATCGGTGGGCAGCGGGCCGATGATCCCCGACCCATCCCAGCCGGTTCCCGAGGCGTAGATCCGGACCCGGGCGTCCTCCCCTTCGCGGATCGAGCGCGGCACGGTGAAAGCCACCGAGGCGCTGTCCGCGGTGATCGCCGACCGGCCGCTGAAGAGCCGCGCCCCGGGGAGCCGGTACCCGGAGCCGAGGGCGAAGCCCGGGATCGGCTGACCCTGGGAGTTCTTGGAGCGAAGGATCCTCGGGCCCTGGGCCAGGACGTCCAGCGTCCCGCCGGTTCCCGCGCCGCCTTCCCGGCGGACCAGGTACTCGGGAGTGGCCCCGGCCTTCAGGGTGTCGGGGCCGGTCACCGAGAGCTCGGACCCCGGCACGCTCAGGAGGCTGGCCGGATCCCCCAGGCAGATATACTTGTCGTTCTCGTTGGCCTGGAGGCGCTTGGCCTCCATGAGCGCGGCCCCGATGGGGACGGACGGCACCGGGTTCCCGCCGGGGAAGAGCCGGCGCATGAAGTCCTGGTTCAGGAGCTTGTTGTTCCCGGGGCTGGTGAGATGGGTGGCGGCGGCGGACACGATGGTTCCGGTCCGGGGCTGGAGCACCAGCCCCTCGCCGATCCCTTCCTGCATCGGCTTGTTGAACTTGCCCACGCTGCACGAGAAGGCCCCGAGCACCGGAAGGCGCCCCTCGTTGGTGAGAACGGGGACGTCGGCGACGTCGAACACGTGCTCGTCGGCCATGACCACGTCCCCCCCGTGACCGACGTAGTTCACCAGCCAGGCCCCGTCGTCCCAGGCGTCCAGGAGCGCCCGCTTGGCCGCCGGCTTGGAGTCATAGGTACAGGTTTCCCCGTATTCGTACAGGTAAATCTTGGAGCGATCGAATACGAAGGGGATGACCGAGTCCACCGCCTCCGAGATCGGCATGTGGGTGGAGCCCGCCGAGTCGGAGTCGCGTCCCTGGCAGTAGTCGTCGGCCACCAGGATCGCCTTGGTCCGCCAGGGCCCGTAGGACGGGGTCTCCTCCGCCGGCTTGATCTTCTGCTCGATGATGTTCCGGAGCTGGGTCGCGGACCGGGCGGGAATCCGCCCCAGGATGAGATCGGTGTAGTTGTCGTAGAGCCCGCTGTCGTAACCGTCGAACCGGGCCAGGGGATCGTCGGTGGCGTACTGGACGTTTCCGTACCGGATGTAGCTGAGGTCGCTCCGGTTGTCCTCCCAGGAAGGCACGATGTCGTGGACCCCGTTCTGGTGGAAGTCCCGCGGATCGTAGGTGTGATCGCCCAGGAAGACGCAGTAGGAGAGGCGGTCCGTGCCGGGTCCGTAGTACCGGTACATGTACTCCAGGAAGTAGCGGATGGCGATGGGATCCCACATCCCCCAGGTGAACTCGTCCATGATGTCGCTCACCCGGACCACCCGGACCCGGGCGGGACGGCTCCCGGTGATGCCGAGAAGGTGGTTCCGCCTCCACTGGGCGAGAACCTCCGCCGCGTCCTCGAATCCGTCCCCCACCACCAGGACGTAATCCACGCCCGAGGTCGCGTCCCGAAGCCAGGTCGGGCTTCCGCTCTCCCCCGCCGGCGGATCGTCGCGATAGGAGCCGGCGGCGGGGCTCAGGAGGTCGTCGTCCGAGGCCAGCGCCACCGTCCGGGCCGCGTCCGAGCCGACCGCGAACTCCCCGATCGCCCCCGTCCCCGATCCCGAGACCCGGACCCCGGTGAGCCGGCGCGGATTTCGCGGGTCGGTGACGTCGAGCACCAGCGGAGCGCCGGAGGGGGGGCGGGACACCCGCACCGTCCGCCCCGAGGCCCCGGCGTCGATCGAGAACTCCGCCGGATTCCCTCCGGCATCGAACCGGCGGGTATAGGTGGCGTCGACCCAGGTCAGGTAGACCTGGTCGTAGCGGTCGGGGTTGGTCCCCACCT
>CAYRIJ010000195.1:0-7393 GCA_964424285.1 uncultured bacterium
GACGTGATGGTCACCGCCGGCACCCCCTTCATCAAGATGGCGCCGATCATCAAGCGGCTGTACGAGCAGATGATGGAGCCACGTTGGGTGATCTCGATGGGCTCCTGCTCGAACTCGGGCGGGATGTACGACATCTACAGCGTGGTCCAGGGGGTGGACAAGTTCCTTCCCGTGGACGTCTACGTTCCCGGTTGCCCCCCCCGTCCCGACGCGTTCATGGAGGGGCTCCTGCTTCTGCAGAAGGCGGTGGGAAGCGAGAGGCGCCCCCTCTCCTGGGTGGTGGGTCCCCAGGGCGTGCACCGTCCGCCGATGCCGTCGAACCGGGATCTGAAGCGGGCGGAGCGGGCGAGGGCGACCGATCTGACCTCTCCGGACGAGAGCCGGCGGGAGACGCCATGAGGGTCGCGGGGAAAGGCGAGCGCGTACGATGAGCACCGACCTTCCGGAAATCGCCGAGCCCCGGCGGGGCGGGAAGTATCCCGGCCCCATCGAGGATCTGGAGCGTCGGTTTCCGGAGACGGCGTTTCGCGAGCAGGAGACCCGGGACGAGGTGCCCACCTACTGGGTCCCCCGGGAGGCCCTCCCCACGGTCGCGCGTTTCCTGAAGGAGGAGGTCCCGAAGCCGTACCGGATGCTCTACGACCTCACCGCGGTCGACGAGCGGATGCGGACCCGGCGCGAGCCCGGCGACGAAGGCGACTTCACCGCCGTCTACCACCTCCTCTCCTTCGAGCGGAACGCCGACGTCCGGCTCAAGGTGGCTCTCGCCGGAGAGACCCCGAGCCTGCCCACGGTGACCGGGGTGTGGCCGGCGGCGAACTGGTACGAACGGGAGGTCTGGGACCTCTTCGGGATCACCTTCGACGGCCATCCCAACCTCCGCCGGATCCTCCTTCCCCCCACCTGGAAGGGCCATCCGCTCCGCAAGGACCATCCCGCCCGGGCCACCGAGATGGGCCCCTACCGGCTCTGGCCGGAGAAGGAGGACGAGGAGCAGGAGGCGCTCCGCCTGAAGCCCGAGGAGTGGGGGATGGAGCGGGCGAACGACGACACCGAGTTCCTGTTCCTGAACCTCGGACCCCAGCACCCGGGAACCCACGGGGTGCTCCGGATCTTCCTCCAGCTGGACGGGGAGGAGATCGTGGACGCGGTCCCGGACATCGGCTACCACCACCGCGGGGCGGAGAAGATGGGGGAGCGCCAGAGCTGGCATTCCTTCATCCCCTACACCGACCGGATCGACTATCTGGGGGGGGTGATGAACAACCTCCCCTATGTTCTCGCGGTGGAGAAGCTGGCCGGGATCGAGGTTCCGCCCCGGGCCCAGGTGATCCGGGTCATGATGTGCGAGTTCTTCCGGCTGGCCAGCCACCTGGTGTGGTACGGCACCTTCGCCCAGGACCTGGGAGCGCTCTCCCCGGTGTTCTTCATGTTCAGCGACCGGGAGCGGATCTTCGACATCGTGGAGGCGGTCTGCGGGGGGCGGATGCACCCGAGCTGGTTCCGGATCGGGGGTACCGCCCAGGATCTTCCCCGGGGCTGGGACACGATGGTGCGGAACTACCTCGACTACCTCCCGCGGCGGCTTCGCGAGTACGACGGCATGGTCATGAAGAACGGCATCTTCAAGGACCGCACCCTGGGGATCGGGGCCTACGACACCCGGACCGCGATCGAGTGGGGGGTGACCGGGCCCGGGCTCCGGGCCACCGGGATGGAGTGGGACTTCCGCAAGGCGCGCCCCTATTCGGGCTACGAGCAGTTTGACTTCGAGATCCCCACCGCCGCCCACGGCGACTGCTACGACCGGGCGGTGGTGCGGGTGGAGGAGATGCGCCAGAGCCTTCGGATCATCGAGCAGTGCCTGAACAACATGCCCGGGGGTCCCTACAAGTCCGACCACCCTCTGGCCACCCCGCCCGACAAGGCCCGGACCATGCACGACATCGAGACCCTGATCACCCACTTCCTGGGGGTGAGCTGGGGACCGGTGATTCCCCCGGGCGAGGCGTTCCAGGGGATCGAGGCGTCGAAGGGGAACAACGGCTACTACCTGATCTCGGACGGCGGGGTGCACTCCTACCGGACGCGCATCCGCACCCCCTCGTTTCCCCACATGCAGATGCTCCCGGCGATCGCCCGGGGGCTCATGGTGCCCGACCTGTTGGCCATCCTGGGCGCCATGGATTTCGTGCTGGCCGACGTGGACCGCTAGGGAGGATGGGCGCGGTGACGAGCGCAGGAGCCGCGGAAACGCGGAAAAGGAGGAAGGGAACCGAGGCGCCATGCTGAGCCCGGATGAGAAGCGGGAGATCGATCGCGAGATCGAGATCCTCCCCCAGAGGAAGAGCGCCTGCATCGAGGCCCTGAAGGTGGTCCAGCGCCACCGTCGCTGGGTGGCCGACGACGGGGTGACGGACGTCGCCGCCTACCTCGGCATGACCGCGGAGGAGGTGGACAACGTGGCCACCTTCTACAACCTCATCTACCGGAAGCCGGTGGGTCGCCACGTGATCCACGTCTGCGACAGCGTGAGCTGCTGGATCGTGGGCTACCGGCCGCTGCTCGCCGCTCTCCGGGAGAGCCTGGAAGTCGGCCTCGGAGAGACGACCGCCGACGACCGGTTCACCCTGCTTCCCATCCCGTGCCTGGGCACCTGCGACCGCGCCCCCGCCATGATGGTGGACGGCGACCTCCACCGGGACATCGACCCCGCCCGGGTGGGGGAGATCCTGGAGCGGTACGAGTAGCCATGGACAAGCCGCTGACCCGGACCATCGATCCCGCCCGAGGACCCCTGGATCTCAAGGGGTACGAGAAGGTGGGGGGCTACGAGGCGGTACGAAAGGCCCTGGGCTCGATGTCGCCCGGGGAGGTGACCCAGGCGGTGAAGGACTCGAACCTCCGTGGACGCGGAGGGGCCGGGTTCCCGACCGGGATGAAGTGGAGCTTCGTCCCCATGGGCGACGACGTCCCCCGGCCCAAGTACTTCGTGGCCAACGCCGACGAGATGGAGCCGGGGACGTTCAAGGACCGGCTCCTGATGGAAGAGGCCCCGCACCTCTTCCTGGAGGGGATGATGCTCGGGGCCTACGCGATCCAGGCGGATGTGGCCTACATCTTCCTCCGCTGGGCCTACCGGGAATCGGAGCGGACGCTCCGGAAGGCCATCGCCGAGGCCTACGCGGCGGGATATCTGGGAAAGAACATCCGGGGATCGGGCTACGACCTGGAGCTCCACATCCACGTGAGCGCGGGGCGCTACATGTGCGGTGAGGAGACCGGTCTCCTGAACGCCCTCGAAGGGAAGCCGGCCAACCCGCGGGCCAAGCCCCCCTATCCCCAGGTTTCGGGCCTCTGGGGGAAGCCCACCATCGTCAACAACGTGGAGACCCTCTGCAACCTGGGGCCGATCGTGGTGAACGGGGGGGAGTGGTTCAAGGGGCTGGGTCTCACCAAGGACGGCGGGACCAAGCTCTACGGGGTGAGCGGCAAGGTCCAGCGCCCCGGTCTCTGGGAGCTTCCCATGGGGACCCCGGCCCGGGAGATCATCATGGAGCGCGCCGGGGGGATGCGGGACGGGCTCACGTTGCGCGGATTTCTCCCCGGCGGCGCCTCCACCGACTTCATGACCGGGGAGCATCTCGACACCCCCATGGACTTCGACGGCCCCACCCGGGTGGGAAGCCGGCTCGGGACCGGCACCATGATCGTGATGGACGACCGGACCTGCCCGGTGGCGATGTGCGCGAACCTGATGCAGTTCTTCGGCCAGGAGTCCTGCGGTTGGTGCACCCCCTGCCGGGACGGCCTCCCGTGGACGGCCAAGCTGCTCCAGGCCATCGACGACGGCGACGGGAAGATGGAGGACCTGGACCGGCTGGAGCTTCACTCCCGCTTCCTGGGACCCGGGAACACCTTCTGCGCCCTGGCCCCGGGGGCGGTGGAGCCGCTCCAGAGCGCGCTCAAGCACTACCGCGCCGACTTCGAGCGCCACATCACCGAGAGGCGCTGTCCCTGGAGGACGAGCTGATGGGCGGGGTGTGGATCGACGGCCGGACCTACGCGGCGGAACCGGGGAAGAACCTCCTCGAGGTGGCGCTCTCCCGGGGCCACGACCTTCCGTACTTCTGCTGGCACCCCGCCCTGGGCTCGGTGGGGGCGTGCCGGCAGTGCGCGGTGAAGCAGTTCAAGGACGAGAACGACACCCGGGGCAAGCTGGTCATGGCCTGCATGACCCCGGCCGACGACGGGACGCGGATCTCCATCGCCGACCCCGAAGCCCGCAGGTTCCGGGCCTCGGTGATCGAGTGGTTGATGGTGAACCACCCCCACGACTGCCCGGTCTGCGACGAGGGAGGCGAGTGCCACCTTCAGGACATGACGGTGATGAGCGGCCACGATTACCGCGAGTTCCGTTTCCTGAAGCGCACCCACCGGAACCAGAACCTCGGTCCCTTCGTGAACCACGAGATGAACCGTTGCATCGCCTGCTACCGGTGCGTGCGCTTCTACCGGGACTTCGCCGGGGGGCGGGACCTGAACGTCTTCGGCGCCCACGATTCGGTGTACTTCGGCCGCTATGAGGACGGGACCCTCCAGAGCGAGTTCAGCGGGAACCTGGTCGAGGTCTGCCCCACCGGAGTCTTCACCGACAAGACCCTGAAGACGCACTACACCCGGAAGTGGGACCTCACCACCGCGCCCTCGATCTGCGCGCACTGCAGCCTGGGGTGCAACACCATTCCCGGCGAGCGCTACGGCGGGCTCCGCCGGATCCGGGCCCGCTACAACGGCGAGGTGAACGGCTATTTCCTGTGCGATCGGGGCCGCTACGGTTACGAGTTCGTGAACGGTGAAGGCCGGATCCGGGAGCCGCTCTTCCCCCGGGGTCCGGACGAGCCGGCGGCGGGGGCCGGCAGGGAGGAGGCCCTCGCCCGCCTGGCTCCGCTCTTCCGGGACCCGTCCCGGGTGATCGGGATCGGTTCGCCGCGGGCCTCCCTGGAGGGGAACCACGCGGTCCGGACGCTGGTCGGCCCGGAGCGATTCCATCAGGGGATCGGAAAGGACGAGGCCGCGCTCACCGCCCTGGCGGCGGAGATCCTCCGGCGGGGGCCGGCGAAGTCGGTTTCCCTCCGGGAGATCGAGCGGGCGGACGCGGTCCTGGTGCTGGGCGAGGACGCCACCAACACCGCCCCCATGCTGGACCTGGCGCTTCGCCAGGCGGTGCGGCAACTGCCGATGAAGCGGGTGGACGCGATGAAGCTCCATCGTTGGCAGGACGCGGCCGTACGCGAGCTGGTGCAGGACGAGACCGGGCCGGTGACCGTGGTCACCCCCGCTCCCACCAAGCTCGACCGCGCGGTCCGCCGGGCGCTTCGGGCCGCGCCGGAGGACGTGGCCCGGCTGGGGTTCGCGGTGGCGCACGCGCTGGACCCCGCGGCGCCGGAGCCCCACGGGCTCCCGGACGCGCTGGCCGAGGCCGCGACGGCGATCGCCGGGGAACTCGAGGACGCCGAGCGGCCGGTGGTGGTCGCGGGGACGAGCCTGGGGAACGAGGCGGTGCTCCGGGCCGCGGGCGCGGTGGCCTCGGCCCTGGCCCGGGTGAAGGAGCGGCCGGGCCGGGGCCCCCGCCACCTGTTTCTCGTCGTCCCCGAGGCGAACAGCCTCGGCGCGGCCATGATGGGGGGGAGCCCCCTGGACGACGCCTTCGCCGCGGTCGAGGACGGGCGCGCGGACACGGTGGTGATCCTCGAGAACGATCTCTACCGCCGCGCCGATCCCGAGCGGGTGACCGCGTTCCTGGCCAAGGCCGAGCACGTGGTCGTGCTCGACTACCTGGCCCACGAGACCGGAGCCCGGGCCGAGGCGATTCTCCCCGCCGGCACCTTCGCCGAGGCCGACGGCACCCTGGTCAACAACGAGTCCCGCGCCCAGCGTTTCTTCCGGGTCTTCGCTCCTTCCGGCGCCGTCCAGGAGAGCTGGCGCTGGGTCCGGGACCTCCTCCACGCCGCCGGGCGGAGGGAGGGCGCCGCGTGGAAGAACCTGGACGGCATCGTCCGCGACCTGGCCCACGTGATGCCGGAGTTCCGGCGGATCCCCGACGCCGCGCCCCCGGCCGGGTTCCGGGTGGCCGGCGCGCGCATCCCCCGGGAGCCCGCCCGCTACAGCGGCCGGACCGCCATGCGGGCCGACGTGGACGTGAGCGAGCCCGGGCCCCCCCAGGACCCCGACTCGGCCCTGAGCTTCACCATGGAAGGGTACGAGGGGCCGCCGCCGCCCGCGCTCCTCTCCCATCTCTGGGCTCCGGGGTGGAACTCCGTCCAGTCGCTGAACAAGTTCCAGGCCGAGGTGGGGGGACCGCTCCGGGAGGGCGATCCGGGGGTGCGCCTGATCGACCCCGGGGACGGCGGGGCGCCCGAGTACCCCGATCGGATCCCCGAGGCCTTCGCCCCGCGGGAGGGGATGTGGCGCCTGGCGCCCCTCCACCACATCTTCGGCTCCGAGGAGCTCAGCGTCCGCTCGCCGGGGGTGGCGGAGCGCGCCCCCGAGCCGTATCTGGCCCTCTGCCCCGAGGACGCGGCGGCGATGGGCGCGGACGGCGAGGGCGCCCGGGTGACCGCGGACCTGGGCGGCGTCCCCCGCACCCTGCCGGTCCGGATCGTGCCCGGGCTTCCGCGGGGGACGGCGGGCGCGCCGGTGGGGCTTCCGGGGATGCCGTGGCTTCCCGCCGGCCTCCGGTGGATTTCCCTCCGCCCGGGAGGTGAGTCATGAGCCCGGTGGTGGCCGCGCTCGTGAACGTGGTGGGGGTGCTCCTGGTGGCCTTGACCCTGGCCGCGGGGCTCATCTGGCTGGAGCGGCGTCTCCTCGCCCTCTGGCAGGACCGCTACGGGCCCAACCGGGTCGGTCCCTTCGGCCTCCTCCAGGTCGTGGCCGACATGATCAAGATCTTCATGAAGGAGGACTGGATCCCCCCCTTCGCCGACCGGGTGGTGTTCGTGATCGCGGCGGGGATCATCGTGGCCACCGTCCTCATGTCCTTCGCGATCCTGGCCGTGGCTCCGGGGATCGGGGTGGTGCCCGACCTCGACATCGGGCTCCTGTTCTTCCTCGCCATGTCCTCGATGGGGGCCTACAGCGTGATCCTGGCCGGCTGGTCCTCGGACAACAAGTACGCGCTCCTCGGCGGCATGCGTTCCGCCGCCCAGCTCATGAGCTACGAGGTCTTCATGGGGCTCTCGCTCATGGGGGTGGTGATCCTGGCCGGTTCCTTCAGCCTCAAGGACATCGTCCTGGCCCAGAAGGGGCTCTGGTTCGTGATTCACCAGTTCTTCGGGTTCCTGGTCTTCATGATGGCGGGGCTGGCCGAGGCCCACCGCCTCCCCTTCGACCT
>CAYRIJ010000196.1:0-7381 GCA_964424285.1 uncultured bacterium
GACCACGTCGTCAGTGCCGAGCATGCCCGTTCACACCCGTCCCGTCGAAGAGGCCGCTCGTCGGATCGGGGCAGGCGTCCGCTCCTCCCGAGCCGGGCGGTCCGGGTCGAAGGAGCCGCCGGCCTTCGGCGCTGTTCCGGGGAGGCGGACCCGGGTACACTCGGTGATCGTCGCCCTCACCGCACCTCGATCCACGGACGGGAGCGTTCCATGCACCTCGAATTCCACGGCGCCGCGCGGGGCGTGACCGGCTCGCGCCATCTGCTCCAGGCCAACGGACACAAGATCCTCCTCGACTGCGGCCTCTTCCAGGGTCGGCGCGAGGAATCCGAGCGGTTGAACCGGAAGTTCGGGTTCAATCCGCGCGAGATCGACGCGGTGGTGATGAGCCACGCCCACATCGATCATTCCGGGGCGCTGCCGAGCCTGGTGAAGAACGGGTTCGAGGGCACCATCCACGCCACCCTGGCCACCGCCGACCTCCTCACCGTCATGCTCCGGGACAGCGCCAAGATCCAGGAGCACGACATCGAGTACGTGAACAAGAAACGCAAGCGGAAGCACGAGCCGCCCAAGGAGCCGCTCTACACCATGGAGGACGCCGAGGAGGCCATCGCCCTGGTGGAGGGCCACCGCTATCACCGGCCGGTGCCGGTGGTCCCCGGGATCACCGCCACCTACTACGACGCCGGGCACATCCTGGGCTCGTCCACGGTGCAGCTCGAGATCACCGAGGGAAACGAGAAGCGCGTGCTGGTGTTCAGCGGGGACCTGGGGCGAAAGCACCTTCCCATCCTCCGGGATCCGGAAACCCCGCCCGAGGCCGACGCGCTGATCATCGAGAGCACCTACGGCGATCGCGAGCACGCCCCCATCGAGGACGTGGACGACCGGCTGGCCGGGATCATCAACCGGGTCCACGCGGAGAAGGGGAAGCTCATCATCCCCGCCTTCGCGGTGGGCCGGACCCAGGAGCTGGTGTACTCCATCGCCCGGCTCATCCGCGCCAAGCGGATTCCGCCCTCGGGGGTCTACGTGGACAGCCCCCTGGCGGTGAACGTGACCGACATCTTCGCCCGCCACCCCGAGTGCTTCGACGCGGAGATCCGCGCGGTTCTCCGCCGGACCGGAGACCCCTTCGGGTTCGATCTCCTGGAATACGTGCGGAGCGTGGAGGAGAGCAAGGCGCTGAACCTGCGCAAGGGTCCCTTCATCGTGATCTCGGCCAGCGGCATGATGGAAGGCGGCCGGGTCCTCCATCACCTGAAGAACGCCGTCGGCGACCCCGCCAACCTGATCCTGATCGTCGGCTACCAGGCCGTTCACACCCTGGGCCGCCGCATCCAGGACGGGGCGGACGAGGTCCGCATCTTCGGCGAGCCCCACGAGCGGAAGGCCCAGGTCGAGGTGATGAACGAGTTCAGCGCCCATGCCGACCGGAACGAACTCATGGCATGGGTGCGGGAGTTCAAGCGGATGCCGGAGAAGGCGTTCGTGGTCCACGGGGAGGAGAGCCAGAGCCTGGCCTTCGCCGAGCGGCTCCATGACGATGCGGGGATCGGCGAGGTCGTGGTCCCGTCGATCCATCAGAAGGCGGCGCTTTGAGCATCGCCCGTCGAGGCCCCGGCGGGCGGACACGGAGCCGGGTGAACGCCCGGACTAGCGCAGCGCCTCCACCCGCTCCGCCGCGCGCAACCCGTCCGACGCGCTGGACATGATCCCTCCGGCGTAGCCCGCCCCTTCCCCCACCGGGTAGAGCCCGGCCAGGTTCACCGACTGGTAGCTCTCCGGATCGCGGAGGATGCGGACCGGGGCCGAGGTGCGGGTTTCCACCCCGATCAGCACCCCCTCGGCGCCGTCGTAGCCTCTCACCAGCCGCCCGAAGTGGCGGATGCCCCGGCGCATGAGCGCCACCACGAAATCGGGGAAGAGAGGGGTCAGGTTTCCGGCGCGCACTCCCCGCCGGAACGACGTCCGGATCTCGCCCTCGGAGGCGCGGTCGTCGAGGAAGTCGGGGATCCGCTGGGCCGGGGCCACGTGACCGCCGCCCCCGGCCTGGTAGGCCGCGCGCTCCATGCGCTGCTGGAACTCCAGGCCGGCCAGGGGGCCCTCGCCGCCGTAGTCCTCGGGCCGCACCGTCACCACCACGGCGGCGTTGGCGAACACGTCACCCCGGTGGCTGTAGGACATGCCGTTCACGGTGAGGCCCAGGGGGTCGGTCCCCGCCGCCACCACCTCGCCGCCGGGACACATGCAGAAGCTGTAGGCCGATCGACCCCGCTTCCGGTCGTTGTAGGCCAGCATGTAGTCGGCGGGCTCGATCTCGGGGGTCTCCGTCCCCAGCTGGGCGCGGTTGATGAGCTTCTGGGGGTGCTCGGCCCGCGCCCCCACCGCGAACGGGCGCGCCTCGAGCGCCACCCCGAGGCGGTGCAGCATGCGGTAGACGTCCCGCGAGCTGTGGCCGGTGGCGAGGAACACGGTGTCGGTCTCCACGCGCTCGCCGTTCACCACCGCGCCCCGCACCCGCCCGTCCTCCACGATGAGATCGTCGAGCCGGGACTCGAACCGGATCTCCACCCCCTCCGCGCCCAGCCGCTGATGGAGGTTCAGGAGCGCCCGGCTCAGCCGGTTGGTGCCCAGGTGGGGCTTTCCCGCGGTGAGGACCTCGGGGGCTTCGGCCAGCTCGGACAGGGTCTTCAGGATGTGGGGGTTCCGGGGGTCGTTTCGCCGGGTGTAGAGCTTCCCGTCGGAGAAGGTCCCCGCGCCGCCGTCCCCGAACACCACGTTCGACTCGGGGTTCAGCTCCCCGCGGTGCCAGTAGGCGTTCACGTCCTGCCAGCGGGCCCGGACCGGCTTGCCCCGGTCGATGACCAGGGGCTTGTAGCCCATCTCGATCAGGGCCAGGGTGAGAAAGAGCCCCGAGGGGCCGGTGCCGACCACCAGGGGCTGGGAGCCCAGCCGGGCGCGCGGCCCGGCATAGACCACGTCCTTGAGTTCGGGAGCGGGGCCGACGTGGACGTCCGCCTTCGCCCGCCGGAGCACCGCCTTGGGGTCGTCCACCTCGAGGTCCACGTTGTGGACCCGAACCGGGTTGCGCCCCCGCGCGTCCACCGAGGTCTTGACGATTTCCAGGGAGCGGATCTCCTCCACCGGAAGGCCCAGCCGCTCGGCGACGATTCGCTTGAGATCGGCTCCGGGACGGCTCATGCGGAGGTTGGTGACGCGGATCTTCATGGGCTCCTCGGCCGGCTCCCATGCCGGAAAGGTTCGGGGGTTCACGAGGCTTCCGGGCGGCGGCGCCCGGGGGGGACGCATGGGAGAGGAGTGTAGCGCACCCGGGGGGCCGCCTTGGCAGAAAGGGGAGCCCGGCTTAGGATTGCCGCGCCCGGCATCCGCCGCCATGGAGGAGGAATCCGTGATCCCGCCCGGTCCCCGAAACCCCGTCGCCGTCCCGCGCCGCCCATATCCCCGGCCTTGGGGAGGAAATCCGGTTCGAGGCCTCGGAGGGGTCCTCATCGCCCTGGCGCTCACCGGGGCGCTGGGCTCCTGCTCCCCCCCCCGGAAACCGACGGCACCGGTGATCGCGGCCAGCATCCCCCCCCTGGCGGCCATGGTCCGGATGGTGGCCGGGGATCGGCTCCCGGTGGTTTCATTGCTTCCCCCGGGCCGGAGCCCCCACGACTTCGAGCCCACCCCCTCCGAGGTGGACCGCATCCGGCGCGCCGTTCTCTTCGTGGACACCGGGGGCGACGCCGACCGCTGGATGCGGCGCTCCGCCCGGGCGGTGATCGGCGACTCGGCGCGGGAGCTGGCCATGACGGCGGTGGCGCCCGATCCCGGCTACGAACCCCACCTCTGGCTGAACCTGCAGGTGGTGGAGCGGTTCATTCCCGTTCTGGCCGAAAGCCTGGCCGCGGTGGATCCGGCCGACGCCGCGGGCTACCGGGCCCGGGGGACGGCGGCCCTGGACAGCCTTCGCGCCTTCGACGCCTGGGCGCGACGGACCCTGGCCCCGGTGAAGGACGTTCCGTTCGCCCTCCTCCACCCGGCGTTTCAGGACTTCGTCCGCCGCTACGATCTGGACCTGGTGTCGATCCTCCAGATCCAGCCGGAGGGGGAGTTGCTTCCCCGAAGCCTGGGCAACGTCGTGGACATCCTGACCCGGAGCGGGGCCAAGGTCGTCTTCGCCGAGCCCCAGCTCAGCGCGCGCGGGGCGGAGACGGTGGCTCACGAGTCCCATGCGCGGGTCGAGATGCTCGATCCGCTCGGGGGGCCGGACCTCCCCGGACGCGAGACCTACCTCGATCTCCTGCGCTGGAACGTGCGGTCCCTGGCGGAGCAGCTCGGTGCCGCGAAACCCTGACCCCCCGGTGATCGAGGTCGCGGGGGTCTCCCTGCGCCGCGACGGCCGGCAGGTCCTTCGGGACATCACCTTCTCGATCGGGGCCCAGGAGCTGGTGGGGCTCATCGGCCCGAACGGCGGGGGCAAGACCACCCTGCTCCAGGTCATCCTCGGCGTGTTGAAGCCCGATCGGGGCTCGGTGCGCATCTTCGGCCGCGACCCCCGGAGGCTCGACGGCGGTCGCGGGGACGTCGGCTACGTGGCCCAGGCGAAACACTTCGAACGCGAGTTCCCGGCCCGGGCCAAGGACGTGGTGTTGATGGGCACCTTCCCCCAGGTCGGCTTCTTCCGGCTCCCGCGGGCCGGCGACCGGGCCCGGGCCATGGAGGCCCTGGGGGAGGTGGGGATGACCGATCGGGCCAACCGCCCCATCGGCCGCCTCTCGGGAGGCGAGCAGCAGCGGGTGTTCATCGCCCAGGCTCTGGTCTCCCGGCCGAAGCTGCTCATCCTGGACGAGCCCACGGTGGGGGTGGACCGCGAGGGGGAGGAGGCGCTGCTCCACCTCCTCCGCCGGCTGAAGCGCGAATCCGCGCTCACCATCCTCATGGTGAGCCACAACGTGAGCCTCATCCGTTCCCACACCGACCGCATCCTGTGCCTCAACCGCGAGCTTTGCTTCACCGGGGACAGCGCCGGGCTCACCGACCAGGTGATCGCCCAGGCCTACCACGCCCACCGGCCGGAGGATTGGGATGATTGACCGCCTGGGGGACATGCTCGCTCTGGGCTTCATGCAGCGGGCCTTCGTGGGCGGGGCCCTGATCGGGGCCACCTGCGCCTTTCTCTCGGTGTTCGTGGTGCTCCGGCGGATGGCGTTCGTGAGCCAGGGGGTGAGCCATGCCTCCTTCGGCGGGGTGGCCCTGGCCGTGCTCCTGGGGGTGAGCCCCACCGCGGGGGCCGCGGTGTTCGCGGTGGGAACCGCACTGGCCATCGGCGCGGTGAGCCGCCGCCGCCGGGTGGCCGAGGACAGCTCCATCGGGATCTTCCTCGCCGTGGCCATGGCCCTGGGGGTGATCTTCCTGGGGCTCAAGAAGGGGAGCACCTCGAACCTCTTCGGCTACCTCTTCGGAAACATCCTGGCCATCCTGCCCTCGGACCTTCCCTGGATGCTGGGGATGACCGGCGCGGTCTTCGTGGTGCTCCTTCTCTTCGTGAAGGAGCTCTACTTCTACGTGTTCGACGAGGACATGGCCCGGGTGGCCGGGGTCCCGGTGGATCTGCTCTACTTCGGGCTCCTGACCGTGCTGGCGGTGACCATCGTGGCCAGCATCAAGCTGGTGGGGGTGATCCTGGTGACCGCCCTCCTCATCATCCCCGGGACCGCCGCCCGTCTGGTGACCACCAACATCGTGGCCCTGATCGGAATCTCCATCGGATTCGGCGTGTTCGCCGTGTTGGCCGGCCTCACCGGCGCCTACCTCCTGGACCTGAGCCCGGGGGCGAGCATCGTGCTGGTGCTGTTCGGGGTGTTCCTGACCTGCCTTCTCCTCTCCGCGCGCCGCGGCCGCTGACCCGGGGCCTCCGCCCGCGTGCCCGGCCCCCCCGCTTCGGCTACACTCCTCCCATGCCTGCCGGTCTGCCCACGCCGTTTCCCGCGGACGCCTTCGCCGAAGCCGCCCGGATCTACGCCCGGGGTCACAACCTCGCGGCCCTGGCCGCCCGTTGCGGAACCCGGAAGCCCGGCTTCAGCCTGGGACGGCTCCCCCTGGACGAGGTCGTCACCCTCTTCGCCGAGCAGGTGTCCAAGGTCCCCGAGGCCCGCCGCCGGGCGCTGAAGGAACTCTCGCGGGGCCTCGGAGGGGACCGCGAGGGATTGGCGGATACCACGCCGGGCGCGCTCCGCCGAAGGATCCGCGCCCTCCCCGACCTCGTCCCCCAGGAACGGGCGCGCTGGCTGGTGCTGCTCCTGTCCGACCCCCGCCCCGAGGTCTGGAAGCTCGCCCGCCTCCTGGAGCCGAAGGCGCGCGCGGCCGGCAAGGAGACCCCGACCGCGAAGCTCCGCCGCGAACGCGACGAGGCCCGTGCCGCCCTCGAATCCGCGGAGCGGAACCGGGAGGCCCTGGCCCGGGAGCGTGACGAGGCCCGGGAGGAGCTCGAACGGACCCTGGACCGGGCGGCGCGCCTGGACGGGGAGGTGACCCGGCTTCGCCGGAAGGTGGGCCGGGAGGTCGAGCTCCGGAAGCTGGCCGAACACCGGAGGGAATCCGCCGAGGAGACCGCGCGGCTCCGCGCCGAGGACGCCTCGTTGCGGAAAGCGGAAGTGCTGGACCTCCGCCGGCGGCTCCAGGTCCGCGACGCCCCCGGCGCCGCCCGCCGGCAGCGGGACCTCCTGGAGCAGAAGTCGGACCTGGAGGAGAAGTACGAGGCCCTCAGCCGCAAGTACTCCGTGCTCAAGGTGGCGCTCCGGGCGCTCAAGACCCGGATCGGGGACTCCTGGGAGGCGCGGAAGATCCGGGAGAAGGACCTCCGCCCCTGCGACCCCGGCGAGACGCTCGCGGTCACCGAGCCCGCCGACAAGGATCCCCGCCCGGCGGAGGAAAAGGTCCGCATCCCCGCCGATCCCCACCACTGGCCCGGCGGGCGGGAGCGGTTCGAGCGCTTTCTCGGTCGGCTGGCCCGCTCCCCCTACGTGACCCGGGTCGTCCCCCAGAGCTTCCAGCACGCCACCCATCACGGGCTCGCCTTCGTCTCCGACGAGGGGGACGTGGTGGCGCGGGTCTCCGAGGGCGATCACGCCGCCCGCGTGCTCATCCTCACCACCGCCGTCCATCGCGGGGAGGGGGAGTTCGTGCGCCGGGCGCTGGAGGTGGTGTTCCGGGACCACGATCTGTAGCCGAAAGTCCCCCAAATAGTTAGGGGCTGTCTGATCGCCCCGGCCTCCCCCGCTCGCCCCTTCCGAGGCCCCGCCGTGGGCTCCCCGCCGGCTCGGCGCGCCGCGATCGTTTTTCTTCTACGACCGTCGGACTAAGCCCGGCCCCG
>CAYRIJ010000197.1:0-7366 GCA_964424285.1 uncultured bacterium
TCTCCACCAGGTTCACCGTGCCCGCGGGCTCCCCGTCCACCAGGGCCAGGAGCGAGAGGGGAATGCGGTCGGAGTCCGAGGCGGTTCGTAGCCGCGTCTCCATCCGCTCCGGGCTGTGTCCCTCCCGGCCCACCCAGAACTCCTCGTGAATCCACCGGGCCACGGTGGGGAAGTGCTCGGGGTGGTCCTTGAGATGCTCGATTCGCATGTCCATTCGGCCATGGTACCCGAGTCCGGGCGCGCCGGCGCGACTGGATCCGGGCCGACGGTCAAGGCGATACGCCAATAATGACAAGATGAGTCATCTTTCCGCGGGCCGGCGGTTCCCGGCCCGGCGCCCGGCCGGAACCGGGGCCGAAGGGTCCCCATTCCCCATATGGTTTCGGAGCACGGGATTCGGTATGATGGTCGGCTATTCGCAGCTTGCGAAAGGTTGAGCCCAAACGGGGCTCGTGGTTGGCCCGGACGGTTCGCGGAGCGCGTCACGGCGCCCGGGGCGGGAAGGGCCGGATGTCCGGCTGTGCGGTGACGTGCGGTGCGGCGGAACTGAATTCTCAGGAGAACGGCAATGAAGAGCTTTGCGGGACGCGACATTCTTTCGCTCAAGGATTTTGAGCGCAATGAGTTCATGCGGGTTTTCGATGTGGCCAAGGAGCTGGAGCCGATCGCGCGCAGCCGCCGGAACAGCGACATCTTGAAGGAAAAGACCATGGTGACGGCGTTCTATCAGCCGTCCACCCGCACCCGGCTGGCCCACGAGGCGGCCATGCACCGCCTGGGCGGTCACGTGACCGGGTTCGCCGACGCCAAGATGACCCGGGCCGGCGACTTCTACCAGGAGTCCATCAAGGACACGGTCAAGATGCTGGAGTACTACGGCGACGTCATCGTCATGCGTCACTTCCAGCAGGGCGCGCCCCACGAGGCGGCCAAGTGGGCTTCGATCCCGATCATCAACGGCGGGGACGGATGGGGAGAGCACCCCACCCAGATCCTCACCGACCTCTACACCGTTCTCCAGGAGAAGGGCCGGATCGACGGGCTCAAGTGGCTGGCGGTGGGGGACATGCGCATGCGCACCATGCACTCGCTGGGCCACGCCCTCACCCAGTTCGACTGCCCCATCACCTTCGTCGCTCCCCCCGACATGAGCCTCACCCCCGAGTTCAAGAAGGAACTCGAAGGGTACAGCCTGAACTTCAAGGAAGCGGAGCACGTGGAGCAGGCGATCGGCGACGCCGACGTGATCCTGGTCGAGCCGGTGGTCCAGCCGGACTACACCAAGGCCCGCGACGAGCGGACCGGCGACGCGGGCCTCACCCCGGCCAACTACAAGATCACCCGGGAGCTTCTGGCCACCAAGGCGAAGTCCGACGCGATCCTCCTCCACTCGCTCCCGCGGATGGACGAGGTTCCGCCCGACGTGGACATGACCCGCTGGTCGCGCTACTGGCAGGAGGCGTTCAACGGCGTGGTGATGCGGATGTCGCTCCTCGCCCTCATCCTCGGGGCGATGGAGTAACTCCCGCCCGCTCCCGTCGGAACGACAGCAGAGGAGGCTCCAATGCAGACCTGGCTCCACGGTCGCGACCTGATCGGCGACCTCGATTTCACCAAGGAAGAGGTCGAGACCGTTCTCGACGTGGCCTTCGACCTGAAGCGGAAGCGCGCCCTCGGTGAGGCGCATCCCTACCTGCGCGACAAGGTCCTGGCCATGCTCTTCTTCTTCTCCAGCACCCGCACCCGCGGGTCCTTCGAGGCGGGGATGGCCCAGCTCGGCGGCCACGCCGCCTTCATCGAGAGCAAGAGCACCCAGATCGCCCACGGCGACACCCCCAAGGAGATCGGCCAGATCTTCGGCCGCTACTACGACGGGATCGCCATTCGCCAGGTGGACTGGGGGGCGGGGAACGGCTACCTGAACGCGGTGGCCGAACACTCCCGGGTGCCGGTGCTCAACATGCAGTGCGACATCTACCATCCCTTCCAGTGCCTGGCCGACCTCATGACCATCGTCGAGAAGAAGGGCCGGGACCTCCGGCGGAAGAAGATGGTGGTCTCGTGGGCCTACGCCGCTTCCTACCAGAAGCCGATGTCGGTCCCCCAGTCCCTGATCCTCCAGATGCCCCGCTTCGGCATGGACGTGGTTCTGGCCCATCCGCCGGAGTTCAAGCTCATGCCGGGGATCATGGAGCAGGCCCGGGAGCAGGCGCGGAAGTTCGGCGCCGGCTTCGAGGTGGTGGACGACATGGACGCCGCGTTCAAGGACGCGGACATCGTCTACGCCAAGTCCTGGGGCGCCATGGTGCACACCCCCGACGCCGACGAAGGGGCGAAGATCATCAAGAAGTACTCGAGCTGGATCACCGACGAGCGGCGGATGGCCCTGGCCAAGCCGGATGCGATCTACATGCATCCGCTTCCCGCCGACCGGAACGTCGAGGTCACCGACGGGGTGATGGACGGACCGCACTCGGTGGTCTACGACGAGGCCGAGAACCGGATGCACGCCCAGAAGGCGGTCATGGCGTTGACGATGTAGGACCGCGGCCGGCGGGGGCGCGCGGCGCCTCCGCCCCGGCCCCGGCCCGGGGTGGAAGGAGCGGATTCATGAGCGACAAACTGGCCGTCGTGGCCGTCGGCGGCAATTCCCTGATTCACGACAAGCAGCACGAGGACGTGGGGTCCCAGGTCCACGCGGTCGAGGAGACCTGCAGCCACATCGCGGCCATGATCGAGCGCGGCTGGAACGTGGTGGTCACCCACGGAAACGGCCCCCAGGTGGGGTTCATTCTCCGGCGGAACGAGCTTGCCTATCCCGAGGTCCACTCGACCCCGCTCGACGTGATCAGCGCCGACACCCAGGGGGCGATCGGCTACATGATCTCCCAGGCGCTGTTGAACGAGTTCAAGGAGCGGGGGATCCATCGCCAGGTCGCCTCGCTGGTCACCCAGGTCCTGGTCGACCGGGACGACCCCGGCTTCAAGAACCCCACCAAGGGGATCGGCGGCTTCACCACCAAGGAGAACGCCGAGGTGTTCGTGAAGCAGGGGTGGTCGGTCACCGAGGACGCCGGCCGCGGCTGGCGCCGCATGATCGCCTCGCCCATTCCGCGGAAGATCGTGGAGCGGGACGCCATCCGGCGCCTGATCGACGACGGGTTCATCGTGATCGCGGTCGGCGGAGGCGGGGTTCCGGTGATCGAGGACGAGCGGGGGATCCTCAAGGGGGTCTACGCGGTGATCGACAAGGACCGCGCCTCGAGCCTCCTGGCCGCCGACCTCGAGGCGGACCTGTTCCTCATCTCGACCGCGGTGGAGAAGGTCGCGGTGAACTTCAACCAGCCGGATCAGAAGTGGCTCGACCGGATGACCCTCAGCGAGGCCAGGAAGCTCCAGGCCGAGGGGCACTTCCTGGCCGGAAGCATGGGGCCGAAGATCGAGGCCCTGATCGCGTTCCTGGAGGCCAACCCCAAGGGGAAAGGCCTGGTCACCAAGCCGGAGACGATCGTGGAAGCGCTGGAGGGAAAGACCGGAACCTGGATCGTCCCGGACTGAGGGTTAGCCGGGGATCCGGGACGGGCTAGCTCTCGACCGCCCAGAGCGCGTTGACCGCGTTCACCTCGTCGGTGTCCAGGATCCCGCGCCGGATCGCGTCCATGATGTGGCAGTAGGTGAGGTCGATCTCCGGCGGGCCCTCGCCCTCGATCGGGGCGTTCGGGTCGGTGGGGGAGAAGCGGACGGAGAACCCCTCGCCGCTGAACGCCCACTCGTCCGAGGCGGCTTCGAGCCTGAACTCCGCCCCCCCGAACCGCCCCAGCATCAGGTCCCGGCCGTCCCGGCGCTCCAGGTAGAACCCGTCGTGGTCGGCGAAGCGCCGCCAGTCCGCCTCGCTCCCGAAGAACCGGGGCTTGATCGCGTAGGGGCCGCCGTCCTCGGGGCAGAACACGTCGCAGTTCCCGCACTCGTTGCAGAAGTCGGCGAAGTTCGCGATCTGGTGGTCCTCGGTGAGCGGGGTCGACCCTTCCTCGCGCCGGATCCAGCCGCCGCCGTTACGCACCAGCTTCTCCACCGGGACCGCGGCCTCGGGCGCGCGGAAGGTGAAGTTGGCGTCGTTGGGGCAGACCGGGACGCACTTGTCGCAGGTGAGGCAGTCGAAGAGCACGAGGCTCCGGCCGATCTTCCGCGGCGGTTTCTGGTTCCGGCTCTTCGCGTACCGCGGGTTCCGGGTGGCCAGCGGCACGTAGCGGTCGGTGTTGGCGAGCCGCGCCGCCGAGACCCAGGGCTCGTAGAGGTCCCCCGCCGCCTCGCGCAGGCTTTCCCCCCCGGCCAGCGCCTTCCGGCAGGCGGCGAGTCGCGGGTCGTCTTCGGCCAGGCCGAGCCGCCCGAGCGCCTCCTCCCCCTTCCCGAACGCGCGGATCACGTAGTCGTCCAGGGTGGCCGCGCCGGCCTCGGCCATCTTCCGCGACAGGTCGCGGTTGTAGTTGAACAGGCGCCCGTACCCCTGGGGCTGCAGGAGGTCGCTGCAGGTGGTGATGGGGACGAGGCCCAGGGCGGCGACCTCGGCGAAGTTGCTCCACTCGATCCCCGCCGCGAACGAGACCGGGAACCGGTCGCCGAACCGGTCGCGGAAGCGCTTCACCAGGTTCACGGCCAGGACGTGGAGCGGCGGCCCCGAGAGATAGACCTCCTTCTCGGAGGCGGGAAGGAACCCGCGGGTGTTCTCCACGATCAGGGTGTTGGAGAACTTGGCCCCCAGGCTCAGCCCCAAGGAATCCGCGGTGGCCCCCAGCCGTTCCATCATCTCCACCGCCTGCTCCCAGGTGGTGTCGCGCGCGAAGGCGGAGTCGGGGACCCGGATGTCCGTGTAGCCCAGGACGTCGTGCAGCAGCCGGCGCGTCTCGTCCTTCCCGAGCAGCATGGGGTTGAACTTGACCACGCAGTTCAGGCCGTACTCCCGCATCAGGTGATCGATGATCCCCTCGATCTCGTTCGGGGGGCAGCCGTGGAAGGTGCTCAGGGTCATGGTGTCCGAGAGCCGCGCCGCATACTCCAGGTCCCGGAGCCGCGCGTGGGCGGCGGGGATCTCCGCCCGGAAGCGTTCGATGGTCTCGCTCGCGTCCATCATGCCGCGGACGAACCCTCGGATCTTCCCGCTCTTGATCCCGGCCAGGTCGTAGCCCAGGCTCATGTCGTAGATCACGTCCCCGAAGTGCGGGGCCTGGGGCACCGCGTCGCCGGCCCGGAGCATCTCCACCAGCATCGCGCCCTTCACGTACTCGTCCAGCGACTCGTGGATCCGAAGCTCCTGGGACCACTCGGCGTTCAGCCCCACGGTCTGCATGTCGATGCAGGGACGGGGGATCTCCAGGTCGTCCTTCACCTGGACGGTCTTGAGCTCCATGATCCGGGAACCGCCGAGCCAGGAGAGCACGATGTTCTGGGCCATCTGGGTCTGCGGCCCCGCCGCCGGCCCCAGGGGGCTCGAGGCCCGCCGGCCGTGGAAGCGCACCGAGAAGTCCCGCTCGGGATCGCCGGTGAAGAAACGCGCGGCGGGAAGATCGAAGATCCGCTGGTTCCGCTCCAGCTCCCGGAACATGCGGCTCACGAGCCCGGAAAACGGATAGGGTACGAGGTCAGCCATGGTTCGCATTGTCGCAAATCACGGCGGGCCGGGGGGGAAGAATGTCTGGATAGCGGTATTCGCCGGGGCGGCTAGCTCTCCAGGTCCTCGGGGGTGTTCACGTTCCGAACCACGCCGGGATCGTCCACCGGGACCGTGAACGGGGCGAGGCCGATCGTCTCCAGGGCGTTCCGGAGCGTCGTCTCCGGGTCCATCGCGGTGAGCGCGTCGGCCGAGGCCGCGTCCACCACCACCGGGTGGCCGCCCCGCCCCTCGAAGCCGGGCCGGACCCAGGTCCCCGCCGGGCGCACCCGGAAGGACTCCAGGAGCCGGGCCACCGTCCCGCCCCGGACCTCCGGATGGTCGACCGGAAAGATCAGGATTCCGTCGGGGCGCGGCCGGGGGGCCAGGGCCTCGCGCAATCCCTCCACCACGCTCGAGAACATGCCGCGGGACCAGTCGGGGTTGGGCACGGCGCGGAGCCCCAGGGTCCCGGCCAGGTCCTCGATCCCGGGAATCTCGGGGTTGGTCACCGCCCACAGGGCGCCGCACCCTCCCTCGCGGCATGCGGCGGCCACGCGCTCGAGGAACGTCGTTCCGTCCAGGTCCAGGAGGGCCTTGGGGCGGCCGCCCATCCTCCGCCCCAGGCCGGCGGCCAGGATCACCGCGTCCACCGAGCTTCCGGAGCGGACCCGGAACGGAAGGCCCCGGGTGCGGGTCCCCGGGGAGGCGGCCCCGGCGCTTTCGTGGAAGGCGGGCACGGCTACCGCCCTCCCCTCGCGCGATGACGCGCCGGCACGGCCGACACGACCAGGGGCACGACGGCCGGCACCATGGCGCGCGCCGCGGGCACGGCTACCAGCCCTCCGCGCGATTCACCCCGCGGAGCTCGGCCACCAGCTCCGCCACCACCGAGACCGCGATCTCCCGCGGCTCCACCGCCCCGATGTTGAACCCCATCGGAATGTGGAGCGCCTCCACGAAGGCGGGGTCGATGCCCTCCTCGACCAGTTCCTTCTTCAGGATCGCCGCCTTTCGCCGGCTTCCGATCACCCCCACGTAGCGCGGCCGGAGCGCTCCGGCGGCCACCCGCTTCACGATCTCCTTGTCGAAGGCGTGGCCGGGGGAGACCGAGGCCACGAAGGTCTGTCCGTCGAGCTTCGCCCGGTCCACCACCTCGTCCCACCCGGCCAGGATCCGCTCGCGGGCGTCGGGAAAGCGCTCCTCGGTGAGCCAGTCGGCGCGCTCGTCGCAGACGGTGACGTCGAATCCGGCCACCGCGGCCACCGCGGCCAGGGGCTGCGAGATGTGACCGGCGCCGAAGATCACCAGCCGAGGCGCCGGCGTGACCGTTTCGTACATGAGGCTCATGCTCCCCCCGCAGGACATGCCCAGGTCCTGCACCACGTTGACCCGCTGGATCTCGGGCTCGCTGAACCCGCCCAGAAGCTCGCGGGCGCGGGCGATGGCCGCCTTCTCCACCCGGCCGCCGCCGACGGTGCCGTGGGTGGCGCCGGCGGTCACGATCATCTTGGCCCCGGCCTTTCCCGGCGCGCTCCCCGAGGCCTCGGACACGGTCACGAGGACCAGCGGGGTTCGCTCCGCGGCCAGCTCCGCCAGTTGCCTGAAGAACTCCGGCGGCACCGCCACCGGGCGCGGCCGCCGCTTGCTCGTGGTCATCCGGATATCCCCGCTTCCCCCGTTCGACGTGCTTGGAGAAGCCTACCAGACCGGATACCCGCG
>CAYRIJ010000198.1:0-7303 GCA_964424285.1 uncultured bacterium
TCCCACCCACCTATGGGCGGCCACCGAGATCGGGCTGGTGGAGTCGACCGACGGGGGCGCGACCTGGGCCCTGGCCCAGAACGGGCTTCCCAACGTCGGCATCTGGCAGCTGACCGAGGTGGAGGACCAGATCGTGGCCGCCACCCACGGCCGCGGGATCTGGAGCGTCACCATCCCCGGTCTCATCGCCGGGAAGACGTTCAACCCCCTGATCGAGGCCCTCTACCAGACCCCCGACGGCATGCTCGACGTGGACATGAACCTCCGCTCGGCCTACGACTCCACCCGGGTGTACGTGGACTCCATGCTGGTGACCACGCTGGGGGCCAGCACGCCGCTCCAGAAGGAGACGGTCCAGGTGCCCGCGCTCGTGCCGGGGACGAAGCAGGTGCGCCTCGACGCGTACGCGAGCGGCCAGGTTCATCCCTCGGTGACCAAGAGCATCGACATCTACGCGACCACCGCGCCGGTCGACCACTACGCGAACGACTTCGAATCCCCGACCGGCGATTTCTTCGGCTCGCTCTTCCACATCGGTTCCGAGCCCGGATTCCCGGGGGAGGCGATCCACTCCCTGCACCCCTACAACGACGGGGAGACCGAGATCTACACCCTCACCGTTCCCATCCGGGTGGCGGTGGCCAACGCCGATCTCGAGTACGACGAGATCGCGCTGGTGGAGCCCGGTGAGCCGGGCTCGGTCTACGGCGACTCCGATTTCTGGGACTACGTGGTCGCGGAGGGAACCAAGGACGGGAACACCTGGCTCCCGCTGGCCCCGGGCTACGACTGCCGGGCGTACCCCGAGTGGGAGACCGCGTTCTACGACACCACCGGCCCGGATTCCACCCTGCTCCGCCACCGGCTGATCGATCTTCAGAACACGTTCGCCCCGAACGACACGATCCTGGTGCGGTTCCGCCTCTACGGCGACGGGGCGGTCCACGGCTGGGGCTGGATCATCGACAACCTGGCCATCCAGATGAACGCCCCGACAGGAGTGGCCGACGGCAGACCCAGCTCCCGGCTGGCCCTGGCCCAGAACGTTCCCAACCCGTTCCGCTCCTCCACGTCCATCCGGTTCGTGTTGCCCGAGGCGGCGAACGTGTCGCTCAGGGTCTTCGACGTCCAGGGGCGGCTGGTGCGAACGCTGGTCGCCGGCCCCCAGAGCCCGGGGGAGCACGCCGCGACCTGGGACGGGCGGAACACGTCCGGCGAGCGCGTGGCCGCGGGGACGTATTTCTACCTGCTCCGCACGCCCACGAGCACGCTCCGCCGGAAGCTCGTGCTCATCCGGTAGGGCCCGCGTCCGTCCGCAGAACCTCCGGCGAACCCTCGTGCTAAACTCACCCCCCTATGTTTGAAGAACTCAGCTCCAAATTCGACGACGTCTTCAAGAAGCTCCGCGGCCAGGGGGCGCTGACCCCCGAGAACGTCAAGGAGGGGCTCCGCGAGGTCCGGCGCGCCCTCCTCGAGGCGGACGTCAACTTCAAGGTGGCCAAGGACTTCGTCAAGCAGGTGGAGGCCAAGGCCACCGGCCAGGACACCCTCAAGGGGATCCACCCCGCCCAGCAGGTGGTGAAGATCGTCTACGACGAGATGGTCCGCCTCCTCGGCCAGAGCCACACCCCCCTGGCCCAGAACCCCCAGGGCCCGACCATCGTCATGGTCTGCGGCCTCCAGGGCTCGGGGAAGACCACCTTCTGCGGGAAGCTCGCCCACCGGTTCCTGAAGCGCCAGAAGCGGGTGCTCCTGGTGGCCGCGGACACCCAGCGCCCGGCGGCCATGGACCAGCTGGAAGTCGTGGGCAAGGCCGTCGGCGCCGAGACCTTCGTCCGCCGGAAGCAGGACCCGGTCACCATCTGCCGGGACGGCGTGGCCGAGGCGATCAAGCGCGACTTCGACCTCGTGGTTCTCGACACCGCCGGCCGCCTCCACGTGGACGACGCCCTCATGGCCGAGCTGGAGACGATCAAGAGCACCGTCCAGCCGCACGAGACGCTCCTGGTCCTGGACGGTCTCACCGGCCAGGACGCGGTGAACGTGGCCGAGACCTTCTCCCAGCGGATCGCGTTCACCGGCGTGGTCCTCACCAAGATGGACGGCGACGCCCGGGGCGGGGCCGCGCTCTCGGTCACCCACGTGACCGGCGTCCCGATCAAGTTCGTCGGGGTGGGGGAGAAGTCCGAGGCCCTGGAGGACTTCCATCCCGACCGGATGGCCTCGCGGATCCTCGGCATGGGGGACGTCCTCACCCTGGTCGAGCGCGCCCAGCAGAACGTGGACGAGAAGGAAGCGCTGAAGCTCGCCGAGAAGCTCCGGAAGGAGGACTTCACCCTCGAGGACTTCCTCACCCAGCTCGAGCAGCTGAAGAAGATGGGTCCCCTGGAAGACCTGCTCAAGATGATCCCCGGGGTGGGGAAGCAGCTCAAGAACGTGAGCGTGGACGATCAGGCCCTGGTCCGGATCCAGGCCATGATCCAGTCCATGACCCTCCAGGAGCGGAACCACCCGCACCTCATCAACGGCAGCCGGCGGAAGCGGATCGCCCGCGGCTCGGGCACCAGCGTCCAGGACATCAACCATCTCCTGAAGCAGTTCCGCGACATGCAGAAGATGGTGAAGAGCATGAAGGGCCGGAAGGGAATGCCAAGAATTCCTTTGCCATTCTGATCGTCACCGCCCGCCGCGCCGCACCAACCCGACCAAATCACTCGTAAATCCGCCCCGACTCCGATATAATTCCCTCGTTCTCGAATCTCCTCGTTGCCGCATCCCATTCCCGACACCCCGGAGTCACCATGAGACCGAGAGCCTGGGCCGTTGCTGTTCCCCTCGTCGCGTTCGTCCTCGCCGCCCCGATCGCTCCCGCCCAGGCCGCGCCCCCGGTGGTTCAGAGCATCGAGCCGGCGACGAGCCAGCTCCCCGGCGGCACCCTCATCACGATCCACGGCGCCAACTTCGGAACCGCCGCGGTCGCCCTGGTCGGCGGCGAAACGGTGAAGCCCCTCATCCAGGACGACGCCACCCTGATCCTGAACGCGCCGCCGGTCGACGCCGCCACCACGCTCCCGGTCCAGGTGCAAAACGCGGACGGCACCAGCGGAACCCTCACCCTCGACTACGCCGGTCCCCGGATCAGCTCCCTGTCCGCGACGACGAGCCCCGGGAAGGGCGGGATCCACATCACCATCGTGGGCAGCGGCTTCGGCCTCGCCCCGAGCGTCCTCTTCGGCGACGGCGAGGCCCCGATCGTGACCGGCACCTCCACCCAGATCGTCTGCACGATTCCGCCCGGCTCCCCGGGGACGAGCCCGGGCGTCCGGGTCCTGGACGGCGACGTGTCCTCCGCCGCCGAGGCCTTCAGCTACGACGCCGGGCCCTCGATCATCGCGATCACCCCGAGCGCGGGAAGGCAGAAGGGCGGCACGATCATCACGATCGTCGGCCGCGACTTCGGGGTGAGCGCGGAGGTCTCCATGGGCGGCGCGCCGGCGTCGGTGAGTTCCCAGACCGACACCCGGATCGTCTGCACGAGCCCGCCCTCCGCCGCCGCCGGCACGTTGGGGGTCACGGTCACCGGAACGGCAGGCATTCCCTCCCAGCCCTCCGACTTCATCTACCTCGCCCCGCCCACCATCAGCTCCATCAGTCCCAGCGGGGGCCCCGCCGCCGGCGGCACCATCGTCACCGTCCACGGCGGGAACTTCGGGCCGAACGACCGGGCGCTTCACCGAAGCGCCCAGGCCGACACGTCCAGCGTCGGTCCCATCCGCTGGATGGCCCCCGAAACCCTCCGGATCACCATGCCCCCGAGCCCGGATCCGACCAGTACGACCCCCGTGCCGGTCTCGGTCACCATCGACGGCGAGACCGTGGCCCTCCCCGCCACCTTCACCTACGATCCGTCGCCGCCGGCCGTCCCCGCCCCGGAGATCGTGAGCGCGACCACCGGCGGCCCGGTCCGGGGAGGCGTGCTCCTCACCATCAACGGCAGCAACTTCAAGCCGAGCCCCGGAAGCTCCACCACCACCTTCGTGGACGGCGAAACCGTGACCCCGAGCTTTGTCTCCAACACCACGGTCATCGTCCCCCTCCCCGAACGCGGCGCCGGGACGGCGAGCCAGGTCGGGGTCGAAGCCGACGACCAGGCCTCGCCCCCCAAATCCGTGCTCTACAGCGAATCGGGGATGAGCGGGGTGAACCCCCTCTACTCGAGCCGCTCCGGGGGGACGGTGATCACGATCAGCGGCTTCTTCCCCGACTTCCCCCGGGTGCTGGTGGACGGCGACGCCCTGGAGCCGATCAGCGCCACCCCCGAGGAGATCGTCTTCAGCTCGCCGCCCTCGAGTAGCTCCAGCAAACCGGTCCAGGTCCTGGGCGACGGGAGCGTCACCAACGCGCTCTCCCTGGAGTACCCCGGCCCCGGCTTCACCGACGTCACCCCCACCCAGGGCTCCTCGCGCGGGGGCATCCCCATCACCATCCGCGGAACCAACTTCGGGGGCTCGATGCGCGTCTGGGCGGGGGAGAACGAAGCCCCGATCCTGAGCCAGACCCCCGACACCACGGTGTGCCTCCTTCCCGCGGACCGCGGATGCTGTGGCGGCGGCGGCGGCGGTGGCGGCGGAGGCGGCGCGATCCTGCTCCAGGGCGTGGCGGCGGGCGCGTCCCGCACCAACGAGCTCTGGATCACCTACCTCCCCGTTCCGGTGATCTCCGGCGTGACCCCGGTCGCGGGCCGGAGAAGCGGCGGCACCCGCCTCACCATCAACGGCCAGAACTTCGGGAACGGCATCGCGGTCTCGGTGGGCGGCGGCAGCGCCACCGTGATCGACTCCAGCGCCACCTTCATCGTCTGCGACACCCCGGCCGGCCCCGCCGGTCCCGCCGATCTCGTGGTCGGCTCCGGCGGCGAGGTGTCCGACCCGGCGAGCTTCGAGTTCCTGGACCCGCCCGCGGTGGGTTCCATCACCCCCGACACCGGTCCGCCGGCCGGCGGCACCCTCATCACCATCGTCGGCTCGAACTTCGGCCCCGCCTCCGGCTCACCCCCGCGCACGGTCCGCTTCGGCGGCCAGGACGGCTCGAACGCCACCTGGTCCCCGAGCCTCCTCGTCTGCACCCTTCCCCCCTTGCCGGGCGGCGGCCCGGTGGACGTCGTCCTCACCGTGGACGGGGTGGCCGACACCGTGGCCGGCGGGTTCACCTACTCGAACTCCACCGGGATCGGCGACGCGGGGTTGCCGATGCGGTTCCGGCTCGCCCAGAACCGCCCCAACCCGTTCGCGGGTTCCACGCGCATCGAGTTCGCCGTCCCCGAGGCCTCGGCGTACGAACTCAGCGTGTACGACCTCACCGGCCGTCTGGTCCGGCGCTACGCCGGCCAGGCCGAACCGGGAACCACCGGGATCACCTGGGACGGGCGGACCCGGACCGGGGAGGCCGCGGCGCCCGGCGTATACTTCTACCGGGTCCGCGCGGGATCCCACGAGCAAACCCTTCGCATGTTGAGGCTCAGGTAGGGGGTCGATTCCCGGCTAACCCCCGGCCGGCCCACGGCGGACCGGGTCTTCCCGTTCGGGAAAATTCCGGTCGCCCGGACCTCTTCAGTGCGCCCAAACCCGCGCTCAGGCGTTCCTCCGCGCTTGAATGTTCCCGATCGGTAAAATTTAAGCTCGAAACACCGTCCCCAGGCCGGTTCTCCTTGACCTGGCTACCGCACCCGCCGATAATTGTCCCGATCGGGTTAATGAATGCCCCAGCCAGCGACCCGGTTTTCCCGATCGGTACATCTTGCGCGGGCAACCACCGGGAGCCACAGCCGTGACCGAAAGCCCCATTGGCGCCATCGGCGCGTTCATCCGCCGGCGACGGAAGGCGAACCACATGACCCAGACCCAGCTCGCGGCCCTGGCCGGGGTCGGCGTGCGCTTTCTCTCTGAACTGGAACGGGGGAAGCCGACCGCCCGGGTGGATGCAGTGGACGCCGTGCTCCAGGTGTTCGGGAAGCGCGTCGGCATCGTGGACGCGACGACCGATGACGCCGATCGTGAGCCAGTAGGGGACGGGACCACCGGGCTGCCCGGAGGCAGCGACCGTGGCTAGGGCCGGCATCGTTCGCCTCGACGGCGCCCGGGTGGGAACCCTCCGGGAAACCGAAGCCGGGGTGGCGTTCCAGTACGACGAGGCCTGGCTGGAGCGGGCCGGCGCGGTTCCGGTTTCCCTGACCCTCCCGCTTCGCCGGGAACCCTACGTCTCCCGAAGCCTCCACCCGTTCTTCGAGAACCTCCTCCCGGAGGGGTGGCTTCTGGAGCTCAGCACCCGGAAGCTCAGGATCTCCAAGGACGACGCCTTCGGGCTGCTCCTGGCCACCTGCGCCGATTGCATCGGCGCGGTCGAGATCCTCCCGTCACTCGCCGGAGCCGAAGATGCCGGGTAGCTGCCGGATCTGTCTCGGCGCCCTGGAGTCCGGCGAGGACTATCATCGCCGTTGCCTTCGGTCCCTGTTCGGCGTCGATCGCGCGCCCGAGGTGGAGCTGGATCTGGCCGGGTTCCAGACCTTCGCCCTGGCCATGGTCGGGCATACCGCTCTCTCCGGGGCGCAGCGGAAGATCTCGATGGGGCTCACCCCCGACCGTACGAGTCTTCGGGCGGAGATCGAGGGCGGGCACTACATCCTGAAGCCGCGAAACGAGGCCTATCCGCGCCTCCCCGAGCTGGAGCTCCTCAGCATGCGCGCGGCCGAGCTGGCCGGGGTGGCGATCCCTCCCTGCGGGCTGGTGACCCTGCGGGACGGAAGCGCCGCCTACGTGATCCGGCGATTCGACCGGGCCGCGAGCGGGCGGAAGATCCGGATGGAGGAGTTCTGCCAGCTTGCGGAGCTTCCGCCCAAGGACAAGTACGCCGGCTCCGCGGAACTCTGCGTTCGGCTCCTTCGTCGCCATGCCGGCGAGCCGCTGATCGAGCTGGCCAAGCTCTATCGCCAGCTACTCGTCTCCTGGTGGCTCGGTAACGGCGATCTCCACCTGAAGAACCTGGCCGTGCTCTGCGAAGACGACGGTCTCGTTCACCTCTCTCCGGCCTACGACGTGCTCGCCACCCGCGTCGTCATCCCCGCGGATCATCTTGCGCTCACCGTCGGGGGCAAGCGGGAGCGCCTCACCCGGGAGACCTGGCTGGAACTCGCCGCCTACGCAACGATCCCCGGGAAGGCGGCGGCGGGGATCATCGACGAGGTTCTGGCCTCACGGGACGGAGCGATGGAGATGGCCGCCCGCGTTCCGCTCACCGATGCGGAGCG
>CAYRIJ010000199.1:0-5271 GCA_964424285.1 uncultured bacterium
TCGAACCCCTGGCACGAGGAGCGGAACCATGAGTCAGACCGTCAGATGCGGGCTCATCCAGTGCTCGAACCCGATCAACGACGAGAGCCGGCCGATCGCCGAGATCCAGCAGGCGATGCTGGACAAGCACCTTCCCTTCATCGAGGAAGCGGCCAGGAAGGGGGTCCAGATCCTCTGCCTCCAGGAGATCTTCAACGGGCCCTATTTCTGCCCCAGCCAGGACAAGCGCTGGTACGACGCCGCCGAGCCCATTCCCGGCCCCACCACCGAGCTGATGCAGGAGGTCGCCCGCAAGCACCGGATGGTCCTGGTCGTCCCGGTCTACGAGGAGGCCATGCGCGGGGTCTACTACAACAGCGCGGCGGTCATCGACGCCGACGGGACCTACATGGGGAAGTACCGGAAGCAGCACATCCCCCACACCGCTGGATTCTGGGAGAAGTACTTCTTCAAGCCGGGCGACGGCGGCTACCCGGTCTTCGACACCGCCTACGCCAAGGTGGGGGTCTACATCTGCTACGACCGCCACTTCCCCGAGGGGGCCCGCTGCCTGGGGCTGAACGGGGCGGAGATCGTGTTCAATCCCAGCGCCACCGTGGCCGGCCTGAGCCAGTATCTCTGGCGGCTCGAGCAGCCGGCCCACGCGGTGGCCAACGGCTACTTCGTGGGGGCCAGCAACCGGGTGGGGACCGAGGCCCCCTGGAACATCGGGAAGTTCTACGGCTCGAGCTATTTCGTGAACCCGCGGGGGGAGTTCCTCGCCGAGGGCTCGGAAGACCGGGACGAGCTGGTCACGGCGGACCTGGACCTGTCGATGATCGACGAGGTCCGCAAGGTCTGGCAGTTCTACCGGGATCGCCGCCCCGAGGCCTACGACGAACTCGTTCAGCACTGAGGAGAGCGCGATCATGGCCAAGACACTCTTGATCCGAAACGGCCGCGTGGTCACCGCGGTGGACGATTACCTGGCCGACGTCTACGTGGAGGGAGAGACCGTCTCCGCCATCGGCCGGAACCTGGACCGCCCCGCGGACCGGGTGATCGACGCCTCCGGGAAGCTGGTGATCCCGGGGGGGATCGATCCCCACACCCACATGGACATGCCCTTCGGCGGCACCATGTCCGCGGACGACTTCGACACCGGGACCAAGGCCGCGGCCTTCGGGGGCACGACCACCATCATCGACTTCGCCATCCAGACCAAGGGGAAGTCCACCCTCGAGGGGCTCGACGCCTGGCACGCCAAGGCCGAGGGGAAGGCCACCATCGACTACGGCTTCCACATGATCGTCACCGACATGCCCGACGAGCGCCTGCCGGAGATGGACCGCCTGGCCGAGGCCGGGGTGACCAGCTACAAGCTCTTCATGGCCTACCCCGGCGTCCTCTACGTGGACGACGGCACCCTCTACCGGGCCTTCCGCCAGGCCGGCGAGAACGGCACCCGGATCTCCATGCACGCGGAGAACGGGATCGTCATCGACGAGATCATCAAGCGGGCGGTGGCCGAGGGGAAGACCGCCCCCATCTGGCACGCCCGCACCCGCCCCACCCGGATGGAGGCGGAGGGGGTGTACCGATCCATCGCCATCGCCGAGGTGGCCCGGGTGCCGCTCTACATCGTCCACCTCTCCAGCGCCGACGCCCTGGAAGAGGTCAAGCGGGCCCGCGACCGCGGGGTGGACGTGATGGCCGAGACCTGTCCCCAGTACCTCCTCCTCGACGAGAGCTACTACGAGCGGGAGGGCTTCGAGGGGGCCAAGTGGGTGATGACCCCGGCGCTTCGCGAGAAGTGGAACCAGGAGGCGCTCTGGGACGGGCTCCGCTTCGGCCACCTGGCCAGCGTGGCCACCGACCACTGCCCCTTCTGCTTCAAGGAGCAGAAGGAGCTGGGGCTCTCCACCTTCACCAAGATCCCCAACGGCGCCCCGGGGGTCGAGAATCGCCTGCCCCTCATCTACACCGCCGGGGTGGGCCGGGGCCGGATCGGCCTCAACCGGTTCGTGGAGCTGACCTCGACCGCGGCGGCCAAGACCTTCGGGCTCTTCCCCCGGAAGGGCACCATCGCGGTGGGGAGCGACGCGGACATCGTGATCTTCGATCCCGAGCGGACCGAGACCATCGGCATCGACAATCCGGCCACCCACCACATGCGGGTGGACTACAGCGCCTACGAGGGCTTCGAGCTGAAGGGGTTCCCCGAGGTGGTGATCTCCCGCGGACGGGTGATCGTGGAGAAGGACCGGCTGGTGACCGAGGGGGGCGGGCGCTTCCTGAAGCGGGCCCGCAACGGGGAGCTTCTGAGGTAATTCATGGCGTTCCGCCCCGACCCTTCCCTCATCAACGAGGATCTGAAGCCGGTCCCCCTGGCCGAGCGCCGCTGGAACGCGCTCAGCATGGCCAGCCTCTGGGTGGGGATGGTGGTGTGCGTCACCACCTACATGCTGGCCGCCGGGCTCATCGACCAGGGGATGAGCTGGTCCCAGGCGATCCTCACCATCCTCATCGGAAACGTCATCGTCCTCGTCCCCATGATCCTGAACGGCCACCCCGGAACCAAGTACGGCGTGCCCTTCCCGGTCCTGGCCCGGGCCAGCTTCGGCATCCGGGGGGCCCACATCCCCTCCCTCGCCCGGGCCCTGGTGGCCTGCGGCTGGTTCGGGATCCAGACCTGGATCGGGGGGTCGGCCATCTACCAGCTCCTGAACGCCATGACCCACGGGGGGCTGACCGGGACCCCGCTCCCGGTGTTCGGGATCGATCCGGGGCAGCTGGCCTGCTTCGCCGCCTTCTGGGTCATCCAGCTCGCCATCGTCTACCGCGGGGTGGAGTCGATCCGCCACCTCGAGGTGGCCGCGGCCCCGTTCCTGATCGTGATGGGGCTCCTCCTTCTGGCCTGGGCCTATCGCCGGGCCGGCGGCTTCGGCCAGATGCTCCACGCCCCCAGCCAGTTCGCGGCGGGGGGTCCCCGGGAAGGCCGGTTCTGGGCGGTGTTCTTCCCCTCCCTCACCGCCATGGTCGGCTACTGGGCCACCCTCTCCCTCAACATCCCCGACTTCACCCGGTACGCCCGGACCCAGCGGGACCAGATCCTCGGCCAGGCCCTGGGGCTTCCCCTCACCATGACCCTCTTCTCCTTCATCGGGGTGGCGGTGGCCAGCGCCACCGTCTCGATCTTCGGCGAGGCGATCTGGGACCCCATCGTGCTCCTCGGCCGGATGGGGGGCGGGGTCGCGGTCATCCTCTCCCTGGTCGCCCTGACCGTGGCCACCCTCTCCACCAACATCGCCGCCAACGTGGTCTCCCCGGCCAACGCCCTCATCAACGTGTCCCCCCGCCGGATCGATTTCCGCACCGGGGCCCTGGTGACCGCGGGCCTCGGGGTGGCCATGTTCCCCTGGAAGCTCACCGAGTCCACCGGCGGCTACATCTTCACCTGGCTCATCGGGTACTCCGCGCTGTTGGGGCCGATCGGCGGCATCCTGATCGCCGACTACTTCGTCCTTCGCCGGACCGAGCTGGACCTGAACTCCCTCTACCGGCGGGACGGGGCCTACGCCTACCGGGGCGGGGTGAACGGGGTGGCGGTGCTCGCGCTGGTCGCCGCGATCCTCCCCCCCCTGCCCGGGTTCCTCCACACCGCCAAGCTGATCGACCACGTGCCCGCGATCTGGGACCAGATCTACACCTATGCCTGGTTCGTGGGATTCCTCCTCGCCGGCACCCTGTACTGGGCGGGGATGAAGCTCCTGCCTTCGCCGCAATCCGCGGCCGAGGCCTCGATTCCGTCCCCGACCCCGGAGATCCAACCGTGAACCTACCCAACGACGTTCGATTCACCGCCCGCAGCAACGCCTTCACCCCCTACATCGACTGCCCCAACTGGATCGGCGGCGCCTTCGTCCCCGCCGAGAGCGGGGCGGTCCTCGAGGTGACCAATCCCCGCCACGGGAAGGTCATGGGGCGGGTGGCCGACTCCGCCGGGCCCGACGTGGCCCGGGCGGTGGCCGCGGCGCAGAAGGCGTTCCCCGGCTGGCGGGACACCCCCTACAAGGAGCGCGCCCAGGTCCTGTTCCGGCTGAAGCAGATCATGGAGGCGGCGGTCGACGAGCTGAGCTGGCTGGTGAGCCACGAGAACGGCAAGACCTTCGAGGAGGGCAAGGCGAGCGTGCTCAAGGGGATCGAGTGCGTGGAGTTCGGCTGCTCCCTCCCCAACCTGGCCCAGGGCCAGCAGCTCGACGTGAGCCGGGGCATCAACTGCGAGGTGGCCTACGAGCCGATCGGCGTGTGCGCCGGGGTGACCCCGTTCAACTTCCCGGTCATGGTCCCGCTCTGGATGCTTCCCCAGGCCCTGGTGAGCGGCAACACCTTCGTGCTGAAGCCCTCGGAGCAGGTGCCCTACGGGGCGATGCGCCTGGCCCTGATGCTGAAGGAGGCCGGGCTCCCCGACGGGGTGTTGAACGTGGTGAACGGCCGGCGGGACACGGTGGAGGCCCTGGCCGACCATCCGGACATCGCGGCCATGACCTTCGTGGGATCCACCCGGGTGGCCCGGGCGGTCTACCAGCGCGGGACGGCCACCGGGAAGCGCATGCTCTGCCTGGGCGGGGCCAAGAACCACCTGGTGGTGGTGCCCGACGCGGACGAGGACCTGACCGCCCAGACCGTGGTGGCCTCGTCCTTCGGCTGCGCGGGACAGCGGTGCATGGCCGCCTCGGTCATGGTGGCGGTGGGCGACGTCGCCCCCATCATCGACAAGATGAAGACCCACGCCGAGAAGATGACCCTGGGGAGCGACATGGGGGCGATCATCAGCCCCGAGGCCCGGAAGCGGATCATCGGGTACATCGACCAGGCCGAGGCCGCCGGGGCCCGGGTCCTGGTGGACGGGCGGAAGGCCACGGTGGACGGCGAGCCGGGGTACTGGATCGGCCCCACCATCCTCGACGGGGTGACCCCGGACATGCCCGCCGCCACCGAGGAGATCTTCGGGCCGGTGCTCTCGATCCTCCACGTGGACACCCTGGACCAGGCGATCGCCCTGGAGAACAAGAGCCCCTACGGAAACGCCGCCGCCATCTTCACCACCAACGGGGGGATCGCCCGCTACGCCACCGGGCGGTTCCGGGCCGGGATGTGCGGGGTGAACATCGGGGTCCCCGTCCCCCGCGAGCCCTTCAGCTTCGGGGGCTGGTACGAGTCGAAGTTCGGCCACGGGGACATCACCGGCTACGACGGGTTCCGGTTCTGGACCAACCCCCGCAAGGTGAC
>CAYRIJ010000199.1:5371-7255 GCA_964424285.1 uncultured bacterium
TCCGGCTCTGCAAGGAGCACACGATGTATTCCTGGGCCAAGGGGGACGCGGTGGACCCCATTCCGGTGGAGCGGGCGGAGGGGGTCTACATGTACACCCCGGACGGGCGCCGCTTCCTGGACTTCAACAGCCAGCTCATGTGCGTGAACATCGGCCACGGACACCCGAAGGTCGCCGCCGCGGTGGCCCGGCAGATGGAGACCCTCGCCTTCGCCTACCCGGGGACCGCCACCGAGATCCGGGCCCGGGTGTCGAAGCTCCTGGCCGACATCGTCCCGGGGCACATCAACACCTTCTTCTTCACCCTCGGCGGGGCCGAGGCCAACGAGAACGCCATCCGCGCCGCGCGCCTCTACACCGGCCGGCCGAAGATCCTGGCCCGCTACCGGAGCTACCACGGCGGCACCAACGCCACCCTCCAGCTCACCGGCGACCCGCGGCGGATCCCCAACGAGCCCGGGATGCCGGGGGTGGTCCACGTGATGGATCCCCGCCCCTACGAGTTCTCCTTCGGGACCACCGACGCCGAGATCGTGGAACGGAACCTCCGCTACCTGGCCGAGGTGATCGACTACGAGGGGCCGGGAACCATCGCGGCCATGATCGCGGAGACGGTGACCGGGACCAACGGCGTGCTTCCGCCTCCCGAGGGCTACTTCCCCGCCCTGAAGAAGCTCCTCGATCGCCACGGCATCCTCCTCATCCTGGACGAGGTCATGTGCGGCTTCGGCCGGACCGGGAAGCTCTTCGCCTACGAGCACTTCGACGTCGTTCCGGACATCCTCACCATGGCCAAGGGGCTCACCAGCGCCTACGTCCCCCTGGGCGCGATGGGGGTCTCCGATCCCATCGCCGAGCACTTCCGGAAGAACGTGTTCTGGGGCGGCCTCACCTACAGCGCCCACCCGGTGGGCCTGGCCGCCGCGGAGGCGGCGATCGGGGTGCTCCTCGACGAGGGCATGGTGGAGAACGCGGCCCGGATGCAGGGGGTGATGCGGCGGGAGATGGACCGCCTGACCGCCAAGCATCCCTCGGTCAAGGGCGGCCGGGTCCTGGGGCTCTTCGGGATCATGGACGTCCAGAAGAACTCCCGAGGCGATCTCATCGCCCCCTACAACGGCACCCATCCCGCCATGGGCGAGCTGGACCGCTTCCTCAAGAAGAACGGGCTCTTCACCTTCGTCCGCTGGAGCCACTTCATGTGCAACCCCCCGCTCTGCATCACCGAGGAGCAGATCCACGAGGGCTTCGCGATCCTGGACCGGGGGCTGGAGCTGACCGACCGGGCGTTCGAGGGCTGACATGGACCATTCCATCCCGTCCGACCGCAGCGAGGAGCCGATCCCGGACTACAAGGTTCCCTACACCCCGGCCCAGGCCATGACCGAGGCCAACCGGTGCCTCTATTGCGCCGACGCCCCCTGCATCGCCGCCTGCCCCACCCGCATCGACATCCCCCAGTTCATCCGGAAGATCACCACCGGCAACCTGGAGGGCTCCGCCCGCACCATCTTCGAGGCCAACGTCCTGGGGATGAGCTGCGCCCGGGTCTGCCCGGTGGAGGTGCTCTGCGTGGGGGCCTGCGTCTACAACCACATGGGGCAGCCCCCCATCCAGATCGGGAAGCTCCAGCGCTTCTCCACCGACCGGGCCTTCGAGACCGGCTGGCGCTACTTCACCGCCGGACCGGACTCCGGAAAGAGCGTGGGGCTGGTGGGGGCGGGGCCGGCGTCCCTGGCCTGCGCTCACGAGCTCCGGCGCCTCGGGCACGCGTGCACGGTGTACGAGCGGAGACCGGTGCCGGGGGGACTCAACACCACCGGCGTCGCCCCCTACAAGATGAAGGCGGACCGTGCCCAGGACGAGGTGGAGTGGATCCTGGGC
>CAYRIJ010000200.1:0-7177 GCA_964424285.1 uncultured bacterium
AAGGCGTTGGCCAGCTCGCGGTGGTAGGCGGCGTCCTCCTCGGCGAAGCTGTGGCCCGGGAGACGGATGTGATCCCGGTAGGCTCGGGCGTCCGTTTCGAAATCCTTTCCCCCCCCGAACTTCGGCGTGAGGAGCTTGTCCATCCACTCAACCGCGGCCTCCACCCGCTCCAGGGAGGGATCGAGCCCCGCCGGCGTTTCCGCCGCATCCAGGGCCCGGTCGGGCTTCGGCCGGTCCCCCTCGGGCAGGGAGGCGTGAATCCTCCGGGGACGGGTCATCCGATAGGACAGGAATGGGCTGTTGAACGTGAACCCCACCAGCACTTGTCGATCCCAGGGGCGGTAGTCGACGCGGAGCTCGTCCCCGTTCCTGAAGAGCCCTCCCCGCTTCAGGGCGATCTCGGCGCAGAGGTCCGGGATGTACTCGTGGTCGGTGAAGCTATATTCGACCCCCGCCTTCACCCACGGGATCTTCAGATAAGTGGCGAGTCCCAGGTCGAGAGAGCTCCCCACGGACCCGATCGCCCCCTCAATGGTCATGTTCGCCAAACCCACCTGGGGAACGCGGGGAGCGGCGTTCGCCGCAATAAAAAGCCGCGAACGCTGGCGCTCGGCGTCGAAGTCGTAGCCGCCGAGCGGACCCCAGGTCAGGGACATCCGGCGGGGCTGGCCCATGGTGAGGGGAGGGTGGGGAAACGGGTCGGGTGAGCCCGCCCCCGCGGGTACTGCGGTGAGTAGGCCGAACAGGGCCGGCCCGAGGCATCGTAGGCGCATCCGTACCATGGAACCCTCCTCGGTGAGAGGTTCGGCTGGACGGGACCAACATCAATTATCACTCGCAATATTTCAAGTACAATCCTCACACCGGGAAGTGACCTGAGCCATCGGCAGCATCGCTTCCCGTGCTTGAGCGGGCGGCTTGGAGATCGGCGCGTTGGCCTCGGGGCCGGCCGACCCGATGACCTCGCGTACCGGAACGCCGGTGCGCCTTCGCGGGCATCCCCGGCGCCGGAGTCGGGCCTCAGGCGCGTGGGTGCCTCAGCGCCTCGACGTTCCAGCCGGCCCGCTCCGCGGCGGCCCGGTAGGTGCTCTCCATGAACGAGAGCAGGGTCGTGTCCGGATCGTCCGCCGTTCGCACCGCGTCGTAGGGCAGCAGGAACTCGCCCAGGGAGGCGGCGTAGCCGGCCTGGGCCGGCTGCACCGCCGCATTCTCGAGCCCGGCCGGCTGGGGCACCGCGTAGGCGTAGAACACCGCCTCCTCGACTCGTCCGCCGATCGGCCAGTCGCCCCCCGGCCAGAACCCGTGGCTGATGACCTCGTGGGAGTAGGCCTCCCCCATGACCGGGTCGCCGGGAGGCGCCGGGTTGCCTTTTCCGGAATACCGGCTGACCGCCAGGTCGAATGCGCCCCAGAAGAAGTGAACGGGGCTGGACTTGCCCAGGAACCGGCCGCGGTGGGTGGCGAAGACCCGGTCGACGGCCAGGAGGATGCGGTGGAGCCGCTCGACCTGGCCGCGATCGTAGGAGGCGTGGTGGCGGTCGTCGGGGAACGGCGTGGTGTCGACGACCTCGACCGGAACCGGCCGGATGCGCGTGGCCAGGCCAAGCCGGTCGAGGAGCGACATGGTGCGATCGTAGAAGTCGGCCACGGTCATCGGTTCGAGGGGGAACGAACCGGAGCGGCCGTCGCTTGCGCTCACCACCAGCCGGTGCGCGCAGAAATCGAAGGACACCGAGAACTGGCGGAGGTCACCCGGCATCGCGGAGGTCGTGAGTCCCTCGGGGCTGACGTACAACGTCGAATGCCACCAGTGATTGAGCCAGCGGGCATGGGCCAGGCGCACTTTGCCCACGATCTGGGTCCACCGGTGCAGGGTGAGATAGGTGGGCTCCCACTCGCGGAGCGACAGCGCGGGCCATTCCGGATGTTCCACGTCGTTCCTCCCGGCCGCCGTCAGCGGCCGACGAATTCCGCGAATCCCGCCACGTAGCGGGTCAACCGCTCGCGGAGGGCCTCGTCGACGAGCTTGCCGGCGCCGTCGAACGCCCGCGCGGCGTCCACGACGTAGTATTGCCGGCCGGACCAGACCTGGGCGCCGAGCACGCGGAGCACCGGCAACCAGGCGGATTGGGCCATCCGGGTGCCGCCGCGTCCGGTCGAGGCGCCGATGAGTCCGACCGGCTTCCCGCCGAAGACGCGCGGGATGTCCTTCCCGGGCCGGGACAGCCAGTCGACGGCATTCTTGAACACGCCGGGGATGGAGTTGTTGTATTCGGGGGTGACCAGCAACAGGGCGTCCGAGCCCACGATTCGCTCCTTCAGCGCGCTCACCGGCTCCGGGAGCCCGTCCGCCGCCTCGCGATCCCGGTTGTAGAGCGGAATCCCGTCGATCGTCGCGATCTCGATCGACACGCCGTCCGGGGCGACCTCGGCCGCCGCCCGCAGGAGGGCGCCGTTGTGCGAACCCGTACGCAGGCTGCCCGCCACCCCGAGGATGGTGCTCATGGATCTCCTCCGGCCGCCGGGGGCCGCCGCCGGTGGCGTCCCCGCAGCACCCGACGTCCCGTTACCTCTGACCCCGCCACGCCATCCACGCCCCGTGGATGTCGCAGTCGGCGAGGGATTGCGCGTCCCGTCCGCCGCCCCGGTACCCCACCAGTTCGAGTCGCGGCCCCGGATCGTCCCCCAGCCACTCGAGCGAAACCTCCATCAGATCGCGGTCCCGGCCCAGCTCCGCCAGTCGCGCCGGAAAGGCCGTGCGCCAGTCCTCGCTCATCTGGTAGACGGCGTTGCTGTGGAAGACGCACACCGGCATGGTGGCCGGGGCGTCATTCACCAGCTCGCCCACCCTCTCCAGGGCGTCCCCCCGGACCAGCCGCGGCGGCTCCTTTCGGGCCAGGCCGGCCGCGGCGCGGAGGAGATCCAACCGCTGCACCTGATCCGGCCAGATCAGGGCTTCCATCCACCGTACGGCGTCGGGATCGGTCACGTCCACCGGCGCGAGGTCGATGCCCACCCGCCCGCCGATCCCGGGCAACTCCGGCGGCACCGGACACGCGGCGGGGCCTCGGAGTTCGGTGCGGATCACCGCGGGAGAGGCGGGGCCGCACTCGCGACCGTCCGAGTACGCGTATCGATAGCGATCGAAGAGGAGGTTCAGGCCGGCGCTGGCCCCCACCTCGATCAGGTAGAGCGGAGAACGGCCTCCGCGCTCCCAGGCCAGGAACAGAGCCGGGAGGAGGAGCCCCGAGCGGCCGACTTCGTTGGTCTGCACCCGGCGCGTCCGGACCAGCTCGCGGATCGCGTCCGCGTGTCGCCGGCAGAAATCGACGAAGACCGGGTAGGCCCCGGCCGGCTCCTCACGGCCCCCCACCGAGGCGTAGAAGCGGCGGAGCGGGTGCTCCGCACCGTTCAGAAGGAGGTAGTGAACCGCTCCGAAGAGGAGGTTCACCGGCGGATGCCCCGGTTCCCCGCCCCGAGCGAGGGAGAGGATCGAGTCGTCCCCCGAGACGCCTTCCGCGAGCGCCTCGTAGAGCGGGGCCCGGCCGGCGCACATGCCGGCGAAGAAGCGGAACTCCCGCGCGATCTCTTCGAGTTCCAAGGGACGCTCCAATCCTCGTGGCGGGGGTCCAACCCCGCCGGCCGATCGCGCCGGACCCGGGTCATGCCGGCCCGTAGACAATGCCACATCTCCTTCAGGTGTCGCCATCTTCCCGGTCGCGCCGCCCGCCCGCCGCGGACGCTCCGGTTTCGCTTGCGCCGTGAATGCCCTACAATCCCTTGATTCCAAAACACTACCGCTCCCAAGCATTGAGACCCCTCATGAGCACTTACCTTCCAGCTTCGGTCCGCAACTGCTTCGGGCGGGCGGTCCGGTCCCGGGGCGATGCCTACTATGCCTCCGGCCGGGTCGCCCCGCTCCGGGACGCCGGGCCGGACCGGGTCGGCGCCCTGGTTCGTGGATCCAAGTCCTACCGGGTCGATCTTCGCCGCTCGGGCACGACCATCCAGGCCTCGTGCACCTGCCCCTTCCTCCAGCGGGAACTCGAACCGTGCAAACACGTCTGGGCGACCCTTCGGACGGCGCTGGAAGCCGGGCACCTGGCGGGAGCCGACGGGGAACCGCCGACCTTCGTGAGCGTGGACACCGACGAGCTGCTGGACGAGTTCATCGACGATGAGGAAGAGGATGCCTCCCCGCCCGTCGAGCGGCCGGAGGGCCTCCGGCCGGGCCCACGATCGAGGAGCCTCGGGGGCCGGCGAACCCGGAGCCCGCGACGATCGCCGTCCCGCCCCAAGGTCGTCAGCTGGAAGGAGGCCCTCTCGTCGGTGCAACGTTCCCCGGACACCGACCCGTCCGGGATCGAGCCGGTCGACGTCCAGGACGCCCGGCGGATCATCTACGTGATCGACGCCGAGGAATCGCTTCGGATGGACGCCCTCTGTGTCTCGGTGCAGACCCAGGAGCGGAAGGTGAACGGCGACTGGGGGAAGCCGAAGCCCGTTCGCCACCTTTCCAGCGAGAGCAAGCTCGCGACTCCCGAAGACCGCGGGATCGCGAGCCTCCTGTTCGGCGATTCGTTCGCCGCGCCGAGGTGGACGAGCTACGAATACTCGGATCGTGGAAGCGGCGATCGATTCAGGTATCTCTCGACCTGGGCCGCCGACACCGTGCTCCCCCTCCTCTGCCGCACCGGGCGGTGCTACCTGTTGGGGATGGAGGAGACGAGGGTCGGCCCGGAGCCGCTTCGCTGGGACGCCCAGGGCGAGCCCTGGCAGTTCGGGCTCGCGTTGGTCCCCGCGGATGGGAAGCAGGGATACGACCTCCAGGGGGTCCTCCGCCGGGACGGAAAGGAACTCGATCTGTCCGAGCCGGAGCTGGTGTTCGCGGGCGGGGCGGTCCTCTTCGCGGATCGGGCCGCTCCCCTCGACGTGCGCGGGGGCTCGGCGTGGATCCCCCTGCTGGGAAGAGCGAAGACGGTCTACATCCCGGGGCGCGAGATCGATCGCTTCCTGAGCCGGTTCTACGACACCCACCCCCGGCCGCCCCTGGAGCTTCCGGACTCGCTTCGGCTCGAGACGGTCCGGGGCGCTCCCCGCTTTCATCTCGAAGTGGCGGCGGGGGGCCGGTCGAGGCGGCTCCAGACGTCCCGCCTCCCCTGCCGGTTGCTCTTCCGCTACGGGGACCTGACGATTCCCTGGGGCGAGACCCACGGCGATCCGGTCGATCTCGCTTCCCGGCGCGTCTTCCTTCGCGATCTCGAGGCCGAGGGGCGCGCGGTCCGGCGTCTTCACGAACTGGGTCTCCTCCGGCGCCGGGAACGATGGGACGGGCACGGGCCGTTGGAGCTGCCCTCCCGAAGCCTCCCCGAAGTCGTGCGGACCCTCATCGCCGAGAACTGGACGGTGGAAGCGGAGGGAAAGCTCGTCCACGGCTCGGGACGGTTCAACGTGAAGCTCGTCTCGGGAGTGGACTGGTTCGACCTCCAGGGGGGAGCCGATTTCGGCGACGGAACCGCCCGGCTTCCGGAACTCCTTCGGGCCCTCAAGCACGGCGAGCAGTGGGTGAAGCTGGACGACGGCTCCTTCGGCATCCTCGCCGAGGAGTGGCTCCAGGGATTCGGAGAATTGGCCCGGTTGGGTGAGGTGGAGGGTGACGCCCTCCGCTTTCGGCGCTCGCAGATCGGTCTGCTGGACGTCCTCCTGGCCGAGGAACCCCACGTGGACGTGGACGCCGGGTTCCGGCGGGCCCGGGAGGAGCTCCGGAGCTTCGAAGGCATCGCCCCCGAGGACCCTCCCCCCTCCTTTCGGGGGACCCTTCGGGATTACCAGCGCGAGGGTCTCGGTTGGTTCCGCTTCCTCGACCGGTTCGGCTTCGGCGGCTGCCTGGCCGACGACATGGGGCTCGGGAAGACCGTCCAGGTCCTGGCCCTTCTCGGCTCCTTTCCCCGGACCACCGGGAAGAGAAAGCCTTCTCTCGTGGTGGCGCCCCGCTCCCTGGTGTTCAACTGGCTGGAGGAGGCCGCCCGATTCACCCCCCATCTCCGGTGGCGGGACCACACCGGCATCGGCCGGCGCCGGGACGCCCGCGCGTTTTCCCGGTGCGACGTGGTGATCACCACCTACGGGACCCTGCGCCGGGACGTCGCGCTCTTCCGGGAGACGGAGTTCGAGTGCATCGTGCTGGACGAGGCCCAGGCCATCAAGAACGCGCAGACCCAGGCGTCACGGGCGGTGCGCCTGCTCCGCGGCCGCCGGCGCCTCGCGCTTTCCGGGACCCCGATCGAAAACCACCTGGGGGAACTCTGGAGCCTGTTCGAGTTCCTGAATCCCGGCGTGCTCGGCCGCGCCGCCGCGTTCCGTTCCATCGCCAAGCAGGCCGGCGAGGCGGACTCCCGATCCCGGGATCTCCTGGCCCGCGCGGCCCGTCCCTTCATCCTCCGCCGCACCAAGGCGCAGGTCGCCCGGGAGCTTCCCGAGCGAACCGAACAGACGCTCTACTGCGAGATGAACAAGGAACAACGGCGTCTCTACGACGAGCTTCTCGCCCACTACCGCTCCGCGCTCATATCGCGGGTCGAGGAGCAGGGGATCGAGCGCTCGCGGTTCCAGGTCCTCGAGGCCCTCCTGCGATTGCGCCAGGCCGCCTGCCACCCCGGCCTGATCGATCGCGATCGCCGGGAGGAACCGAGCGCCAAGCTCGACGCCCTCTTCCCGCAGCTGGAGGAGATCCGGACCGAAGACCACAAGGCCCTGGTCTTCTCCCAGTTCACGAGCTTCCTCTCCATCCTTCGGGACCGCCTGGACGCGGCGGGGACGCCCTACGCCTACCTGGACGGCCGCACCCGCAAGCGGGCCGAGGTGGTGCGCCGGTTCCAGGAGGACCCGGACTGCCCCCTGTTCCTCATCAGCCTGAAGGCGGGAGGGCTCGGCCTCAACCTGACCGCGGCCGAGTACGTGTATCTCCTGGACCCGTGGTGGAACCCCGCGGTGGAGGCCCAGGCCATCGACCGGACCCACCGGATCGGACAGACCCGGCCCGTCTTCGCCTACCGGATGGTCGTCCGGAACACGGTCGAGGAGCGGATCCTCGAACTGCAGGCCGCGAAGAAGGAGCTTGCCGACTCCATCATCCGCGCCGACGACCGGACGGGTTTCCACCTCACCCGGGAGGACCT
>CAYRIJ010000201.1:0-5832 GCA_964424285.1 uncultured bacterium
CCTGGCCGCGCACCCGGACCTCAAGATCCACGCTTCGTCGGTGGGCGAGCCGGAGGAGGGCGCCTCCCCTCCCGGGGCCTCGGGCTGACCGCAACGCCTCCCGACACTATCCCGGAATCCCCAACCCAAACCTTGTCAACCGCTTGCGGTGGGTCGCAAAGTCAGATAGAATGCTATAGATTGCAGGCGTGACAGTAATCGGGGAGACATCATGCCGTGGGAGCAGGAGCCTCTGAAGGACACGACCGCGACTCCGGCCGACCTGGAATCCACCGCCGTCCTCCTGGCCCAGGTGCGCGAGGGGGACGAGGCGGCCCGGAACCGGCTCGTTCGCCGATACCTCCCCATCCTGGAGCGCTGGGCCCGGGGACGACTCCCCGCCCGGGCCCGCGGCCTCGCCGACACCGATGATCTTGTGCAGGTCACCCTGCTTCGAGCGTTGGGTAGGGTGAAGGACTTCGAACCCCGCCGGGAAGGCGCATTTCTCGCCTACCTCCGGCGGATCCTTCAAAACCAGATCCTGGACCATCTCCGGCGGGCGGATCGGCGTCCGACCAACGAGTTGCTCGACGAGCGCCTCCCCGCCGGGGATCCCTCCCCCCTGGAGTCGGTGGTGGGGGTGGAAACCCTCGCCGCCTACGAGAACGCCCTGGAGCGGCTCACCGAGGAGCAACGGGAGGCGGTGGTCCTCCGGATCGAGTTCGGCTTCACCTACGAGCAGATCGCCGAGGCCATCGGGAGCCCGTCCTGGAACGCGGCCCGCATGACGGTTTCCCGGGCCCTGGTGCGGCTGGCGGAGCACATGCATGCAGGATGAACACGATACCCTGACCCGGCTCGCGCGTTCGGTCTCCGACGGGGACGCCGTCGACTGGGAGAAGGAGCTCCGCGAGAATTCGGGGCTCCGGACGGTGGTCGAACGCCTCCGCACGGTCCAGAGAATCGGCGACCTGTCACAATCGCCTCCCGGGGCTCCGACCCCCGGTAGCCTCTCGCCGGAGGGCGTGATGGGAACCATCCGGGTCCACGACCTTCCCACCTGGGGCCCCCTGACCCTGATCGAGCGGATCGGCCGGGGATCCTTCGGAGAGGTCTACCTGGCCCACGATCCCACCCTGGACCGCGACGTCGCCCTGAAACTGCGCAATCCGGGCGTGGTCAAGGACGACTCCACCTTCCTTCGCGAGGCCCGGCGTCTGGCCCGGATCCGCCATCCCAACGTTCTCACCGTGTACGGGGCCGACCGCCACGGAGGCCGCGCCGGGCTGTGGTGCGACCTCATCCAGGGTAAGACGCTCGAGAAGTCCCTGGCCGATCAGGGGTCCTTCAGCCCCCGCGAGACCGCCCTGATCGGGGTCGAACTCTGCCGGGCGCTGGCCGCGGTCCATTCCGCGGGCCTGGTGCACGGAGACGTGAAGACCCAGAACATCATGCGGGAAGAGGGCGGGAAGATCGTCCTCATGGACTTCAGCTCCGCCATCGACCGGGATCCCGACCGGGTCCCGGAGGAGGAGAAGGGCACCTCGGGAACCCCGCTCTTCATGGCCCCGGAGCTCTTCCACGGGGAAGCCATGACCCCGTCCTCCGACATCTATTCCCTGGGAGTCGTCCTCTACCGCCTGGTGAGCGACCGCTACCCGGTGGAAGGCGAGAGCTTCGCGACGCTCCGGGAAAAGCACGATCGGAAGGAGAGCACGCCCCTCCTCGACGTGCGACCGGACCTGTCCTCCGGGTTCGTCCAGGTGGTGGCCCGGGCCCTCGCCCACGATCCCGGGGACCGGTACCGGAGCGCGGGCGAGATGGAGCGCGCGCTCTGCCTGGCTCTTCACGGGGAGTCGGAGGACCGGCGCGAAGCGCGGTTTCCGCCGCTCCGAACCTGGGCCCTGGCTGCCGCCGCCGCTCTGGTGATAGCCGCCGCGGTCTTCGGCCCGCGCATGCTGGCCGCGCCCTTCGAGGCGCGGGCGTCGTTGTTCAGGCTGGGGCCGAACGCCGACGAGCGGCTGGTGGACGGCGCGGCGATCGCTCCCGGCGACCAGCTCTTCCTCGAGATCGAGGGCTCGAAGCTCTATCACGTCTATGTGGTGAACGAGGACGACGCTCATCACGGCTACCTGCTGTTCCCCTTGGACGGCCTGGACGTGGTCAACCCGCTCCCCGCCGGGACGGCGGTTCGCCTCCCGGGCACGGTGGACGGCACGCCGTTCTACTGGGACGTGACCAGTTCCGGCGGTAGCGAGGTGCTCCTGGTGGTGGCTTCCCGGAAGCCGCTCCCCGACCTGGAGCGGGAGCTGGCCGGTCTGACCCCCGCGCAACCGGGGGGACCGGTCGAGATCGGGAAGCCGGAGGTGATCGACCGGCTCCGCGGCATCGGCGGGTTCTCCGCGCGCCGAACCGAGGCCCCGGAGGGAGCGCCCCGCGTCGCCGACATCAACCGCCGGGTCTCGCTCAAGACCTCGCGCCATAGCGGCGTCTGGTCGTGGGAGATCCGTCTGGCGAACCCCGGAACGTAGCGGGCCCGGTGATGCACGGATCCGGTCAGCGAACGACGGGGGCGCCCCCCACGCGTCGCGCCCGGGGTTCGCGTCTCGGCCGCGCCGTGGTCGGCCTCGGGCTCCTGGCCTGGCTTCCCGCGCCCCTCGTCGCGGCGGCCCCTCCGCCGGCTTCCGGCCGGTCCGCGGGGATCCAGCGCTCCCCCGCCTTCGAGGCCGTGCACGCCCTTCTCGACGCGAACCGCTACGAGGCGGCGGACAGCCTGGCCCGGGCGGAGCTGGCCCGCGTGGAACAGGAAGACGGGCCGGAGTCCCTCGAGGCGGCGCGCGCCTTGGATCTGGTGGTGGCCGTGCTGGGCCGGCGCGGTGGGGATGCGTCGAAGGAGGCGGAAGGCGCCCTAGTGCGCGCGTTGTCGATCCGGGAACGGTTGCTCGATGCGGAGGATCCGGAGCTCGCCGCCTCGTTGAGCGGGCTCGGCGATTTCTACGCCCGTGCCCAGGACTATGACCGGGCGCGGCCGCTCCTCGAGAAAGCCCTGGCCCTCCAGGAGAAGAACCTGCCGCCCGATTCCCCCCGGCTCGCGGCAAGCCTGGGGAGGATGGGGAACTTCCTCCTGGGGAGCGGCGACTACGTGAACGCCGAGAGCACCTTCAGGCGCCAGCGCTCCATCCTGGAGAGGGCCCCGACGCCCGATTTCCGGGCCCTGGCCCAGAACGCATACAACATGGCCTGCGCCGAGCGGGAGCTGGCGCGATACACGGAAGCCGAGGCCTCCTACCGGGAGAGCATCCGGCTCACCGGGGCGGGTTTCGGTCCGAAGAGCGCGCTCATCGCCTGGCCCATGAACGGGCTGGCCACCCTTCACGAGAACGTCGGGGAGTACGCCGAGGCGCGCCGGCTCTACGAACAGACCCTGGCCCTCGCCGACAGCACCCTCGAGCCGAACAACCCCTTCATCGCCTCGTGCCTCAACAACCTCGCCTACGTCCTGGTCCGGTTGGGCGAGTACCCCGAAGCCCGGGGGATCCTGGAGCGGGCCCTCACCCTGGCCCGGAACGCCCCCGCTCCCGATGAGGCGAGCATCGCGGGCATCCTGGGCAACCTGGCCGGAATCCGGCTCGAGACCGGGAAGATCCCGGAGGCGATATCGCTCCAGACCGAGGCGTTGGCCCTCCGGGAACGGGTTCTGGGCCCCGACCACCCCTTCGTGGCCAGCGATCTGCGGGGCCGGGGAACCGCGTTCCTTCGCGACGGGAAGCCGGTCGAGGCCGAGAGGGATTTCCGCCGGGCGCTGAAAATCCTGGGCACTCCTCCCAACCGGACGAGCCCGGACGACGTGGTGACGGCGACCAAGGGACTCGGCGACGCCCTGGTCGCCCAGGGACGCTTCACGGCGGCGAAGGACGCCTATGAGGAGGCCCTCCAGGAAGCGGAATCGAAGCTCGGACCGAGCCACCCCCTGGTGGCCGAGGTCTGCTCGGCGATCTCCGCCCTCGACGATGCCCGCGGAAACCGGGAGGCGGCTCTGGCCATGGCGCTCCGGGCCGAGTCCATCTCCCGCGAACACCTCCGTCTTACCGCGGCCGCGCTTCCCGAGCGGGAAGCCCTGGCCTATGCGCGGGTGGCCCGGCGCGGGCTGGACCAGGCCCTGGCTCTCGTGTCGGACCGCCTCTCCACCGGGCCCCGTGAGACCATATGGGACGCGCTCGTCCGGGATCGCGCCACCGTCCTCGACGTCATGGCGGCACGGCATCGCACCCTCGCCACCTCGGGTGATCCGGCGATCGCCGGGAAGCTCCAAGAGCTCTCCGACGCCAGCCGCGCCCTCGCCCACCTTCTGGTGAGCGGCCCCGACCTGGGAGGCTCGGGAACCTACGCCGCCGAGCTCGAGTCGTCCACGAGGCGTCGCGAAGCGGCGGAGCGCGCCCTCGCCGAAGTGGATCCCCGGCTCCGCAACGGCCGGGTGGGGGCGGAGGCCGGACTGGCTGAGGTTCGTGACCACGTCCCGGCCGGGACCGCCCTTCTCAGCTACGCCCGCTTCCAGCGGGGGGAGTCGACCTCCGGGACGGACGCTTCCGGGAGCCCTCACGATTCCGCCTACCTGGCCTTCATCCTCTCACCACGTACCGGCACCGCCGAGGCGATCCCGCTGGGCCCTGCCGCCGAGGTGGACAGCCTGGTGGCCGCATGGACGCGCCTGGCGGGCCGGCCGCCGGACCAGGACCACACCCAGGAGACGCTGCGTGGGATCGGCTCCCGGCTCCGGGCGGTGGTCTGGGATCCGGTGGTTCCCCACCTTCAGGGGGCGGACCGGATCCTCGTCGTCCCCGATGGTTCGCTGGCCCTGGTCAATTTCGACGCGCTCCCTGCCGGGGCTTCGGGCTACCTGGCCGAGACCGCCCCGGTGCTGCAATACCTTTCGGCGGAACGGGACCTCGTTGCCGGCTCCCACAAGCCCCGGACCGGTTCCGATCTCCTGGTCATGGGCGCGCCCGATTTCGACGCCGAGAGCGCGGGCCCGGTGAGTGAGCCCCTGGCGGCCGGCGAAGCGACCGACCCGGGAGAGAGCCGGCTCCGCGGACACGGGGGCGCGCTTCCGACCCTCGATGGGGTCCGGTTCCCGCCCCTGCCCGGCACCGCGGACGAGGTACGCGAGATCGCCGAGGTCTGGCGCGATGCGCGGCGTCAGGGCGCGAACGGCGGGGAGCACGAGGCGCATGCGGGCCGGGCGCGGGTCCTGACCGGTTCCGCGGCCACCGAGGCCGCGTTCAAGCTCGAGGCGCCGGGGGTCCGCGTGATCCACCTTGCCACCCACGGATTCTTCCTGGATGGGAGCGACGCGCCTCGGGTGCTCGGCTCCCGAGGCATCGGGGGGCTGAACCCGCGCCGTGAGGAGCGGGGCCCGGTCGACAATCCCCTCCTGCTCGCGGGCTTGGCCCTGGCCGGCGCGAACCACCGGGACGCCGCGACGCCGGGTTCCGAGGACGGGATCCTCACCGCCGAGGAGATCGCCGCCATGAACCTCACCGGAGTGGATTGGGTGGTTCTCTCGGCCTGCGAAACCGGGGTGGGACGCATCCGAACGGGCGAAGGGGTCATGGGGCTTCGCCGCGCGTTCCAGATCGCGGGCGCGCGCACCCTGGTCATGAGCCTCTGGGCGGTGGGCGACGAGGCCGCGCGGGACTGGATGACGGCTTTCTACCGCGCGCGGATCGTCGAAGGAGAGGATGCCGCCGCCTCGGCCCGTGCCGCCACCCTCACCGCGCTGGCTCACGTCAGGACGAAGACGGGAGGCGACGATCCGTTCTACTGGGGCGGGTTCGTCGCGGTCGGGGCGGGACA
>CAYRIJ010000201.1:5842-7168 GCA_964424285.1 uncultured bacterium
CGATGAAGCCAAGACACTCGCGGCGGCGCGGCGCGGCCGGGCGCCTCACAGGATCACTTGCTTCGTACCTGATCCCCCCCCTCCTGCTGGCGCTCGCCGGCTGCAGCTGCCCTGGAGACTCCGACAGCCTGCCGGAGCACCTCGTCATCCAGGACGGCTCCACCGCGGCGTGGATAGTCACCGCCAACACGTTCTCCAACGGGAGCGCCGGAGACCCGACGGGCACCGGGACGGACGGCAAACCCAACCGACTGTTCCGGACCGGTCTCCTCATCCAGGTGGGGGACCATCTCGAGTCCGAGATGTTCTACCGGGGCGTGCAATTCTGGAAGGGCGGGAGCCCCATCAGCGACCTGCCGTTCCTGGACGGAGCCACCCTGGATCGTTCCACGTTCGCCTGGATCAACATCGTCTCGGAGAACCCGTACAAGCCCACCGGGGACGCGAGCCGGGACTCGATCCCCATGGATCCCGCGGATATCCTGTCCCTATATCCCTCCTCTGCCGCCGGCGATTGCCAGATCGACGTGAGCGATCCGTGCCTGCGGAACCGCATGCTCCACGCCTACATCCAGCCCAAGGCCCTGATCACCTACTGGCAGGGGGAAGCCGGATACGGGATCTCCGTTCACCAGGGCGCGGGGAAGTCGGAGTACCACGATTCCGAGGCCTTCACGTTCAACGACCCCTTCCGGGTAGAGGTGTACGTGGAGGAGGAATCGACCGGCGACCTGAAGTTCGCTCACACCTTCCTCCCCGGAGAGGTGGATCAGATCGTCGTCACCGCCGATCCCTCCGGACCCGGCGGCGGCAACCAGCAGGAACCGGCCTGGCCGCCCATTCAGGATTGAACTGGATCGAACACGCCTTGACCCAGGGAGGTCGTTCCCATGGCTCCACATGACGCCGCTCCCCACCCCGCCCGCATGCGCCAACTCATCCTGAAGCTCGAGGAGCCGGACGCATCCGGGGGGCAGATCTCCGCCCAGGACTATGAGATGACCCCCACGACCGTGGCCGGGGTGCAACACGTCCTGGCCGGGCGGACCTACTCCCTGAAGCGGAGCTTCTCCCGATATAGCGCGCTCCTCCTGGCCAAGGGGTTCACCGCGGCGCGGCAGCCGGACGGTCCGGTTGCGACCCTGGCCACGTTCTACCGGCTGGTTCTCGCCCCGCTCACTCACCAGGAACTGGTCTCGATCCGCGCCAACCTCGAAGCGCTGGACCAGATCGCCTACGTCATCCCCGCCCGCTCCTTCGGCCGCCCCCCGGAATTCCCGGCCGACGTGGGGGACGATCTCGAGTCGCTCCAGGGATACCTGGACC
>CAYRIJ010000202.1:0-7143 GCA_964424285.1 uncultured bacterium
GAGGCGTTCACCTATACCCGCCAGACCCTGGCCTATCCGGCGCCGGCGCTTCCGGCGGGACCCGACGTTCCCCCCGGTCACGCGACGGAGCAACCCCCGGCCGGACCCGCCCGCCGGGACACCGCCGCCGGCGCGGGCCCGCGGCGGGGGGACGTCCGCTTCGAGGGGGGATCGTTTTCCCTCGGCGCCATCCCCGGGCTCGAACCCTTCGTGTTCGACAACGAGAAATGGCGCCATCCCGTGGACGTCCCGGCATTCGCCATGGCCCGGAGCCCGGTGACCGAGGCCGAGTTCGCGGCCTTCGTCGAAGACGGGGGCTACCGGCGGCGGGAGTTGTGGTCGCCGGAGGGCTGGGCCTGGCGGAGCGAGGCGGAGGCGGGGCACCCCGCCTACTGGCGTCGCGCGGATCGCGGGAGCTGGGAGCGCCGGGAGTTCGACCGGTGGATTCCCCTCCGCGCCCACCTTCCGGTCATCCACGTGAACGCCCACGAAGCGGAGGCCTGGTGCCGGTGGGCCGGACGCCGTCTTCCCACCGAGGCCGAGTGGGAGTTCGCGGCCTCGGACGGCGCGCCCGGCGGCCCGGGGGAGACCGCCAAGGCGCGTTTCCCCTGGGGCGACGACGCGCCCGACCCGAGCCGGGCCAACCTGGACGGTTATCGCCTGGGCCCGGTGGAGGCGGGCGCTCTTTCCGCCGGCGACGGGCGGGACGGCCTCGGGCAGATGATCGGAAACGTATGGGAGTGGACCGCGACGCCGTTCGCGCGCTACCCCGGCTTCGTCCCCGACCCTTACCGGGACTACTCGGAGCCGTGGATGGACGGGCGGCACCGCGTGCTTCGGGGAGGGGCCTGGACGACCCGGGCCCGGCTCATCCGGAACACCTGGCGGAACTTCTACCTCCCCGAACGGAGGGACGTGCTCGCCGGGTTCCGTACCTGCGCGCTTTGAAGCTCCGCGTGAGGGATTTGCAGGATCGAGGGAAATCTGGGAGGATGCGGGCTGGATTCGCCGGCTCGCGGGCCGTTCGGACCGGGTTGTTCACACCGCGGGAATGGCGGGAATAATCCGGGGGGATCGAAACTTTCAACTTGGAGGATGGAATGAGCGACTCTCAAGAGGTCCTGGTGGTGGTGTCCAAGCTCAAGAACTACATCAAGGAGCGGTCCGGCATGAACACGTCCGGAAACGTCGCTCCCGCGGTCTCCGACATCGTCCGCACCCTCTGCGATCAGGCCGTCGAGCGGGCCCGGTCCGACGGCCGGAAGACCGTGATGGACCGGGATTTCTCCGCCTGATTCCCCGTCCGGAGGGTGACCGGAGATGCGACGACTTGCCTGGGGAGCCCTGCTCCTTTCCGCGTTCCTCGCGGCGGGATGCGGCTCCCCCGTCTCACGGGTCGACCACGTTCGGGGTTACCTGGAGGCCCACAACCGTCAGGACGTGGACGGCGCCCTCGCCTTCCTTTCCGAGGACGCCTTCTTCGACGTCCCCGGCCAGATGGTCTTTCGGGGCCGCGACCACATCCGCAAGCTCGAGGAGTGGGACGCAGCCCTGAACGGCCGCCTCACCTCATCGGGGTTCACCGAACACGGCGACACGGTGGCGGTGGAGCGCACCACCGAAACGAACGACCTCTTCCGGCTCCTGGGAATCGGCGAGATCCAGTATGAGCCGGGGGTCCGCTTCGTGGTCGAGAAGGGGCTCATCACCCGGCTCCTCCCCACCCCCCCAAACGCCGAAAGCCAGAAGCGGATCCGGGAGGCCTTCGGGGCGTTTTTGACCTGGGGCATGCCGGGCCACGCCGAGGAGATCCGGACCCTCCTCCCCGGCGGGAAGTTCGCCTACTCCAGGGAGAACGCGATGAAGTGGCTGGAGCTGGTGCGGGAGTGGAAGGGCGCGCCCGCCGACACCTCCGGGGCCCGCTAGCGCCCCCGCCCTCAAGGCAACAGCTTCCGCTCCTTGGCCGCCCGCTCCAGCTCGCCGCGGAAGTCGGGATGGGCGATCCCGATCAACGCCTCGGCCCGCTCGCGCAGGTTCTTCCCGAAGATGTGGGCCACCCCGAATTCGGTCACCACGTAGTGCACGTCGGCCCGGCTCGTCACCACCCCCGCGCCCTGCTTGAGGAAGGGAACGATGCGGGTCATGCTCCCGCCCTTGGCGGTGGCGGACATGGCGATGATCGGCTTTCCCCCCCGGGACCGGGCGGCGCCGCGGATGAAATCCACCTGGCCGCCGAACCCCGAGTAGATGTAGGAACCGATGGAGTCGGAGCAGACCTGGCCGGTGAGATCGATCTCGATGGCCGAGTTCACCGCCACCAGGTTGTCGTTCTGGCTGGCGATGAAGGGGTCGTTCACGTGATCCACCGGGTGGGCCTCGATGAGGGGGTTGTTGTCCAGGTACTCGTAGAGTTCCGGGCTCCCCAGGGCGAAGGTGATGACCACCTTCCCGGGGTGGAGCGTCTTCCGGCTCCCGGTCACCACCCCGCGCTCGATCGCCCGCATGGCCCCGTCCGAGATCATCTCGGTGTGGATGCCGAGATCCAGCTGCCCCTCCATGGCCGCGTACACCGCGTCGGGGATCCCGCCGATCCCCATCTGGAGGGTGGCCCCCGGCTCGATCAGGTCCAGGATGTTCCGGCCGATGGCCATTTCGATGTCCGAGGCCGGCTTGGGCATCAGGGTGGGCAGCGGCTCGGTGGCCTCGACGACGACGTCCACGTTCCGCACGTGGAGAAAGCAATCGCCCAGGAGCCGGGGCATCTTCTCGTTCACCTGGGCGATCACCAGCTTGGCCGCCTGGCAGGCCGCCTTCGAGGCCAGGGTTTCCACCCCCAGGCTCATGAAGCCGTGCTCGTCCGGGGGAGAGACCTGGACCATGGCCACGTCCAGGGGGACGATTCCCTCCTTGAACACCCGGGGGATCTGGTGGAGGAAGATCGGCATGTAGTCGGCGCGCCCGTCGTTCACCGCTTCCCGGTCCGCCGGTCCCACGAAGAGCGAGTTGTGCCGGAAATGGCCGGCCATGTCCGGGGTCGAGAGAGGATCCTTCCCCAGGAGCAGAACGTGATTGAGCTGGACGTTTTCCAGCTCGGGGCCGCGTTCGGCCAGCGCCCTCACCAGGGTCTGGGGTATGGCGGCGTTCCCTCCGTAGTAGACGCGATCCCCGCTCTTGATCCGGACCACCGCCTCGGCCGCGGACTGGAGTTTGGACTTGTAGTCATCGACCCAGCTCATGCCCCTTCCCCCCGATCCAGGAGGACCGGGAGCGACGCCGTGGAAATTCCGAGGGTCGCCCCCACCACCTCCTGCACCATCTTCCCCCGATAGAGATAAACGCCTTCGGCCAGGCCGGGATCGTCCCGGAGCGCCTGGTTCACTCCACGCCCGGTCAGCTCGATGAGGTACGGCAGGGCGGCGCTGGCCAGGGCCCGCGACGCGGTGCGGGCGATGTTGGCCGTCATGTTGGGGACGCAGTAGTGCACGACCCCGTGGGCGGTGAAGGTGGGCGCCTCCAGACCGGTGGGGCGGCTCGTCTCCACGCATCCGCCCTGGTCGATGGACACGTCGATGATCACGCTCCCCGGTTTCATGGCCTTGACCATGCTCTCGGTGACCAGGAGCGGCGGCCGGCCGCCGGGAATGAGGATGGCCCCGATGAGGACGTCGGCGATCGACGTGTACTTCTCCAGACGGTCCAACCCCCCCACCACGGTCACCACCCGGCCGTTGAAGGTCCGGTTCACCGCCCGGAGCTTGGAGATGTCGGTGTCCAGCATGATGACGTGAGCCCCGAGGGCCAGCGCCTGGCGGGCCGAGACCCGGCCCACCGTGCCCGCGCCCAGGATGAGGACGGTGGGCGGCGGCACCCCGGGCACGTTGCCGAGCAGGATGCCCCGGCCCCCGGCGCCGTTCTGGAGGTAGTGGGCGGCGATGTGCACCGCCATCTGTCCGGCCATCTCGCTGAAGGGGAAGAGCACCGGGAGATCGCCGTTCCGATCCCGGATGATCTCGTAGCCGATCAGCGTGGTCTCGAGGGCCATCAGCCGATCGACCAGGGCCTTCGGAGCCACCGCCAGGTGATGGAAGGCGGCGATGACCGATCCCGGCTTGAGGAGCGGCAGCTCGTCGGCGGTGAGGAGACCGACCCGGCAGACCAGGTCCGCGCGCTGGTACGCCTCCTCGGCGCTGTAGACGATCTTGGCCCCCGCGTTGGCGAAGTCGCGATCGGAGAAGTGGGCGGCCAGACCCGCCTCCTTCTCCACGAAGATGGAGTGCCCCTCCTCGGTGAGTCGCGCCACGGCAAACGGGGTCAGCCCCACGCGGTGCTCGTGGCGATGGGTTTCCTTCGGTACGCCGATGATCATGGTCCTGCCTCCTCGTCCACCCGCGCGGTCTCGCCGGATCCGGTGCGCGGCGTCGCCGGTTCCCCCGAATCGATCGGGGGACAACGCCGTCTATGATCGCGCAGAACCCGGACGTTTGTCCCTTCATGCTTTGGATAAACCTCTTCCAGGGAATTCCGGGACTTCAAACGGCGTATACGACCATTTGAGGCCGGTTTGCCGGTTCCGGGGCGCGCCCCGGCCGGGGATCGGCACCGCGACGCGACCGGGGTATACTCCTCGGACGCGCCTTGTCCGGTTTCCCGATCCGATGGGAGGGGTCTCCTCATGAGCTCCGATTTCCGCCCCGGCGAACAGGTTCTCCGCTCCCCGATGGCCCGGGCCGAGGCCCGCTCGGCCTTCATCGCCCGCACCTACAACCACCTGTTCGGCGCGATGATCTTCTTCACCCTGCTCGAAGTGCTCTACTTCAAGACCGGCGTGGCGGAATCGGTCGCCCGAGCCCTTCTCGGGACGAACTGGCTCCTGGTCCTGGGCGGGTTCATGGTGGTGAGCTGGCTGGCCAGCCGGGCCGCCCAGACCTCGAGTTCGGCCTCCACCCAGTACCTGGCCCTGGCCGGCTTCGTGGCCGCGGAGTCGATCATCTTCATCCCCCTCCTCTACGTGGCCAACGCCTACGCCCCGGGCACCATCCGAAGCGCCGCGACCGTCACCCTCCTCGGCTTCACCGGTCTCACCGGGGTGGCGCTCTGGACCCGGAAGGATTTCTCCTTCCTGGGCGGGCTCCTCAAGTGGGGGATGATCCTGGCCCTGGTGGCCATCGTGGCCGCGGTGCTGTTCGGGTTCAACCTGGGCACCTGGTTCTCGGTGGGCATGGTGGGCCTGGCCGGGGCGGCGATCCTTCGCGACACGTCCAACATCATCCGCACCTACCCCGAGGACCGGCACGTGGCCGCCGCGCTCCAGCTCTTCGCCTCGGTGGCGCTCATGTTCTGGTACGTGCTCCGGCTCTTCCTCGGATCGCGCCGGTAACCCCGGACATGGCCCCGCCCTTCGACCCCGACGCCGCCGCGGCGGGAACCGGCATCTTCGGCCTCCCCCACTCCCCCGAGGAGGCGGAGGTGGTGCTGGTTCCGGTCCCCTGGGAGGCCACCGTCTCCTACGGGGCCGGGACCGCGGACGGGCCCTCGGCGATCCTCGCGGCGAGCATGCAGGTGGACCTCCTGGACCGGGAAACCGGCCGCCCCTACGAGCGGGGGATCGCCATGCTGCCGGTCTCCGGCGAGCTGCGCGAGGGGAGCGACGCCGCGCGCGCGATCGCGGAGCGGGTGATCGAGGCCGGCGGGGCGGAGCACGATCCGGCCCGGGCCGCCGACGCGGAAGCGGTGGACGCGCGGTGCGACGAGATGAACGCCTGGGTCCACCAGACCGCCTCGAGCTGGCTGGATCGCGGAAAGCTGGTGGGGGTGGTGGGCGGCGACCACTCGAGCCCCTTCGGGCTCATCCGCGCGGTGGCCGAGCGGCACCCGGGGATGGGGATCCTCCACCTCGACGCCCACGCCGACCTTCGCCACGCCTACGAGGGGTTCATCTGGTCCCACGCCTCGATCATGTACAACGTGGTCACGCGGGTACCCGGGGTGGCCCGGGTGGTCCAGGTGGGGATCCGGGACTACGCGAACCAGGAGGAGCACCTGATCCGCACCAGCCCCGACCGGATCCGGACCTACTTCGACCCGGACCTGAAGCTCCGCCAGCTGGGGGGCGAGCCGTGGATGCGGATCGCCCGCGAGATCGTGAACCGGCTCCCCGAGGAGGTCTATCTCTCCTTCGACGTGGACGGGCTGGATCCCACCCTCTGCCCTCACACCGGGACCCCGGTTCCCGGGGGGCTCTCGTTCCCGGAGGCGGTGGCCCTGGTGCGGCTGGTGGCGGAGAGCGACCGGCGGATCGTGGGGTTCGATCTGTCCGAGGTCGCGCCGGGGCCGGCCGGATCCGGCGAGTGGGACGCGAACGTGGCCGCGCGGTTGTTGTACAAGATGATCGGGTTCGCGGTGATGGGGCGGGGGAAGTGATCGGGCGGCCGAGGCGGGGTGGCGCGTGTCGGCCAGCCCCGGAGTTTACCCGGGTATCTGACTACCGCTTAATGGCTTAGATGATTCGATTATTGTAACGTTGGCAGGAGAGCTTGGATCGGTCAGCGGCAGCTGATCGCGGATCAGCGGCGGATCGTCCGCGCGCACCGAAACCCTTCCGCCTGGATGGCCCCGTCCCCGATGGTCAACCGGTTGGCCGAGCGCAGGGTCGGAGCCAGGGTGTTCCAGGCTCCTCCCCGGAGCACCTTTCCGCTCCCGATCGGGGGACCGGTGGGGTCCACGACGGGGTCCGTTCCCAGATCGCAGGTGAACCAGTCGTTGCACCACTCCCGGACGTTGCCCGCCATGTCGTAGAGCCCCCCTCCGGCGTAGATGGGGTTGGGCGGGTAGCTCCCGGCTGGCGTTGGCCAACCCGCACACCCGCCGGCGTGGGCAAAGTAGTTGGCACGATCGCAGTCAGGCGGGTCGTCGCCCCACGGATACGCGCGGCCGTCTCCCGCCGTGGCCGCGTACTCCCACTCCGCTTCGGTGGGGAGACGGTAGCCCAGGGCGCCATAGGGGTCTCCGTCGTTACAGACCCAGGTGCGGTGGTTGTACGACCTCGGAAAGCCCTCGTAGAGGTTCAGCCAGTCGCAAAAGGCGGCCGCCGCGAACCAGGAAATCTTGAACGCGGGACACTCCGGACAGATCCCGTGGCCCAGG
>CAYRIJ010000203.1:0-7127 GCA_964424285.1 uncultured bacterium
TCGACTGAGTGGGCATCCATCGCCCATCCGCGTCGTGGGTCCGACTTCCAGGCCCTACCCCGCATCTTGCGCGCGGAACTCGCGTACTCTTCACGCGCTCCGATAGGGCTGCATGCCCCCGGGATTCTCCTGCTTGATCTCCGCGGTTTGGTCGCCCACGGCCGCTACTTGACTCCCTGCTCTTTCGCGATCAGCTCTCGCATTTCACCGACGGTTCCGATGCGCTGGGACAGGATGAAGAGGGTCAGATCGTCGCACCCGGATCGAGGCACCTCGATCGTGAACTGCACGAGCGCCTTGTTGTCGATCCTCAACGAATCTCCGCGCACCTCGGCCCCGGTGTCCATGAACCAATCCAAAGGAGTATAGGCGACAACATCAACGGCCTTTGCGTCGGTCTTGCTCATTCTGCCGTCGGATCCCGCCTCCCCTCCCTTTCCGTCCTTCACCAGACGGATATCCCTCCCCCGCAGCACGAACGGGCCGGCCTCCGAAGCGACGTCGACGTGGAAGTTCAGGTACGTGTTCCCCTGGGCGGGGACGTTCTTGTCATAGACCGCACTCATCGTGTTGTCGCTGAGCACCGCCTTGTCTCCGGTGTTGAGCCGAAGCTCGCTCAACTCCTGGATCGCGGTGGGGATCAGGATCAAGGGCCGCTCCGACGACGCCGACGGCGTCCGGGCGGTCGCTCCGGCTCCCCAGCCGATCTGGGCGATCACGAGCAGCAACAGCACCAAAGCTGCGCGCATGAGTTCCTCCTGTCACTGACCTTCATTTTGTCGTCACGGATCACCCGGGCAGAATCCGGCGCTTTCCTCCCACGAGAACGGCGACTCCGCCGATCAACACGATCACACCGACTACCACCGGGATCGGAAAGCTCTTGTGCTCCGTGGCGGTGACGCTCATCGAACCCACTTCGAGGACCGTCCGGTTCCGGTTGTAGTCGAACCCACCGTAGATCAGGGCGAGGACGCCGAGCGCCACCAGCACGATTCCCAGGGTCTTCATCTCACTCCCTCCTTACCGGAAGTAGAAGGCGATGCCGGCGCCGACGTACGTATAGGAGTTGTCGTTGAGCCCGAGTCCGATTTCGCCGACCAGGTCGGCGGAGTCGCTCAGGTGGTACTCGAGTCCCGGCACGACGTGGACTTTCGTGAACGTGTCGTCGGCCCCCGCCGGCGCGTCCTGGATCTTCTCGAATGAGACGTCAAGCGCCCCGCACAGCTCGAGGTTCTTCGTCACATGCCCGCTCAGGAGCGGCGTGACGTCGAGCCCCATGGTGTCCAGGTTGTGCTTCTTCCCGAATGCCCAGTGCAGGCCTCCGGTCAGCGAGAAGTCCAGGCCGGCATCCCTCTCCTTGCTCTTGAGGATCCAGAACTCGCCATCCGCGCCGACGTACGTGGAGTTCTCGAAGAAGCCCAGCTTGGCCTCCGCGTCGAAGCGATCGGTGAATCCGTACCCCCCCCGGACCGCGACCCCGAACTCTCCGCCCGATCCGCTCTTGTCCAGCGTCACCACCGGGGCAAACATGAGCTTGTACGCTCCCTGGTCCATCGTCTCCGCCGACTGCAGAACCCCGAAGTTTTGAGCTGCGGCCGGAAGTCCTACGCACAGGGCCACTGCCGCCGCAATCACGCTGAGAGAGACTTTCAAGTCACATCCTCCTGGATAGAGATCGAAGGAACGGAGGATCCGGTGATTTCACCGTCCCACGCTCCTCATGGTTCAAGCAGGGTCTACAGCGCCCGCCTTCCCTGAATGACCCGGAGCAGCACGACGATGATCGCGACGACCAGCAGCACATGGATCAAGCCGTGCATGGTGAAGGAGGTGAGAAGGCCTAGTAGCCAGAGAATGACGAGTATGACCACGAGGGTCCACAACATGAAGATCCCCTTCCTCTGCCACCGGAGCGTGAGGGGGCGGCGCCGACCGCCCGCCCCTCATCGCCACGCGGCTAGTGATAGAACGTCCATCCGACCGTGACCTTGACGTCGGGCACGTCGTTCAGGCTGAACTTCCCCTCCACGAAGAACCGGTCGCCGCTGGACAGCCCCTTCTCGATCCCGCCCAGCACGTTGACCCCGAGATCGGTCTCCGTGTCCCTGTCGACGTTGTTGTTGTACCTCTTGATGTTGGCGCCGAGCCCCCCACCAAGGTAGGGACTCCAGACGTCCCACTGCTGGCTGAAGCGATAGGCCGCCTCGGCGTTCACGGTGAACAGGTCGATATCGTCGCCGAAACCCAGTTCCACATTCGGCTGAAAGCGGATGTGCTTCGCGAACTGTCCGAAGTCGAGGTGGCCCCCGAAGTGGACCTGGTCGGGGTTGACGGACAGCCCGATCCGGGGTCCCCAGCCGCGGAAGCCGACGTCGGTGTAGGCGTCGGCCAAAGCCAGGGCTGGAATCAGAACGGCGCCCATCACGGCGGCCATCAGAATCATCCGGGGTCTGTTCATACTCTTCTCCTGTCGATGATGCCGGCCCACGATCGGTCGGGTACCATCATCGGGTCGGAACCTGAACGCTCATGGATCCGGTCATGTGCACCGCCAACTTCTGGCCGGGATTCAGTTCCAGGTCGTCGCCCTTGGTCGCGAGCATGAGGATGGTCCCGGCGCCCGCGCCGGCGCCCGCCCCGATCGCCGCACCCTTCCCGCCGCCGGCGATCCCGCCGATGATCCCGCCGAGGACGCCCCCGGCCGCGATCTTCTCGACGTCCCCACGCGTGGAGGAGGCCGCCTGCAGCGACAGCGGCAGGGCGGAGATCGGATGGACCTTCCCCTGCGAGTCGACGATCGTCTCGTACGCCAGGGTCATCCGCGCACGGCCCTCGATCCGGCCGGATGCCTCGACGTCGCGCAGCACCCCGTTGATCCGGGCTCCGGTCGGGACAACCGTGGTTCCGTTTACGCTGACGGGTTCGGTCGTGGTCGCGCTGAACGGGTCGCCGGTGTGGTTGGTCTCCGTCGAGAGGCCGGTGTTGAGCGACGCGACGATGCTGGTCCCGTCGGGAATGACCAGCGTCTCGAAGCGCGCCTGCTGCGCCGTCGCAGGTTGGGCCGCCGCGGCGTCCTGGGCGCCTTCCTGATCCTTCCCACAGCCCACCGTGACCGCCGCGGCTATCAGAATGAGAGCGCCAACATTGGCTGGAAATCGTTTCATCGAGGTAACCTCTTTTCGTCGAACCGGTCGAGGTATGTCACCCTCGGTCCAGGCTCGTGATTCTTATCCTACTCCGGGTTCAGCGGAGTCATCGCTTCGTTTCGCACTAGGAAATTTACCGCCAACCCCTAGGGCATTTGCCTATCGAATGCGGCGGCAAGCTCGTCCCAGGCGCACTTCATCTCCGCCTCGAGCCGTGCCCGCCGCGAATCTTCCTCTGCCTTGAACTGGTTGAACTTCGCCAACGCTATCGCGTGCAGGACCTTGAGCTCGTCGACGTATATGAGGGCGTTGAACCCCGGGTGCATGCCGGCCACCTGGGTCTTGGCTGCCAGGTCGTCTATCCTCACGCTCCAACGCTTGAGCTGTGCTTCCATTACTTCCATGGCCGGTTCCACGGCGTCCCCTCTTGCGTTACTCATGAATGAGTGGTCCGGCGAATCTCCTCACGGCGAGGAACCGGCAACGAATCGAGGTCTCCTGGGACCCGCGGCTTGAGAATGCATCATTCGTGCCTGGGTGTAAGTGCCTGGTGTGTGGGCAGTTCCATGTAGCGGACGCCCAACGACTCCATCAGAACGAGGCGGAATCGATCAGAAAGATGGAAGGGGCCTTTCTCGGTGACGCCGCCACCCCTCCGAGACTCGCCCGACTCCGGTAGTTCGCCCGCCGGTAGACGCGACCGCGCTTTCACCGCCGGAGCCCCGGTGGCCGTCGGCCGGGTGTCACCTTGCCCTGCCTGGCGGTGGGAGGCGCTTCACCGGTCCGCCTCCGCGGCCTCGCGATGGCGTAAGTACCATCGATTTGGTAACGTTGTGATTCGGCCTCAATTTGGTTTCGTACCCACGGCACGCACCTGAGCGGGCGTCATGGGTCCGGCGATGCGCCCCGGCACGGTCGCGGTTTCTGCCGGTGCGGGCCAGGATTGCCCAAATGATTGGAGGACGCCATGCGCGTCGAGGACCTGAATATCGGCGAGCTGGTCGAATTTGACTCTGATGGAGGCACGGTCCGCTTCGCGGGCGAGCGCGCACTCATAATCGACGCCACGGCGAAGGGGACCCTGCGCAAGGAGTTGATCAATCACTTCGGCCTCAGCGCCGCGCGCGCCGTCCTCACCCGGTTCGGCTTCGTACAGGGCTGGCGCATGGCCGAAGCGATGCAGGACCTGTTCCAGTGGGAGAGCAAGGAGGACTGGCAGCTTGCCGGCGGCCGCATCCACATGCTCGAGGGGATGTACCGTCTGGCGCCGGGCACCCCCGGCTCGCTGATCAAGGAGGGGTTGACCCTGGTCGGATCCTATGAGGCGGAGCAGCACATCGCCCATCTCGGGCGCAGCGACACCTCGGTGTGCTGGACGATCTGCGGTCTCACCAGCGGCTACCTGAGCCGGGCCCTGGGCATGAAGATGTACGTTCTCGAAGAACGTTGTATCGGACGGGGCGATGCCTCGTGTCACCTTCTCGCCCGCACCATCGAGGAGTGGGGCGACGATCGAGCCGACGAGCTCCGCTTCTATCGCGCCGAAAACCTCAAGGAATGGCTCGAGCCCTCGCTCCACCAGATCACCGAGAGTCTCAAGGAGACCGAGAGGAAGCTCCACGAGAGGAGGCGCGCGCTCACCCGCATGGTCCCCGACGTCGAGGATCCCCTCGGGATGATCGTAAGGAGCCCCGCCATGCGGCGGGTGATCGACCTCGCGCGGCGGATCGCCAAGGTGGACTCGACCGCCCTCATCACCGGGGAGAGCGGTACGGGCAAGGAACTCATCGCGCACATGGTCCACGACGAATCCGCCCGCGCATCGGGGCCTTTCATCGCCGTCAACTGCGGCGCCATCACTGAATCCCTCCTCGAGAGCGAGCTTTTCGGCCATGCGCGGGGCGCGTTTACCGGCGCAGCGCACGACCGAGCCGGTCTGTTCGAGGCGGCCAACGGTGGAACGCTGCTGCTCGACGAGATCGGCGAGATCTCACCCGGCATGCAGGTCAAGCTGCTGCGGGTCCTCCAGGAACGGGAGATCCGCCGGGTCGGCGAGAACAAGAGCCGGCCGGTGAACGTGCGGGTGATGGCCGCCACGAACCGTGAACTGGCCTCGGACATTGCGGCGGGGCGCTTCCGCAAGGACCTGTATTACCGGCTGAACGTGGTTCAGGTTCACATGCCGGCCCTGCGGGACCGCCGGGAGGACATTCTGCCCCTGGCACGGGTGCTGCTGGGCGAAGCCACCGAGCGGATCAAGCGCCAGGTCACCGGACTGTCCCCCCGCGCGGCGGACCAGCTGTTGCGATACGACTGGCCGGGTAACGTCCGCGAACTGGAGAACGCCATGGAGCGCGCGGTCGCTCTCGGCCACGCCAGCCTCATCGAGCTCGAGGATTTGCCGATGGAAGTCCGCCAGGCGATACCGACGCCGTCCCTTTCCGGGCCGGTGAGAGCCCTGGACGAGATCGAGAAGGATTACATCCTGGCCGTGCTCGATCGCAACGGCGGAAACCGGACCCGCACCTCCGAGCAGCTCAGCATCGGATCGGCGACGCTCTCCAGGAAGCTCAAGAGCTACGGTGTCCTGCGGGGAGAGAGCGCCCCCGGGGGCAAGGATTCCGCCTCGCCTTGACATCTCCGGGCCCGGGGGGTCCCTCACCGGCCCACCCGCTGCCCCGCAAACCTGCCGGCGACGCCGAGCCCAGGGGCGGCTGGGCGCGCGGGGAGCCCCCCCGGTGGAGCGGGAACCGCCCGACGGCCATGCTATCCTTGACCCGAGGCCGCGCCGCCCCGGCCGAACGGCCCCCCGGCGCGGACAACGCCTTGCACCCGAAGGAGCTGGCATGATCCGCCGTCTCGATCACATCGGCATCGCGGTCCGGGACCTGGAATCCGCGGTCCGGACCTACACCGAGGGCCTGGGCCTCACGTGCACCCACCGGGAGACGGTGGCCGAGCAGCAGGCGCGGACCGCCTTCCTCCCGGTGGGGGAAACCCACCTGGAGTTCCTGGAGTCCACCGCTCCCGACGGCCCCATCGGCAAATTCGTGGAGAAGCGCGGGGAGGGGATCCACCATCTCTGCTTCGAGGTGGCGGATATCCGCAAGGCCCTGGCCGCTTGCGAGGCGGCGGGCATGGTCCTCATCGACCGGGAACCCCGGGCCGGGGCCCACGGCAAGTGGGTGGCCTTCGTCCATCCCAGGAGCAGCCACGGCGTGCTCCTGGAATTGAGCCAGAGCCGGGAATAGATCCAGCGGGCGGGCAGGAGACCGTCATCCGAGGAACGCACCATGAAGAGCAGCGCCGAAGTCCTCCGATCCGAGCCGATCCTGGTCGACCGCACCGCCCACACCTTCGGCACCGAGGAGGAACGCTTCCGGGTGCGAAGCCACGGCGTTCTCACGCTGTTCGAGGACCACGTCCTCTTCGAGCACGTTCTCACCGGAACCCGGATCGAGATCCCGATCGCCGAGGTGGAGAGCATCAGCATCGGCGTCCGGCGCCGGAGGCACAAACCGGAGCACCTCCTCAAGATCACCTACCGGGGGAACCTGCTCTTCGCGGTGGCGGTGGCGCGTCCGGAGAGCTGGGTGAACACCATCGGGACCCTCTCCACCCGCCAGGGACGAACCCCCCGGGTGGACCGCTCGCTCCCCTTCCGCGAGGTCATGCCCCGGCTCCGCGCCGCGGTCGGCTTCGCCCTCATCTTCGTCCTGGTCCTGACCGTGGTTCTTCCGCTCTTCCTTTCCTGGGTCCACCTGAAGGCGACGCGCGAAACCCGGCCGGAAGCCCCGGCCACCCAACCCACCGGGACCTCCGGGTGACGGCGGCCGAACTCTTCTCCCACCGCGGCCGGCGGGTCGTGATCACCGGGGGCGGTAGCGGGATCGGTCGGGCCATGGCGGACGGCTTCCGGCAGGCGGGGGGCCGGGTCCTCATCTGCGGGCGCGACGACGCGAAGCTGGCCGCGGCCGT
>CAYRIJ010000204.1:0-7123 GCA_964424285.1 uncultured bacterium
CCTCGGTCTGGAGCCACACCGATCCGCCCTGCTCCTTCTGGAACATCGGGCAATGAAGACGATCCACCTGCTTCGGATAGGAGGCGGGAACTCCCGTCGTCTGCACCAGTCCGGCCAGCGCCTCGCTCAGGTCGGCGAACCGGCTCCGGGCCTCTTCCAGGGTTCCGGGGCCGGCCAGGGCCCGGGCGGCGGCCGAGGCGGCGGCGGCCTCGGGGTGCTCCTTCCAGAATCCGGGCCGGCCGGGGATCTCCACCGCGGTCGCGGCCCGGAGTTCCTCGGCGATCCGCCCCGCGTGTCCGCCGATCCCCTCGACCCCGTCGCCGGCCAGGATGTCTCCGATGGCCAGGTACTGATCGAGGACCCGGCCCAGCGCCGCGGAGACCGCATCCGGGAGCTCCACCGCCTCGTCCGAAGCCGGCGCCGGCGCCGCCGGGGCGACCACCGCTTCTTGATCCGAAGCCGTGTTTCCCCGGATCATCTTGGCCAGCGCCTCCCGGATCTTCGATTCGCTGTCGATCAGGAACTGTCCGCTCACCACCACGTCCTCGCCGGGCTTGAGCCCGGCCAGGACCTCGACCCTTCCCTCGCCGTCCTCGGCCCCCATCTTGACCTCGCGGGGCTCGAACCGCCCCTCGCCGAGGCTGACGAAGGCCACCTGCCGTTCCCCGGTGTCGATGATCGCCTCCCGGGGGACCAGGACCCGCTTCCGCGGGAGGGTGTTCTGGAGGTCGATGTTCGCGAACATCCCGGGCTTCAGAACCCCGTAGGGGTTTTCGAACTCGATCCGGACCTTCACCTCGCGGGACTTCTCGCTGAGGTACGGGTAGATGTAGACGATCCTGCCCTCGAACTCCTGGCCGGGGATGTAGGGCAGGGTCATGACCGCCTTCTGTCCGGCCTGCACGTAGGGAAGCTGGTACTCGTAGAGGGTGGCCATCACCCAGACCTTGGAGAGGTCGGCGATCCGGTAGACCCGCATTCCCGGATCGACCTTCATCCCCTCGTTTCCGTGCTTCTCGGTGACCACGCCGGCGTAGGGGCTCCGGATGACCATGGTCTTGGCCGGTTCGCCGGACTTCTGGAGGGCGACGATCTGCTCCGGGGTGATGTCGTAGAAGAGAAGCCGCCGGCGGGCCGACTCCATCAGGGAGCCCGCGGCCGGCATCATGCCCGCGGCCGAGTCGGCCGCTCCGCTCCGCCGGTTCTGGTAGGCGACGAGGTATTCCTTCTGGGCCGCATAGAGATCCGGGGAGTAGAGCTCGAACAGGGGCTCGCCCTTCTTCACCTCGGCGCCCAGATAGTCGACCTGGATCTTCTCGATCCAGCCCGAGACCTTGGTATTGATGTCGCGCACCTGGCGCTCGTCGTACTCGACGGTTCCCACGGTGCGGATGGTGCGGGTGAGGGTGCCGTCGACGACCTTCGCGATGCGGACCCCGATGTTCTGCACCACGACCGGATCGATGGTCACCTCTCCGGTGAACTTGCCCGCATCGAGCGGAACCAGTTCCATGCCGCAGATCGGGCAGTTCCCCGGCTTGGGCAGGATCACCCAGGGATGCATGCCGCAGGTGTAGTACTGGGTGGTGCCTTCCTTGGAATCCGAGGAGGCCTCGACTTCCGTACCGGGTTTCACCGAATGCCACAGCGCATCCAGTCCCTGGTGGAGCGCGCCTCCCCACAAGGCGCCCACCAGGAGGGCGACCACCACCAGACCCGCCACCGGCAGGAGCTTCCCGACCCGGGGGCCCCGCGGGGGGGGCGGGCTGGGAGGCGTCGTTGAAACGTCCGCGGGCCGGGACGTGGGCGCCGGCTCGGGGTGAATCGGGTTCTCGCGGTCGCTCATGTCCAGGACTCCGTTTTCGATGATGGGTCGGACCGGCCGGCGGCCGGGGCGGGCGCGATGAAGGCGATCATCGGTCGAGGCCTCCCTCTCCGGTCAGGGCGTCGATCGCGGCGCGGGCTTCGAGCAGATCGGCCCGCGCGCGCTCCAGGATCAGGCGGAACTCGAGAAGAACGCGCTCCGCGTCGATCACGTCGAGGAAGGAACCCTGGCCCGACTCGAACGTGGAGTAGGCGGCGTCCAGGGACTGCCTCACCTTGGGGACGAGGGAGTCCCGGTAGAGCACGGTCTTTCGACCGGCGTCGTCGAACCGGAAGAGGGCGTCCTCGAGGTCGGTCTGGAGGGAGTTGCCCCGGTCGGCCAGGTTCGCTTCGGCGGCGGCCCGCCGGGCCTCGGCCTGCCGCACCCCGGCGGAAACGCTCCCCCTCCACAGGGGGATGCGGACCCCGACCATGGCCATGACCGGGTCCTTGCCGTTGTCGAGAAGGTCGGGCATGTCGCGGGGGTCGGTCTGGATCCAGTCCACCCCCAGGGTGAAGCTCGGGAGCCCGGACTTCCGGGCCAGCCCCACCCCGTGAGCCTCCTTGTCCACCATGGCCCGGAGCGCCTTGAGCTCGGGATTCTGCTCGTGGAGGCGCACCTCCAGGGAATCCCGGAGATCGGGCCGCGCCACCTCGGGGAGCGAATCGGGCCAGGCAATGGGGGTGTCGGCGGGAAGATCGATCAAGGCGTTGAGCCGGGCCCGGCGCGGGGGCCGCTGCTGCTCCAGGGTGGTCACCCGGTCCTGGAGCTTTCCCAACTCCACCTGGACCTTGATGAGATCGCTGAACCGGGCGGTTCCGGTGCTGTAGCGGGACCGGAGGATCTCCTCCCATTGGCGGAGCAGGTCGAGGTTGTCCCTCACGATGCCGATCGCGGATCCGAGATAGTAGTACTCCGCGTAGGCGGTGCTCACCTCGCGGTAGGTCTTCTGCAGGGCCCCGACGTACTTCTCCCGAGCCGCCCGCGCCGAGGCCAGCGCCACGTCGCCCCTGGCGCCCAGCGTGCCGAACCAGGGAAACGACTGGCTCACCCCCACCCGTTGCTTTTGCGGACCCACCCGCGTCTCCACCGACTGGAGGAAGTAGCCGTAGGTGAGCATCGGGTCCGGGAGCGCGCGGGCCTGGGGGACCTGCTCGAGGGCGGCCTTCCAATCCTGCCGGGCCGCGGCCACCGACCGGTTCCGCTCGAAGGCCAGGGCCATGAGATCGTGAAGGGTGGCGTGTGAGCCGGTGACGACCGCGATCGCGGCGGTGTCCACCGGGGCCTCGGCCCGTGCCGCATCCGCCCGCCAGAGATCCACTTCCGTCCGCTCCCGGCTGCTCGCACAGCCGGCCAGGAGGAACGCCAGGATCAGCCCGCCGGCGATCCCCACCCTACGCTTGCTGGAATATCGAGTGCGTCTCACCGACCCGTTCTCCCCAGGTTGTCCTTGATCCGCTCCACGAGGCATACGAAAGATGATCATGCACGTCGCATGCCAACCCCAGGACACAATCAACTTGTTGCGATACAAGTGTTTAAGGGTGCGCCGACAGGCCCCCGCCGGATCCCACCCACCAGTTTCTGGCGACCTCAGCGGCCAGAAGGCGCCGCCCCCCCGGGCGGGGTCCGCTTGAGATCGTAGTCGGCGATCTTCTTCCGGAGGGTGGTGGGGCTGATCTCGAGGGCCTCGGCGGTGCGGGTGATGTTCCAATCGAGCCGGTCGAGGACGCCGGCCACGTAGCGCTTCTCCATGTCCCGGAGGGGAGCGATCTCCCCCTCCCCCGGCCGGGCCGGGCCCGGCCCGGGGGCGGTCGACTCGATGGCCAGGTCCTCGGGTCCGACCACCCCGCTCCGCAGCAGCGCCACCGACCGGGTGAGCACGTTCTCCAATTCGCGAACGTTCCCCGGCCAGGAGTGCGCCTGGAGCCGCTTCAGCGCCGCGGGGGTGAGGTGGGCGGGGGGGCGGCCGAGCTGCTCTCCGATCCGGCGGAGGAGGAACTCGGCGATGAGCGGGATGTCCTCGGGACGCTCCCGCAGCGCCGGCACCCGCACCCGCGCCACCGCCAGCCGGTAGAAGAGATCCCGGCGAAAGGTTCCCTCCGCGACCCGGCGGTCCAGGTCCCGGTGGGTGGCGGCCATCACCCGCGCCTTCATCGGGAGGGTCTGGGTTCCCCCGACCCGCTCGAACTCGGTCTCCTGGAGCGAGCGAAGGAGCTTGGCCTGGAGGTCCAGAGGAAGGTCGCCCACCTCGTCGAAGAAGATGGTCCCCGTCCCCGCCAGCTCCAGCTTTCCGATCTTGCGGTTCGACGCCCCGGTGAACGAGCCCTTCTCGTGCCCGAAGAGTTCGGACTCCAGGAGCGTGGGCACGATCCCGCCGCAGTTGACCGCCACGAAGGGGCCGGGGGTCCCCGAGGCTTCGTGAAGCGCCCGCGCCACCAGCTCCTTTCCGGTTCCCGTCTCGCCCTGGATGAGCACGGTGACCCGGGATTGGGACAGGATGGCGATCTGCTTCAGGATCTCGGTGATCCCCGGGCTCCGTCCCACGATCTCCCGCGGCCTGGCCGCGCCCTCGGGGAGCGTGGGGGCCGCCGGGGCTTCCGCGCCGCGCTTGCCGTGCGCTTCCGCCTTGGCCACCGCGCCCAGGATCTGGTCGAGATCGAGAGGTTTGCGGATGTAGTCGAAGGCCCCCGCCCGGATGGCGTCGATGGTGGCCTGCATGTCCTGGTGGCCGGTGATCATGACCACCGAGGTCGAGGGGCGGTGCTCGCGGATCCGGCCGAGGAGCTCGCGGCTGTCCCCGTCGGGGAGCTTCAGGTCCAGAAAGACGATGTCGGCGGGATTCTCCACGAACCGCTTCCAGCCTTCGGCCAGGGTATGGGCCCGCCGCGTCTCGTGGCCCTCCCCGGAGAGATGGATCTCCAGGGAACGGGCCAGCGCCTTGTCGTCGTCGATGATGAGGATTCGGCTCACCGGCTTCCTCCGGGTTCGGGAAACTCGAGCCGGAAGAGCGCCCCGCCCCGATCGGTGCGTCCGGCCTCGATGCGCCCCCCGTGGAGCTCGGTGATCTTCCGGGCGTGGGCGAGCCCCAGTCCCGTCCCGGTCTCCTTGGTGGTGAAGAAGGGGCGGAAGAGGTCCTCGGGGGGAATGCCGTCGAATCCGGGACCCTCGTCCTGCACTTCCAGCAAGATCTTCGCGTCCGGCGGGGGGGCCGCGACCACCCTCAGGGTCACCGTTCCACCCTCCGGTGAGGCCTCCAGGGCGTTCCGGATCAGGTTGGAGAGGACCTGTTCCATGAGCTTCCGGTCCACCGAGAGCATCGCCCCCCCGGACCGGTCCTCCACCACCAGCCTCAAGCCGCGCGCCGCCGCCTCGGCCCTGAACACGCCGGCGATGGATTCCAGGACGTCCACGGCGCGGACCGGCTCGAACGCCGGCGACACCGGCCGGGCGTAGTTGAGAAGTTCGGAGAGCATCTCCTCCACCCGGTGCACCTGGTCCACCGCGATCCGGGCCAGCTCCGAGAAGGTCTCGTCATCGCCCACCCGGCGCTCCAGGGCCTGCACGTTCATCTTCACCGACGAAAGCCGGTTCCGGATCTCGTGGACCACGCTGGAGCTCAGCTCCCCCACCGCGGCCAGGGTGCTGGCCTGGATCCGCTGGCGCTGGATCTCCTCCAGCGCGTCGAGCATCTCGTTCATGGCCCTCCCCACGTCGCCCACCTCGCGTCCCGCAAACTCCGGGATTCGCTCGCGATGCCGCCCTTCCTTGACCCGCCTCGCCGCCCCGGCCAGCTCGGCCAGAGGCGTGGACAGCCGCTTGGAGATCCGCGACGAGAGGATGATGACCGCCACCACGGTAAGGAGGCCCGCGATGAGAAAGGCCCGCCGGAGGGCGTGGAGAAGGGACAGGGCCTCGCTCTGGTCCATCTCGGCCACCAGGAGCCAGTCGGGACCGGCCACGTGGGTGAACCCGGAGAACACGCTTCCATCGGCGCCGCGGAGGTGCGCGTTTCCCACCGCCCGGCCGGCCGCCTCCCGGACGATGGCGGGGGGAAGGACCGAGGCCCCGGCCTGCATCTCCGGGCCGGAGGTGAGGAGCACGGTGCCGGTGGAATCGGCCAGGAGCACCCGACCGCTGCGCTTGAGGCCGGCCCGGTTCCTGAGGACCGGGGCGAGGGAAGCCCGGAGATCGAGGGTGGCCACGACGTACCCCACCATCTCTCCCGACGGGGCCCAGAGCCCGTTGGCCACGGCGAGGGTCGGTCCGTCCGGCCCCATCCGGACCGGTCCCATGACCGGACCGCTCCTCGCGGGAAGTCGCTGTTCGAGCCACGCCTTCCGGGCCGCTTCCAGCGGCTCGTGGCTGCCGGTGCTCGAGGCCACCCAGTTCCAGCCGAGATCGTAGAGGGCCAGGGTGCGGTAGTCCCGCGCCCCGGTCTGAAAGGACCCCAGGTACCGGCAGACGTCGGCGTGGTTCTCGTGGGATGCGGCCTGGTGAACGAGCAGGATGCAGTCCTGGCTTCCGCTGATGACGTCGAGATCGGTGGTGCGCTCCTGGAGCCAGGCCTCGATCCGCGCCCGCCGGGCCTCCACCACGCTCACCAGGTGGTCGTCGCTCGCCTCGACCAGGGCCGCGCGCGAGGAGAGATAGCCGGAGAGGAAGAGCGCCGCCAGGGGAATGAGCCCGACCACCAGCATCCACGCCCGGATGCTGGCGCCGAGGCTGGCGCCTCGATGGATGGGGGGAGCCGCCGTGGGGGCGGCCGGGGTCCTGGCCATCATGGTTCCCGGCCGCGGCGGCATCGGTTCGACCCGATGCCCGCGGTCCGGGACGGTTCCTCCTCTTCCCATAGGAGCTTACGACGGAACGGGGGCGGGGGCCACCCGCGGGGCGCGCCCGCGGAGCCGTCGCGGTCCCGGGGATACCCGGCCGGATGGACGCCCCTTCCCCGGTCCCGGCCGGTTCAGAGCGCGGACCGCCGGAGCCGGAGGGCGTTCGCTCCGGTCAGGATCTGATCCCCACCCCCCAGAGGCTGGCGGGTCGCCGCCGACCTCGTGCCGGCCACGCCGGGCCCGGGGCGAGCGGACGGCATGGTTCCGCCGCGAGTTACCCGGCCGACGGCGGTTCCGGTCCCGGGTCCTGATGTTGGCAGGAAGCTTGCTTTTGCCAAACGACAACGGCGCGAACCCACCCCGCCTCCGGGCGTGGGAGTCGCGCGGGAACCCATCGACCGATTTCGGAAACCTTCGGCGCCGA
>CAYRIJ010000205.1:0-3092 GCA_964424285.1 uncultured bacterium
CCCGGCGCCGCGACGGACGGACGGCTTCCGGCCGGAGAGCGCGCGTCCGGCGGAGACGAGATGCGGTTGCGTCACGACGCGACGACCTCCGACGCTCCCTGGGGCGACACGGACTTGTGGTGGTAGAGCACGCGCCCCTGGGAGACCGTCACCACCGGAAGCCCGGCGAGCGACATCCCGAGCCACGGGCAGTTGGCGCTCTTCCCCACGAAGTCCTTGGCGCGCACCTCCCACGAGGCCTCGAGATCCAGCACCGTGAAGTCGGCCGGCCCCTCGTCCCGGACCGGGCCGTGCTCCAGGTCCAGCACCCCGGCCGGTCCCAGGGACATGGCCCGCACCAGCTCCTGGAGGTCCAGGAGCCCCGGCTTCACCAGGCCGGTGTAGAGGGCCGAAAACGCGGTCTCCACCCCGACCACCCCGTTGGGGGCGGCGTCGAACTCCACGTCCTTCGAGATCTCGGTGTGCGGTGCGTGATCCGTGGCCACCGCGGTCAGCACGCCGTCCCGGATTCCCTGGATCAGGGCCTGGCGGTCCGACTCCTCGCGGAGGGGCGGGGCCATCTTGAACCGCGGCTCGTAGGTCTCCAGAACCGAGTCGGTGAAGAACAGGTGATGGGGGGTGACCTCGCCGGTCACCCGGAGCCCCCGCGCCTGGGCCTCCCGGATCAGCTCCACCGTGCTCGCGCAGGACACGTGGGCCACGTGGAGCCGGCCGCCGGTCAGCTCCACCAACCGGATGTCCCGGGCCACGATCACTTCCTCGCTGGCCCGCGGCACCGGCTTCAGCCCCAGCTTGGTGGCCATGTACCCCTCGTGCGCCACCCCGTTCCCCTTGAGGTGCGCGTCCTCGGCGTGCACCACGATCACCTTCCCCAGCATCCCCGCGTACTCCAGGGCCCGTCGCATGAGGTTGGCGTTCATGATGGTGTGGCCGTCGTCGGAGAAGGCCACCGCCCCCGCCGCGGCCAGGTCGAACATCTCGGTCAGGGTGGTCCCCTCGAGCCGCCGGCTCACCGCGGCCATGGGATGCACCCGGCTCATCCCCGCCTCGCGGGCCCGCTCCAGGACGAACCGCACCGATTGCGGATCGTCGATGGGCGGATCGGTGTTGGCCATCGAGGCCACCGCGACGAACCCGCCCCGGGCCGCCGCCGCCGTGCCGCTGGAAATCGTCTCGGCGTCCTCGTAGCCCGGCTCGCGAAGGTGGACGTGGATGTCCACCAGCCCCGGCACCACCGTCCGCCCGGCCAGGTCGAACACCAGCGCCTCCTCGGGGTGGTCCCCCCGCTGAATGAACCGGACGATGCCGCCGGTCACCAGGAGGTCCTGCCGCCGGGTCTTCCCGGTGTCGAGGTCCAGGAGATCCACGTTCGAAAACACCAGCGGACGGCGCGCGCTGTCCCACCCCGAAATCCGCATGGCTTGCCAGCGATCCATTCTTCTTGTTCCCCCTCGTTGTTCGTGAACCGAAAGTTCGTGGTCGGCGGCGCCGGAGCGCGGCGCGATCCCCTAGACCTCCACCGCCTCCATCTTCGCCTCGCGCGAGGCGGGCTCGCCGCCGTTCAGGAGGTAGAGGACGGCCATCCGGACCGCCACCCCGTTGGTGACCTGGTCCAGGATCACGTTCCTCGAGTCCTCGGCCACCTCCTGGGCGATCTCCACCCCGCGGTTCATCGGTCCGGGGTGCATGATCATCACGTCGGGCTTGGCCGCCCGGATCCGGTCCGGAGTCACCCCGAAGTACAGGGCGTACTCGCGGAGCGACGGCAGGAGGTTCGCGGTCTGTCGCTCCTTCTGGATACGGAGGATGTTCACCACGTCCACCCCTTCCAGGGCCTCCTCCACCCGCCAGGTCCAGCGCACCCCCATCTTCTCGATCTCGCGCGGGGTGAGGGTGGACGGCCCGCACACCACCACCTCGGCCCCCATCTTGGTGAGCCCCCAGATGTTGGACCGCGCCACCCGGCTGTGGGCCAGGTCGCCGATGATCGCCACCCGGATCCCCTCCAGGGTCCCGAGCTTCCGGCGCATGGTGAACATGTCCAGGAGCCCCTGGGTCGGATGCTCGTGCTGTCCGTCCCCGGCGTTGATCACCGAGGCGCGGACGTTCCGGGCGATGAAGTGCGGCGCCCCCGAGGCCCCGTGCCGCATCACCACGAACTCCACCCCCATGGCCTCGATGTTGCGGACGGTGTCCTTCAGGGTCTCGCCCTTGGTCACGCTGGAGGTCGCGGTGGCGAAGCTGATGCTGTCCGCGGACAGCCGCTTCTCGGCCAGCTCGAAGCTGATCCGGGTCCGGGTGGACGGCTCGAAGAAGAGGTTCGCCACCGTCTTCCCGCGCAGGGTGGGCACTTTCTTGATGGGGCGGTCGAGGACGGCGCGGAAGGCCTCCGCGGTGTCCAGCACCGCGGCGATCTCCTCTCCGGTCAGATCCTCGAGCCCCAGGAGATCCTTACGATCCATTGTCATCCATCTCCCTGATCTGGACCTCGTCCAGACCGTCTTCTTCGGTGAGGTTCACCGCGATGATCTCGCGCTTCGAGGTCGGCACGTTCTTTCCCACGAAATCCGCCCGGATGGGAAGCTCGCGATGGCCGCGGTCGATGAGGACCGCGAGCTGGATGGCCTCGGGGCGGCCGAGGTCCATGAGGGCGTCGAGCGCCGCCCGCACCGTGCGGCCGGTGAACAGCACGTCGTCCACCAGCACCACCGTCTTGTCCGCGATGTCCACCGGGATGTCGGTGGTCCGGACCACCGGGTGCTGGGCGATGGTCTGGAGGTCGTCGCGGTAGAGCGTGATGTCGAGGCTCCCCAGCGGCACCAGGGCATCCTCGAACTCCCGGATCATCTCCCGGACGCGATGGGCCAGCGGCACCCCGCGCCGGCGGATCCCCACCAGCACCAGGCCGTCGGTCCCCTTGTTCCGCTCCACGATTTCGTGGGCGATGCGGGTCAACATGCGCCGGATGCCGTTGGCGTCCACGATGCGCGCTTTGAGCTTGAGATCGGTTTCCTTGGTCGGCATGGGTCAGGTTTCCTCGTGCGATGGGGTTCGGCGAGCGGACGCGGGACGGGGGGGATGCGGAAGGGGGG
>CAYRIJ010000205.1:3192-7119 GCA_964424285.1 uncultured bacterium
GGGCGGCTTGACCTTCGATTCCGAAGGCCGCCGGCCGCCGGTGACGGGCTGGTGTCACCTGGGACTCCCTTCCCGGGCTCGCTGGTCCGGATTAAAGGTGGCCGTCTACGTCGGTGCAGGACTGTACCAGCGCGCCCCCGGCGGCGCAACCGGAAATCCCCCCCGGGGCGGCCGGAAATTCGGAATGGCCGGGTCGGTCGGGATTGCGTCATACTGGTGCCGAAGGCGGCGCGATCGCGGGGCGCCCCTTCCCCGGCCGCTCCCGCGGCCGTCCCCCCCTCGGCCCCGGAAGAGGGTCGAAATCCATGCCGGATCGCTCGCTTCACCGAAGGCTCATCCCCCCGCTCCTCCTGGCGGCGGCACTCGGGTGGACCGCCGGCTGTTCCCGGAACGACGGGTCCTCTCTCGGGCCCGAGTGCCGGGTGGAGCCCCAGGCCACCGACTTCCAGGGGCTCCTGGTTCCGCTCACCCGGAAGCACACCTACTTCCTCGACCAGACCTACGTCATCGAGAACCGGGTGGAGACCCATTCCATCTACGGGAACGAAGCCCTGTCCGGGACCATCGCCGTTCATCTCGAGCCCCCGGTCGAGCGGCCCCCCCAGATCGAGATCCTCGTCGCGGGCAGGAACCCCGCCTTCGAAATCGCCCCGCGCGCGAGCCTGGCCTTCGGCCTCAACGTCCTCGTCCCCCCCGGAACCAGCCCGGCCGAGTACGAGGGAAGCATCGACCTCGGCCTCTCCTGTCCTCCCATCCCCTTCACCCTTCGGGTCTACGACCGGCCGGAGCCTCCTCCCGTTCCCCAGCCACCCTGGGGGCCCGGCCTGAGCTACGTCCAGGGGATCGCGACCGGGGCCGGAGGAACCCTCTATGCCGCCGATCAGATCGCCGACGAGATCTCGGCTCTCACCCCCCTGGGCCAGCGCTGGGACGTGATCCGCGCCCTGGACGAAGGCGACAGCCTGTACCTCCCCACCGGGGTGGAGACGGGCCCGGAAGGAACCCTCTTCGTCACCGACACCTCGCCGGCGCCCCCGCACTACGGTCGCGTCTCCATGTTCGGACCGGCGGACACCCTGCTCGGGAGCTGGGGGCCGCCGCCCACCGAGGACGACCTTCCCGTTCCCTTCGGCCAGGCCTGGAGCATCGCCGTGGATCCGAACGGGATGGGCTACGTGGTGGACTTCTCCGGGAAGCGGATCTATCGGTTCCAGGCCCCGGTCGGAGGCCGGGAGTTCGCCTACCTGGGGACCTGGATTCCCCTGGGGACCGTCGCCTCGCCCTACGGGATCGCGATGGACGCCGACCGGTGGGTCTACGTGTCGGACTACTCGGGGAACGCGATCCTCAAGTTCACCCCCGGCGGCGATCTGATCCGACGCTTGGGCGCCCGGGGCCGGGGACGGGGCCAGTTCATCCAGCCCGCGGGCATCACCGTCGACGGCCTGGGGAACCTCTTCGTGGTCGACGGCGGGAACTACCGGGTCCAGAAGTTCGGACCCGACGGCTCCTTCCTCACCGCCTGGGGCGCGGTGGGCGACTCGGTGGGAGAGCTGAGCCGGCCGGTGGACGTGGCGGTGGGGCCGGACGGCGCGGTCTACGTCTCCGATTCCGGGAAGCATCGCGTCCAGGTCTTCCTGCCGCCGAAGTGATCGCTCTCCCCGCCTCCCTCGCACCGCCGGGCCGCGGCCCCCGCCCTCCGGCGTTGTGCCGGGGAGCCCCCGGGGGTATTCTCGGAGGCCCTGACCGGAACCTCGGTCACGAACCCCCCACCGTCGATCGGGAGCGTGGCGTCGTCACATCCATGAAACCATCCCCTTCAACCCCCCGCCCGGACCCGGCCGCCGGACGCCTCCGTCCGCGGGGTCGAAACGCGGGGCGGGGACCGCTTCTGCTGGCGATCGCCGCCCTGATCGGAGCGAGCGTCGGCTGCTCCCAGAAGACGGCCCAACCGCTCCCGCCCAAGTGCGAGCTCGACCCCCAGGAAATGGACTTCGGAGAGGTCCTCCTCCCCACCCCCGGCCAGTCGGACGTGCTGGTGGACCGGGATCTGAGCATCACCAACCGGGTCTACGTGAAGTCCGCGTCGGGGAACGCGTCCCTGGCCGGGAGCCTGTCCATCCGGGTGGAGAGCCCCCAGGACGTGCCGGTCCGGGTCAGCGTGGTTCCCGTCGGGCACACCCGCTCGTTCCTGATCCCGCCCCGGGGCACGGCCAGGTTCAAGCTGGAGGCGCGGGTCACCGCCGAGAGCGGAACCGGCCTCCACACCGGGGCGATCGATCTCGGCACCCCCTGCGGCCCGATCCCCTACCGGCTGAAGGTCCGGGTGAGGGAGGAGCCCCAGCCGACCTTCCTCGGGGCGTGGACCGCCCAGAAGTACGGGTTCCAGACCATCCAGGCCATCGACGTGGACGATGCGGGGGACGTGTACGTCGCGGACAGCGAGGCGAACCGGATCACCCGGCACGATCCCTCGGGCCGGATCGTGGCCACGTACCGGAGTCTCGGGCGGGTGGGCGACCTGTGGCTGCCCACCGGAGTCGCTTCCGAGCGGAAGTACCTCTTCACCACGGACACCGAACCGACCTCGGGTAAGGGCCGGGTGGCCATGTTCGACAGCACCGCCCGGTTCCGGGCGGCCTGGGGACCGGCCGGGGGCGAGGGGGGACTCTTCGGTCAGGCCTGGGACGTGGCGGCCGACGGCCGGGGCTGGATGTACGTGACCGACGTGAGCCATCAGCGGGTGCTCAAGTTCCGGGCCCCGCTGGACGTCGGCTTCAAGATCGAACGGGAGTGGGGATCCCGGGGCGAGGCGCCGGGTCAATTCGGGGCGATCCAGGGGGTGGCCGCCGACGGCCGCGGCCGCGTCTACGTGTCCGACTGGCTGAGGAACGTCATCCAGGTGTTCGACGAGGACGGCGCCTGGCTCGCCGCGTGGGGGGGGCCGGGAACCGGACCGGAGCGCTTCGCCAAGCCGGCCGGCCTGGGCGTGGACCCCTCGGGGAACGTCTACGTGGCCGACCGGGGGAACCACCGTATCCAGAAGTTCGACCGGAACGGCGCGTTTCTCACCGCCTGGGGGGAGCCGGGAACCAAGCCCGGCCAGATGTCCAACCCGGTGGACGTGGCGGTGGCGCCCGATGGTACGATCTACGTGGCCGACACCGGGAACGCCCGGATCGAGAGGTTCGCGCCGGCCGCGGAATGAGCGGATCGGGGAGACGGCGGGAATCGCCGGGAACTACTTTCCCCGGTCGGCGGGTATTGCGACCGGGCCCGGGCCGGGCCCGCGTCGGGATCCAATCATCGACGACGCCCGGGTGCGGGCGTCCAAGCAATCGGCCTCTGAAGGAGAAGACGATGCGAAGCTCTTGGAGCGCGCTCATCGGAGTGCTCGCCCTCGCCGGGGCCTCGGGCTGCAACCAGGCCGTGACCGCCCCCACGCCCCCCGACAACCCCATCCCGCTCAAGGTCGGAGACACCTGGCATTACTCGGGAGGCGTCGCCGACTCGGTGACCGGCACCGTCGTTTCCGACGGCAAGGAGTGGACGAAGCTCGGGGGGACCTTTCTCGGTCATGAGCTGGTGCGCATGAACGACCGGCACCAGTTCGTGGTGCTCTTCCCCGACGCCACGCCTCCCACCGAGGGCGTGCTCTTCGACTTCGATCTCCCGCCCAAGTCCCACTGGGTGTTCGACACCGGCCAGGTCCAGAAGGACACCTCGATCGAGCTGGTGAGCAACGACGACACCATCACCACGCCCGCCGGCACCTTCAACCACTGCTACACGTTCTTCCTCGACGTGACCGGGCAGGTGGGGGCGGATCTCACCTACGTGGTGGCCCCGGACGTGGGCATCGTCTATCGGTCGAGCATGGACGGAGTCACCAACGCGCTGGAATCGTTCGTGGAGAAGGAGCCCTAG
>CAYRIJ010000206.1:0-7107 GCA_964424285.1 uncultured bacterium
GCCTCGAGGACCGCGTCCTCCACGTCCTTGGACTGGACGTCCACCGGGCCGCGGGCCCGAAGGAAGGCCGCCGCCTCACCGGACGTCGTCGTGGAGGCGGTGACGGGGGTCGGCGGTCGAGCCGCCGCCGGTTGCCGGGGCGGAGCATCCTCGCGGTCCGGATCCACGATCCGGGGGGAAAAGGCCGGCTCCTCCGGACCCGCGGCGCGTGGCGGCGCCGGGCGGGCGGGCTCCTCACCCTCATCCCCCTCCATCGCTCCGGACTCCCAGGGACGATCCTTGACCCAGCGCGCGAGCGCAACCGTTCCATGGACCAGGCCCCGGGAGGTGGCGCGAACTCCCCGCCACGCCATGACGCTCCCCCACCGAAGCCCCCGGGCTCCCCAGATTCCCAGGAACCGCCCGGTCCGCCCCAGCCCAAGGAGGAACGCCCGGGTGAAGGTTCCCCAGCGCCCGTCCCAAGCCTCGGCCTCGAGCAGGAAGAAGCCCACCGCGGCCACCCCCAGGACCAAGAGGCCCCCCACCGGGCCCACCAGGCCGTGAACCCCGTCCCAGACCCCGGCCCCCAGCGCTCCTCCCCAGATCCGCCCCCCCCCCGCCGCGGCGGCCACGGCGGCCGCGGTGAGGATGAGGGGAAGCGAGGCCAGGCTCCGCAGGATCGGCCGGCGCACCGGCAACACCCCGAGCCGGTTCCACCCCCACCCCAGGAGGAGGGCCGGCAACGACCAGGCCGCGCCCCAGCCCAGGAGCTTCAGGGCGGCGGTCGCGCACCACACCCCGAGCCCGCCGCCGGCGTTGTGGTAGAGACCGGACAGAAGGCCGGTGGGCGCCGTCACGGGAAAATCGGCGAAGGCGGAAATGCGACCGGCCAGGAAGGGGAGGAAGACGGCGCGGTGTTCGAAGGCGATCCGGTAGGCCGCGGCGTCGAAGGATAGGAGCGCGGCGGTGAGGAAGAGGCCGAGGGCGAAGAGCCCCAGCCCCGTCCACCGCGACAGCCGGTGTTTGGGGACGGTTCCCGAGCCCCGTCGCTTCTGCGCCATAGTGCCCTCCGGGGCGGCCCGGGAAGGCCCCGGCGCCGCCTTCAGCAGAAGCCGGCCGCGCTCCGGCAGGATGTCCGCGCCGGAGCCGGGGCGATCACCCACCCCGGTCCCGGCGCCGGCCCGGAACGCGTCCGTTCCGGGCCCCGGCCCCCGCTTCGCGGCGGCCTCACACGAGCTTCTTGATCTCCTCCACCCGGTTCGTCTCTTCCCAGGTGAACCCGGGCTCCTTCCGGCCGAAGTGGCCGTAGGCCGCGGTTCGGGCGAAGATCGGCCGGCGCAGATCGAGGGCTTCGATGATGGCCTTGGGGCGCAGGTCGAACACCTTGCGCACGACCTCGGTGAACCGCTCGTCCGGGATCTTCGCCGTCCCGAAGGTGTTTACCATGACCGAAACCGGATCGGCCACCCCGATCGCGTAGGCCAGCTGGACTTCCGCCCGCTCGGCCAGCCCCGCCGCCACCAGGTTCTTGGCCACCCAGCGCGCGGCGTAGGAGGCGGAACGGTCCACCTTGGAGGGATCCTTGCCGCTGAACGCGCCGCCCCCGTGGCTCCCCACCCCGCCGTAGGTGTCCACGATGATCTTCCGCCCGGTGAGACCGGTGTCCGCCTTGGGACCGCCGTAGACGAAGCGACCGGTGGGGTTGATGTGGAAGGTGATCGGGTGCTTGGGGTCGATCATGTCCTTGGGGAGCACGGGCAGGATCACCTCTTCCCGAATGGCGTCGCGCATCCGGGTCATCCCCGCCTCGTCCATGTCCCGGTGCTGGGTCGATACCACCACGGTGTCGATCCGGACCGGGCGGAGTCCCTCGTACTCCACCGTGACCTGGCTCTTGCCGTCGGGCCGGAGAAAGTCCAGGGCGTTGTTCTTCCGGAGGTCGGCCAGGCGGTGACAGAGCTGGTGGGCCAGGGTGATGGGAAGGGGCATCAGCTCCGGGGTCTCGTTGGAAGCGTAGCCGAACATGAGTCCCTGGTCCCCGGCCCCGCCGGGATCCACTCCCATGGCGATGTCCCCGGACTGGTGGTCGATGGAGGTCATCACCGCGCAGGTCTCGTAATCGAAGCCGTAGGAGGCGTCGTCGTAGCCGATCCGCTTGATTGTGCTCCGGACGATTTCGGGGATCTCGACGTAGGCGTCGGTCGAGATCTCGGCGGAGATGAAGGCCAGTCCGGTGGTGACCAGCGTCTCGCACGCCACCCGGCACATGGGATCCTCGGCGATGATCGCGTCGAGGATGCTGTCGGAAATCTGGTCCGAGATCTTGTCGGGATGACCCTCGGTCACCGACTCGGACGTGAACAGGTGGCGTTCCGCCATGGTTCTATGCTCCTTGAAATCAGCGGGTTGGATAAACAGCGCGGACAGACTTTACCAGCAATTTCGGGCCCTCACAAGCCGCCTCAGGTGAGGTGTACCTCGCTCGAGTCCCCCACGTTCAGCCGTTTGAAGGCGCCCTCGACCACCGCGTCCTCCCCGACCAGCGAGGCGTCGAGGAGCATGTGCCGGACCTGCGCCCCCTCGTTCACGATGGAGTTCCGGAGAACCGAGCCCTCCACCACCGCCCGGGCGGCCACGGTGGCGTAGGGCCCGATGATGCTGTTCCGCACCGTCGCCTCGGGGTCCACCGCCACCGGAGGGATGACCACCGAGCCCTCGATCACCGGGGTCACCGCCTCCATGTCCAGGAGGTCCCGGTTGGTGGCCAGGAGCGTCTCCGCCTTCCCGCAGTCGTACCAGCCCTCCACCGGGAACACCTCCATGGGCACCCCGTCCTTGAGCATGATCTGGAGCGCGTCGGTGAGCTGGTACTCCCCCCGGGTGGTGCGGTTCTCCCGGATGAGATCGTCGAGGGCCGCAAACAGTTTCGGGGTCTCGGTGACGTAGTAGATCCCCACGATGGCCAGGTTGGAGGGCGGATGCTCCGGCTTCTCCACGAAGCGCTTCACCCGTTCCCCGTCCATCTCGGCGATGCCGAAGCGGCGCGGATCCTCGACCGCCTTCACCCCGATCTGGGTGACCGGCTTCTTCAGCACCTCGCTGAAGTCCACCCGGAATATCGTGTCGCCGAGCACGATCAGGGTGTCCCGGTCCCCCACCGCGTCCCGGGTGAGATGGATCGCGTGACCGAGGCCCTTGCGCTCGGGTTGCTGCACGTAGTGGACGGTGAGTCCCGGGTAGTGGCGGCTCACGTAGTCCCGCACCCGGTCGCCCATGTAGCCCACCACCAGCACGTATTCCTTGACCCCCAGGGCCAGGAGTTCGTCCAGGATGTGGGCCACCATGGCCTTTCCGGCCACGTTGATGAGGGCCTTGGGAACGGTATGGGTGTGCGGGCGGAGGCGGCTTCCCACCCCCGCCACCGGGATCACGGCCACGGGCAGCTTCATGGTATTACGAGTCCTTCGGGTTGGGTTCGGTCTCCGCGGAGAGGAGCCGCTTCAGATCGTTCATCAGGGAGAGGCTCGCCGGGTCCGCTCCCAGAACCTCGGCCAGGGCCACGCTCACCCAGTCTCCCGCATAGGCGAGGCCGAGGGCCTCGATCCAGGGGTCGGGGTGCGGCTCGTGGGCCGCGCTCACCCGGGCGCCGTGGTCGGCCAGCACCTGAAGAGTAGCATCCCAGCGCCGGAGGGCGGCGGGCGCCCGGGGGCGTCCGAGGGCCACCGCGACCAGGGGGACCGGGGGCCGGGCTTCGGCGGCCAGGGCCATCACCGCGTTGTGAGCGGCCTCGGGAAGCCCCCAAACCACCGCCGGGGCCTTGGCGTTCTCGGCCAGGTCGGCGGCCCAGCGGCGGGCGGCGGCCAGGCACGGGGGCTCGGCGGCCAGGAGCACCGGCAGCCGGTCCCGGAAGAGCGCGGCCAGCCGGCGGGCCGGTCCCCCTTCCGCGGCGTCCCAGCGATCCCGGATTCCGGCGAGGTGGCGCGAGGCCTCGGACCAGTCGGGCACGGTCCGGGGGGCGGTCAGGGCCGCGGCCCCCCGAATCAGGTGGCCGAGGGCGCCCCGGGGCGAGAAGCCTTCGGGCATGACCGCGAACCCCGCCGTCTCGGCCCGGGCCCGTTCCAGGAGCGGCCCCCCCGAGGCCACCGCGGCCCGGGTCAGACCGAGCTCGGCCGCCCGGTCCCAGAGCGCCAGGGTTTCCCGGGTGCGGCCGGAATAGGAGAGGCAGAGGAGCGCGTCGGCGGGGTCGGTCCATCCGGGGAGGGAGTCCTCCCGGAGGAGCGCGGTCTCCCGTCCGGGGTCCTGCAGCAGGGCGGCGAACTCTCCGGCCAGGGCCGAGCCTCCAAGACCGGCCACCAGAAGCCGCCCCCCCTCGGGGAGCGGCTCTCCGCGCGTCTCCGGCTCGAGCCCGATCTGCTCGGGGATGCTCGCGACCTCGTCCCGAAAGGAGCGCGTCATGACGTTTGCTTTCCTCGCTTGGCCGCCGGCCGTCGGGGACGGGCGGAGGCCTTCCCTGCCCCGCCCCCCCGTCCGTCGGTCTCGCGGGTGAGGGTGAGCAGATCCGAGAAGCGCGAACCCAGCCGCTCATCGATGAGCGCGTTCACCTCCGCCGCCTCCCGGCAGGCGAGAGCGTCCTCGGCCAGCCGGCGGCACTCGGCGTAGTTGAGGGATCGGATGGTCTGCTTGACCTCGGGAACCAGATAGGGGCTCACGCTCAGGCGGTCGAATCCCAGGCCCACCAGGAGCGGGACCGAAAGCATGTCCCCGGCCATCTCCCCGCAGATGGACACCCACTTTCCGTGGCGGTGCGCGGCCTCCACCGTGTCCCGGAGCGCCCGGAGAACGGCGGGGTGATTGGGCTGATAGAGATGGACCAGCGCCTCGTTGTCCCGGTCGATGGCCAGGAGGTACTGGATCAGGTCGTTGGAGCCCACCGAGAGGAAGTCCGCCTCGGCGGCCAGCTCGTCGGCCATCATCACCGCCGACGGGACCTCGACCATCACCCCCAGCTCGGGCTCGGCATCGAAGGGGACGTTCCGCCGGCGAAGGGAGGCCATGGCCGAGCGGGTGAGATCGCGGGCGTAGTGGAACTCCTGGAGCGAGCTCACCATGGGAAAGAGGATACGGGCCCGCCGACCCGCCGCGGCGCGGAGGATGGCCCGGAGCTGGATCCGGAAGAGGACCGGGTGGGCGACCAGATAGCGGATCCCCCGCATGCCGAGGAAGGGGTTCCGTTCCCGGATGACTCCCATGTAGGAGGCGATCTTGTCCCCCCCCACGTCGAGGGCCCGGATCACCACCGTCTCCGGCTCCACCGCCTCCAGCACCTCGCGGTACACGCGGACCTGCTCGTCCTCGCTGGGCGCGCGCCGCTGCCACATGAAGAAGAACTCGGTGCGGAAGAGGCCGATCCCCTCGGCCCCGCGTTTGCGGATGTAGGGAAGCTCCGCCGGCATCTCCATGTTGGCCGAAAGGGTGACGCGGTGGCCGTCCACGGTTTCGGCGGGAAGTCCGGCCAGGGACTCGTGCTGTTCCTGCAGGCTCTCGAAGGCGCGCTTTCGATCGCTGAACCGGGCCAGGGTCGCCGGAGTGGGGTTCAGCTCCACCAGGCCCCCGAAGCCGTCCAGGGCCACGGTGTCCCCGTCCCGCACCGCCTCGCTGATCCCCTTCACCCCCACCACGGCGGGGATCCCGCGGGCCCGGGCCATGATGGCGGCATGGCCGGTGGTGCCGCCGGCGTCGGTCACGAACCCCAGCACCTTCTCGGGATCCAGGAGCACCGCTTCCGAAGGGGCGATCTCCCGGCCCACCAGCACGCCCCGCCGTTCGGAAACGGCGATCCCGCCCTCGTCCCCGGAGAGATGGCGGAGCACCCGGCGCTTCACGTCGAGGAGGTCCACCGCCCGCTCGCTGAAGTACGAGTCGGAGAGCTTCTGCAGACCCTCGGTCATCTCCATGACGTGGCGGCGGAAGAGAAACTCCGCGTTCTTCCGCTCGGACCGGATCGCGGCGATGGTGCGGTCCACGGCCAGGGGATCCTCGAGCACCATGAGCTGGACGTCGAAGATCTTCGCCTGATCCTCCCCGAGATCGAGGAGGGTGGCCTCGCGAAGATCGCTCAGCTCGGCCTGGGCCCGGTCCAGGGCCGCGGAGAACCGGTCCACTTCCGCCTCGACCTCTTCGACGGCCAGGCTCCGCTCCTCCACCGCCCGCTCCGGGTCTTCCAGACGCAGGGCGGGTCCCACGGCCACGCCGGGCGCGGCGGCCATGCCGCGGAAGCTCCGGGGCTCGCGCTTGGGTTTCCGGTCAGGCTTCTTCGCCAAACTTGTTCTCCACCAGGGTCTCGAGAGCGTCCAACGCGGTCCCCGCGTCCTCCCCCACCGCGCGGACCCGGATCGTGCTTCCGCAGTAGGCGGCCAGCATCAGCACGCCCATGATGCTCTTGCCGTTCACCTCGGTGCCCTCCCGGGACACGAAGATCGCGGACTTGAACTTCGCGGCCAGCCGGGTGAACTCGGCGGCGGCCCGCGCGTGCATTCCCTTCTCGTTGACGATGACGAAATCTCTGGGAGAGGAGTCGCTCACGGTGTCTGGTTCCTCAGGATGAATGCCGCGGTCAAGCCGATGATCATAGCGCCGACGGCGAGCAGGGTGCCACGCGTGAACCCCCGCCGTCCCAGCCACCAGCCCGAGGCCATGGTCGCTCCCCCGAGAAGGGCGGGGCCCGCGCTCCCCCCCAGAGGCCCCAGAAGCACCGCCCCCAGGAGCCCAGCGGCCGCCAGCACCGCCGCGGGGACCGCGGCCACCGCGGTCCGGAACCGGGGAGAGACCAGGAGCCGGTGGACGTCCTCCCCCCGGCGGTACCCCCAGAACACGCCGCCCATCCGAAGCCCCAGGTGGGCGGCGTTGTAGAGGATGAGGAACGCCACCGCTCCCCACCCTCCGGCCAGAAGCGCGATCGCGCTCCCCAGATGTCCGGCCGCGGGCCGGATCCCGCTCCACAGGACGGTGTCCCCCGCCGCGGCGAAGGGCCCTTCCAGGGCCCGCTTGAGCCGGGGCACCCGGGCCAGGGCCTGCGCGTCCCCTCGCGCCGCGCGCTCCTCCAGGCGGACCACCGCCCCCAGAATCGGA
>CAYRIJ010000207.1:0-7068 GCA_964424285.1 uncultured bacterium
GCGCGACCCCCATGCCCAGCATCGCCCGATTCCGGCCGGCGCGACGGGCGATCTTCCCCCTGGCGGTTCTGGCGGCGGCAGCGTTGCCGATCCGGGCGGCGGTCCCTCCCGCGGGGGCCGGACCGCCGGCGGTCCCCGCCGCGGCCCGGGCGGTGGTGGACACGTCCGGCCTGGCCGGCGGGGGTTACGGCGTGATGGAGACCCTCCTCGAGAAGACGATCTTCAAGGTGGACGTCCTCACCCTGACCCTGCGCGTGGATCCGGCGACCGCGTCGCGACTGGAGGAACTCACCGTCGGACCCGGCCCCCGGCCGGCCCGGGAGGACTCCGCGGTGGCGGCGATCCTGCGCGCGCCGGAGGTCCTGGCCGAGATCCGGTTCAAGCGCACGACGAGTCTGGGACAGTTTCTGGGCGGCGCCCGCGACGGCATGAAGAAGGCTCTGGACGCCGGGATCATCGACCGGGCCCGCTTCGAGGCGGTGAGCGACTCGCTCCCGGTGTGGTTCTCGTTCCTGAAGGACCGAAAGGCCCGGGAAGGCGACACGATCTTCTACCGGATGGACCCGGACTCGATGCGTACGGTGTATGTGGGGCGGGACAGCGAGGTGCTGCTCGATCTTCTCCAGCCCGATCCGCGGGCTCGCCTGGGGGTCCTGGGGAGCTATCTCGCCCCGGGTTCTGATTTCCGGGACGGACTCCTGCGGAGCCTGTTCGACCGCTGAGGCCGTCGCCGGCGCGGCACTCGGACGGCAGTAAATTGCATGTCGGTCCCTCCCTGCCACCGCGATATGAACCGATAAAACAAGTAATTTTGTTTGTATCTTGGGGTACCCGGGGACACCAAACGTGCAGTATTTCGCCACACCGGGATCCGCTTGCGGCCGGCGGTGAGGTTCGGTCTCGTGCCCCCGTTTCGGACTCCGGGTGCCCGGCCCGGAAGGAGCGGACACCTGCCCCGATCCGACGAAGTGGCCTCTTCGACGAAATGGGTGTGAACGGTCACGGTGGGCAGCGACGTGGAAGCCGGCGATGCCGAGTGAACGGGCCCCGTTTCGTCGAAGGAGAGCGCGACGGAGCGTCCAGCGGACGGTCCGAGCGCTCGCGCCCGAGGAGGATCGGGGCATGGCCGCGACGATCCGGGCCGGGCACGCGAGAACCGAGGCGAGCGGGCATCGGACGAGCGGGCACCGCCACCCGACAGCGCCGCCCCCGGCGCCGCGATTCACCCGGGTGAACTCCCCGGCCCCGCGCACCACCCGCGCCGCCTCGAATGGATGAGCTTCCCGGCCCGCCCGAAGCCCTTTTGAAAAATCCCCCCCGGTTGGGTTAGACTGCGGGCTCCAGCCCAAAGCACCGACCAAAACTGAAGGCCCATGCCCCTCTACGACCCACAGCGCGTTCGTCCTCGCGCGGTCGCGATCCTGCGCGCCGCCGCGGTCTTCTTTCTGTTCGTCCATCCGCTCTTCGAGCTGGCGTCCTCGACCGACGCCCGGGCGGGGAGCCTCCGGGGCTCCCTGGCCTCGGTGCGGCGGCAGGACCGGGAAGCCGATCTCAACGACTTCACCCGCCTTCGCACGCCGGCCCAGGTGAAGAAGTTCCTGAAGCTGGGGCTGTTGGTTCCGGTTCCCGGAAACGCCGACTACGACCTGGACCGCGAAGTCTCCTTCCCGGTGGCCCGGCCGGAGGTGAAGCTCTTCGTGGAGCGGCTGGCCCGCCAGTACCACGCCGCCACCGGGGAGAAGCTGGTGGTCACGAGCCTCACCCGCCCGATCTCCGACCAGCCGATGAACGCGTCGGACCTGTCGGTGCATCCGGCCGGGATGGCGGTGGATTTCCATCGGAGCGCGAGCCGCGCCTCCCGCCGGTGGCTGGAGCGGGTGCTCCTCTCCCTGGAGGATCGCGGGGTGCTCGAGGCCACCCGCGAGCGCCATCCCCCCCACTACCACGTGGCGGTGTTTCCCAAGCTCTACGCCGCCTACGTGGAACGGATCGCCGGCGGCCCCGACACCGTCACCCACCGGGTCCGGCGCGGCGAGAGCCTCTGGCAGATCGCGCGGCGATACGGCAGCACGGTCCGGGACATCCAGACCGCGAACGGAATGGACACCGCGGACATCCGGCCGGGGATGAAGCTCACCATCCCCCAGCTTCGGTAGGGACCCGGCCGCTCCGCCTCCCGGCCTCCGCCTCCCGGCCTCTCCGCGTCCCGGTCTCCGCCTCCCGGCCTCCCCGCCGCGGTCCCCCACCCGAACCTCGGCCCGGCGCATAAACGGCTATACTCCCCCCACGGGCCGTCCCGCCACGGGACGCGGCCGGCCCGTCCGGGGCGGCACCGGGGTCGCGCCCGAACCTCACGCGTGAAGGAGCGGTCATGGTCAGCGCCATCGTCCTATTGAGCCTCGAACGGGACAAGATCAACGAAGTGGCCGAGAAGCTGGTGGATCAGGAAGGGATCACCGAGGTGTACTCGGTGGCCGGGCAATACGACCTGGTGGCCATGGTGCGCGCCCGGGACAACGACGCCCTCGCCGACCTCATCACCGGCCACCTGCTCCAGGTGGAGGGGATCCTGCGCTCCGAGACCCTCATCGCCTTCCGCGTCTATTCCCGCTTCGACCTGGAACGGATGTTCTCCATCGGCATGGAGCCCGATTGACCTCCGCCCCCGAGCGACGCCCCCTCCCCTCCCGGCTCCCGGCGGCGGCGCGCGCCTTCCTCCGGGGCTTCCGGAGAGCGCCGGCCGCGATCCTCCTCCTGGCGGCGACCGTGTCCTGCACCGGAAAGGGCGGCGACTCCGCGCCCGCCCCCGCTCCTTCGCCCGCCTCCTCCGAGGCCTCGGCGGACGCGCCGTGGGGCCCCGGGCACGCGCGGGCGCACTTGATCGCCGACCGCCCCGCGGCCGCCCCCGGCGAGAGCCTCCTGGTGGGGGTGAGCTTCGACATCCAGCCCGGCTGGCACCTCTACTGGAACGGGACCAACGACACCGGCTATCCCATCCAGGTGCGGCCGGAGCTGCCGGCGGGCTGGAGTGCGGGGAGGCTCCTGTGGCCGGCCCCCGAGCGCCACGTCTCCCCCGGGAACATCCTCGACCACGTCTACACCGGCCGGGTCACCCTGTTGCTGCCGCTCCGAGCCGGACCGGCGGAGGCCGACTCGGTGATCCTGAAGGCCCGGCTCGAGTGGCTGGCCTGCCGGGAGGTGTGTCTCCCGGGAAGCGCCGAGGTCGCGCTCACCCTTCCGGTACGCACGGGGGCCCAGGCGTCCCTGCATGGGGGCGAGCCGCCCCGCGGTGGGAACCCGGCGCCCGCGGATCCCGACGCCCGGGCGCGCTTCGAGGAGACCCGCGAACGCCTGCCCCTCCCTCTGAGCGCCTCTCCGACCCCGGTGGAGGCGCGCCGGGAGGACGGGGCGGTGGTCATCGTCGTCCCGGGGGCGGAGCGACTCGTCTTCTTTCCCGGCGTCGATTGCGCCCGGCTCGCCGACCCGATCCGGGACGCCGCCGCCGACGGCGACCGGCTGCGCCTGGTCCCGGCTCCCGAGGCCGGCGCCTCGCCCGCGGTGAACGGCGTCCTGGAAGTCCGCCGTCCCGGCGCGGGCCCCGCGTTCTACACCCTCAGCCTTCCACCCCCCGCGGGCAGCTGAACCTGCCCCCGGCATCGAAGGAGCCGACATGATGAGCACCCATCGCATCCGCATCCTGACCACCGGCGCCGGTCTCACCGTCCTCGCCCTGATCTTCGGCTGCGCCGGAGACCATGCCGCGGGGGATCGGAACGCCGGGGCGGGGCAGGCCGCGGCCAACCCGGATGGCGCCGCGGCCTCGGACACCCCGCTCCAGGTCGCCCAGGTGGGAAAGCCCGCTCCCGACTTCACCCTCACCGACACCGAGGGGAAGACCCATCGGCTGAGCGATTACACCGCCCAGGGGAAGGTCGTGGTGCTGGAGTGGTTCAACCCCGACTGCCCCTTCGTGCAGAAGCAGCACAAGCGGACCCACAACATGATCGAGACCCAGGCCATGGCCGCGGAGATGGGTGTGGTCTGGCTGGCGGTGAACTCCAACGCGCCCGGGAAGCAGGGATCGGGGCTGGAGCGGAACCGGAAGGCGAAAGACGAATACGAGATGGACTATCCCGTCCTCATGGACGAGGACGGACGCGTGGGGCGGCTCTACCGGGCCAAGACCACGCCCCAGATGTTCCTGATCGACGCCGAGGGGATCCTCCTCTACGACGGGGCCATCGACAACGATCCGAGCCCGGACAGGCTCGGAACGGTGAACTACGTGAAGCAGGCGCTCACCGAGCACGCGGCGGGAAAGGCGGTCAGCGAGGCCGAGACCAAGTCCTACGGGTGCAGCGTGAAGTACGTGAGCTAGCGGTCCGCGCCGGGGATCTCATCACCGGTTCCGGCGGACGTCATCGGAGCGTGGCCGCGATCTCCCGGAGGAGCGCCCAGGTCAGGGCCACGTCCTCGGGGGTGGTGCGGAGATTCCCCACCGCGAGCCGGAGCCCGAACCGGCCCCGGACCACCACGTGGGAGAGAAACGCCTTCCCCGACGCGTTCACCGCCTCCAGGAGGGCCCGGTTGTGGGCCTCGACCGCCGGCTCCTCCGGGGCCAGGCCCCCGGGGCCGGCGTGCTCCGCGCGGGCCGGGGTCACCTCGGTCGGGGGAAGGTGGCGGAAGAGCACGGTGCTCATGGGGGCGGGGGCCAGCCGCTCCCAGTCCGAGGCCTCGTCCACCCACCCGGCGAAGGTCTGCGCCATCGCCACCGCGGCGCGGATCCGCTCCGCGATGCCCTCGGTCCCGAAGGTCCGGAGCACCATCCAGAGCTTGAGCGCCCGGAAGCGCCGGCCCAGGGCCGGCCCGTAGTCCATGAGGTTTCGGGCCGTGCCCTGTTCCGGGGTCATGAGGTAGGGCGGCACCAGGGAGAAGGCCTCGCGGATCACCTCGGGGCGGCGGCAGTAGAGCGCGCTGAGGTCGATCGGCACGAAGAGCCACTTGTGGGGGTTCACCACGAAGCTGTCGGCGCGATCGCATCCCTCCAGCACCCAGCGGAACTCCGGGACCGCCCCCATGGCCCCGCCGTAGGCCCCGTCCACGTGGAGCCAGATCCCTTCGCGCTCGCAGAGGTCGGCGATGGCCGGGATGGGGTCGATGCTGGTGGTGCTGGTGGTGCCCACGGTGGCCGAGACCGCCATGGGGACCCAACCGGCGAGGCGATCCTCGGCCACCGCCCGGGTGAGCGCCGCCACGTCCATCCGGAACTCCCGGTCGGTGGGGATCTTCCGCACCCCGTCCTGGCCGAGCCCCAGGGTGAGGGCCGCCTTCTCCACCGAGCTGTGGGCCTCCTCGCTGGTGTAGAGCCGAAGCCGGGGGCCGCCGGCCAGCCCGCGCTCCCGCACCGCGCCCCCGGTCGCCGCCTGGCGCGCCGCGGCGAGGGCCACCAGGGTGGACACGCTCGCGGTGTCGTTGATGTGCCCGTCGAAGGACTCGGGGAGCCCGAGCATCCGGCGGAGCCACCCCAGGGCGGTCGCCTCCAGCTCGGTGGCCGCGGGGGAGGTCCGCCAGAGCATGGCGTTGACGTTCAGGGCGGCGGTGAGCGCTTCCCCGAGAATCCCGGGCGCGCTCCCGGTGATCGAGAAGTAGGCGAAGAACCGGGGATGGTTCCAGTGGGTGATGCCGGGGACCAGGATCTCCCGGAAGTCGCGGAGGGTCTCCTCCAGAGGGACGGGACGGGACGGGGGCTCCGGGGGAAGGGCCGCGGCGACCTCCCCGGGACGGGTGCGGGCCAGGACCGGGTAGTCCCGGATGCGCTCCAGGTAGTCGGCGATCCAGTCCACCACCTCGCGGCCGTGGCGGCGAAACTCCTCGGGACTCAGATCGCCCTGGCTCTCCATGCCGCGTCTCCTCCGGGGGTTCCGGGCCGCTCCGGCCCGCCCCCCTTCCCCGGTTAATTCATTCCGGGATAGCCGCTTAGAACCGACCAAGACCATTCAAGACCCGCTCCCCCGTCCCGTCAACCACAAACCCCGGGGCCTGCGGCGGTCTTGCCCCCGAAACCCGCGATCCGTAGACTCTATGGGTTGTCCCTTAGACTGTGAGAGTTTGGGCGTGACGGCGCCCCATTATCCTCCTTTGGCTCACCCCGGAAGGACCACGCGATGGCAGTGCATGACTTCGATCCCCCCGAGGGGCTGGATCTCGAGCAGGTCGAGATCGAGGAGTGGCTGGACTCCCTGGACTACGTGATCAAGACCGGGGGGGCGGACCGGGTCCAGAAGCTCCTCCGGCGGCTCCAGCATCGGGCGGCGGAGTTCGGGATCTCCCTCCCCTTCACCGCCAACACCCCCTACATCAACACGATCCCGCGGACCCACCAGCCGCGGTTCCCCGGAAACCGGGAGATCGAGCGGCGGATCAAGAGCATCATCCGCTGGAACGCCATGGCCATGGTGGTGCGGGCCAACCGGGAGTCGAGCGGGATCGGCGGGCACATCTCCACCTACGCCTCGGCGGCTACGCTCATCGAAGTGGGGTTCAACCACTTCTTCCGGGGGAAGGACGACCCCTCGGGCGGCGACCAGGTGTACTTCCAGGGCCACGCCTCGCCGGGAATCTACGCCCGGGCGTTCCTGGAGGGGCGGCTCACCGAGGCCCAGCTCCAGAACTTCCGACGGGAGCTCCGGCCCGGGGGCGGGCTCTCCTCCTACCCCCACCCCTGGCTCATGCCCAGCTTCTGGGAGTTTCCCACCGTCTCCATGGGGCTCGCCCCCATCACCGCCATCTACCAGGCCCGGTTCAACCGGTACCTGGAGGACCGCGGTCTCCTGGAGCGCTCGGGGAAGGTGTGGGCCTTCCTGGGAGACGGGGAGCTGGACGAGCCCGAGGCCCTGGGCGCGATCAGCCTGGCTTCCCGGGAGAAGCTCGACAACCTGATCTTCGTGGTCAACTGCAACCTCCAACGGCTGGACGGGCCGGTCCGCGGGAACGGCAAGATCATCCAGGAGCTGGAAGCCACCTTCCGCGGCACCGGCTGGAACGTGCTCAAGGTCATCTGGGGGGCGG
>CAYRIJ010000208.1:0-2462 GCA_964424285.1 uncultured bacterium
GCCCTACCTCGTTCTCCTCGGGTTCTGGATCGCGCTGATCAGGAACGCGGCGCCGGGGAGAACGCCGGGGCGGCCGGTGGATCGAGTCCCAGCACCCTCGTGACCGCGACCGCGATCAGGGCCACCGCCACCGGGATGGCGCTGTTCATGAGCCTCGGCTCGTTGATCTGACCCACCAGGACGGTCATCCCGATCAGGAGCGGAACGAGGATCAGGCACCGGCGAAGCCGGGGGGGAGCGTGCGGGATCCCCGCCGCCGCGGCCGCCCACCAGAAGAGCACCGCCCCCGCCGAGGCGGCCACCGGACCCGGCCGGTTCACCAGGAAGTCGATGTTCATCCAGACCTTCCCGCCGGACCAGGCCGCGTCCGCCGGGAGGAAGTGGAATAGGAGGAGCCGCACCGCGAGATAGCCCGCGGCCTGGGCCAGGATCCAGCCCAGGTAGCTGCCGCGGGGCATCCGGTCGAAGGCGACCACGGCGAAGACCGCGCCCATGAGGAGGATGACCTCGTGGTTCAGGGTGCCCAGGAGAAACACCGCCAGGTAGGCCGGGTAGTGCCGGCGGAACAGGAGGAGGAGGCAGGCGGTGGAGAAGAGCGTCACCCCGACGTCGTAGAACGTGAAGTACCCGAAGGTGGGGATCAGCATGAGGGCGAGGAGGAGCGGGGAGAGGACGGCGATCCGCGGAGGGGCGAAGAGGCGGACCCATCGCTTCATGAGCGCGAAGGCGATCAGGATGACCGGGATCTGGGAGACGAAGTAGCACCGGGACGGGGCCCAGCCGGGAAAGAGGGCGTGCACCCCGTTCGCCACCCACACGAAGAGGATGCGGTGTTGATAGGGCGGTTGGGCGGTATGGGACATGACGTCGGCCAGCCGGTACCAGGAGCCCTCGAACCCCTGGTTTCGGAGGGCCAGGAAGCAAACCGCGCTCGAGCCGAGGAGGATCGAAGCCGAGAGGAGCGGTCCGGCGAAGCGCTCGCCGCGAAACCGGCGGGCCAGGGGACGCCGCCCCAGCCAGGCCGCGGCCAGGACCGCCAGGACGAGGGTCGCGGCCCCCAGGGCGCGCGCCAGCATGGCCAGGAGGGCATCGGGGGAGGCGGTCTCCACCAGCCGGGGAGGTACGGTGAGAATTCCCGGTCCCCGTCCCGAGGCCATGGCGCGCACCAGAGCCGGGCCCGCGATCACCACCGCGGTCCAGGCTCCGGCGAGAAGCAGGGCGCTCGCGGCCAGGAGCGCCTTCACGGCCCGCTCCCACCGGTCCGGGGACGCGGTCACGATGGGGGAATCGATCGGGTCGCTCATCGGCGGGTCACGGTAGCATTCTCCCGCCTTGGACAACAACGGGGACGGCGGGGCGGTTGAGAACGGGAGTCGGGTGGAGTAATCTCCCGCGGAGTCCTGCCCGCTTGACCCGCTGATCGTGGGGGCCGGATCTCGAGGAGGGCCATGCGACACGCGGTCATTCTGGCCGGTGGAAGCGGCGTGCGGTTCTGGCCGCTCAGCCGCCGCCTCCGTCCCAAGCAATTCCTGCCGCTCACCGGGGAGATCTCCCTCCTCCGCGCCACCTTCGAACGCCTCCTTCCGGTGGTTCCCGCCGAGCGGGTGTGGGTGGTCACCGGCGCCCGGCTCGCCGCCCGGGTGCGCCGGGAACTGCCCGAGGTGTCCCGGGGTCACGTGCTGGTGGAACCGGCGGCCCGGAACACCGCTCCGGCCATCCACCTGGCCGCGATCCGCGCCGCCGCCGGGGACCCGGACGCGGCGCTGTTGGTGGTTCCCGCCGACGCCTGGGTTCCCCGGGCCGCGCCCTATCGCCGGGCGCTCACCGCCGCGCTTCGGGCCGCCGAGACCGGCGACCGGTTGGTCCTGGTGGGGGCGAATCCGACCCGGGCCGAGACCGGCTACGGCTACATCGAGCCCGGAGACTCCCTGGGACGGGGGGGGCTCCGCGCGGTTCGGCGGTTCGTGGAGAAGCCCTCGGCGGCTCGGGCCCGCCGCTTCCTGGCCGGAGGCCGCCATCTCTGGAACTGTGGTATTTTCGCGTGGCGCGCCGGGGTGTTCCGGGAGGCGGTCGAGCGTCATCTCCCGGATCTCGCGGCGGCCTTCGAGGGGCTGGCGGACGGGCGCCCCGCCCCCCGCGCCCTCGAACGGGCCTACGCCGCCGCCCCCTCCATTTCCGTGGACCACGGGATCCTGGAGCGCGCGTCGAACGTGGCGGTCATCCCCGGCGGATTTCCCTGGGACGATCTCGGATCCTGGGGAGCCCTGGAGCGGCTGGGTCGCGGCGGCTCCTTCGCTCGGGGTCGGGTGGTGGCCATCGACAGCCCCGGGCTCGTGGCCTGGGCCGAGCGGGGAACGGTGGCGGTGGTGGGGATCCCGAACGCCGTGGTGGTTCACACCCGGGACGCCACCCTGGTGGTGGCCAAGGACCGCGCCCAGGAGGTGCGGCAGGTGGTAGAGGAA
>CAYRIJ010000208.1:2472-7063 GCA_964424285.1 uncultured bacterium
TCGTGGAGGGTGAGACGCAATCATGAACAAAGCATCGGAATTTCGCCGGACCGGGACGGCCGTTCTGCTCGCCGCGCTGGTGTCCGCCTGCGGCGGGGGCGGCACGGCCCCCCCGGCCACCGACGTGACCCAGGGATCGGATTGGGAGGTCCGGGTGTCCACGGGGGGGGACACCACCCTGGTGACCGGTCCCGGGGCCTCGGGAGCGATGGAAGACACCGCCGGGGCGCCGATGGTTTCCGCGGCGCCCGCCGACACCCTGCCTCCCCTCGAGACCCGGCCGGTCCCGGTCCCCGATCCCCGGGATTTCACCCCGGGCTGGAGGGTCCAGGTCGCCGCGGTGTCCTCGATGGCCGGCGCGGACGCCAAGCGGCGCGAGGCCATGGTGCATACCACCGAACCGGTGTACGTGGAGTACGAGCCCCCCTTCTACAAGGTCCGGGTGGGGGACTACCTGACCCGCAAGGAGGCGGACTCGATGGCCACCCGGCTCAAGGCGGAGGGCTTCCAGACCTGGGTCGTGGAAACCCTGGTGCTGAAACCGTCGAACTGATTCACGCCGAAGCCCGATGGGTCGATAACTGATGGGTATGCGGGAGCTTCGCAAGGACCCGGTGGTAGGCCGCTGGGTGATCATTTCCTCGGAGCGGGCCGGTCGGCCCGTGGACTACGCCCCTCGCGTCTCGGAGGCCCGGGGGGAGCGCTGCCCGTTCTGCCCCGGGCACGAAGCGGACACCCCGCCCGAGGTCCTGGCCCTGGGCCGGACCGGATCCGGCCCCGATTCCCCGGGCTGGCGGGTCCGGGTGATCCCCAACAAGTTCCCCGCCCTGCAGATCGAGGGGGATCTGGACCGGCGGGGCGAGGGGATGTTCGACAAGATGAACGGCATCGGCGCCCACGAGGTGGTGATCGAGAGCCCCGACCACGAGGCCCGCTGGTGGGATCTCGGGATCGACCAGATCGCGGACATCCTCGCCGCCTACCGCGCGCGCGTCCTCGATCTGGCCCGCGACCCCCGATTCAAGTACATCCTGGTGTTCAAGAACCACGGCGAGGCGGCGGGGGCCACCCTGGAGCATCCCCACACCCAGCTCATCGCCACCCCCATCATCCCCAAGTGGGTGAAGGAGGAGCTGTCGGGGGCGCGCGACCACTACCGGCTGAAGGAACGCTGCATCTACTGCGACATGGTGCGTCAGGAGATGGAGGAGGGAAAGCGCCTGGTCGCCGTCACCGACGACTTCGTGGTGATCGAGCCCTTCGCCCCGCGATTCCCCTACGAGACCACGGTGCTTCCGCGCCGCCACGCGTCCTCGTTCGAGGAGGGACCCGAGGAGCTTCTCCGCTCCCTGGCCGCGGTGCTGAAGGACGTCTACGGCCGGCTTCACCGGGTCCTCGACGATCCCCCCTTCAACATGGTGATCCACACCGCCCCCGCCGGCGATCCCTTCCTGCTCCACTTCCACTGGCACCTGGAGATCATGCCCAAGCTCACCAGCGTGGCCGGGTTCGAGTGGGGCTCGGGGTTCTATATCAACGTCGTCTCTCCGGAGGACGCGGCCCGCCGTCTCCGGGAGGCGGCCCCCGCGGCTTCGGCGTGACCGCCCGGGTCGCCGCGACGGCCCCGCGCCGTCCTTCCCGGGTCGGGTCGCCCCTGCGGGTGGTCATGGTCTCCATGGAGATGACCCCGGTGGTCAAGGTGGGGGGGCTGGCCGACATGGTGGGGTCCCTGGCGCGGGTGCTCGCCGCCCGAGGCCACGACGTCACCGTCGTCCTCCCCGCGTTTCCGAGCCTGCTGGCCTCCTCGCGGCTATCGAGCCCGGCGCACTCCGTGCTGGAGGTTCCCCATGCGGGGGGGGTGCGGCGGCCGCGATTCCACCGCCTCGCCGCGGACGGGGTGAGGATCTTCCTCCTCGAGGACCCGATGTTCTCCCGCCGGGACGGGGTGTACGTGGATCCCGGGAGCCGCGAGGAATACCCGGATTCGGCGGATCGCTTCGCGATCTTCTCCCGCGGGGCGCTCGAGGCGCTGCTCCGGGCCGATCTGGTGCCCGACGTGCTTCACGTCCACGACTACCAGACCGCGCTGGTTCCGGTGTTCCTGCGGCGGGGCGGGGTGGGATCCCGCTTCTTCGCCCGGACCGCCACCGTCCTCACCATCCACAACCTGGGCCATCAGGGGGTCTACCCTCCCGGCGTGCTGGGCCGGGTCGGGCTCGATCCCGCCGGCTTCCATCCCGGGGGACCGCTGGAGTTCTGGGGCCAGGTGAACTACCTGAAGGCGGGGATCATCGACGCCGACCGGGTCACCACGGTCAGCCCCCGCTACGCCGAAGAGATCCGCACCCCCGAATTCGGCTGGGGGCTGGAGGGCGTGCTGACCGGGCGGGGGGCGGACGTGACCGGGATCCTGAACGGTATCGACACCGGAACCTGGGATCCGGCCGCCGATCCCCTCCTCGAGACCCGCTTCGACGCGGAGACCCTGGAGGGGAAGGCGGAGAACCGGCGCGCCCTGTTGGCCCGGCTCGGGCTCCCGCTCCATCCGGAACGGCCGGTGGTGGGGATGATCACGCGCCTGGTGGAGCAGAAGGGGATCGACCTGGTGGTCTCGGCGGCGGAACGCCTGCTGGAGAGGGACCTCTCCCTGGTGGTCCTGGGGAGCGGCCGGCCGGCCTACGAGGACTTCTTCCGGTCCCTGGCCGCCGACCGCCCGGACCGGGTTTCCTACTCCCACGATTTCGACGATCCCCTGGCTCACGCGATCGAGGGGGGTGCCGATATTTTTCTCATGCCATCCCGTTACGAGCCGTGCGGGTTGAACCAGATGATGAGCCTGCGGTACGGCACCGTGCCCGTGGTCCACCGGGTGGGGGGGTTGGCGGACACCGTGCGCTCAGTGGAGGATGATGAGGAGCGGGGAACCGGGTTCGTGTTCGAGCAGCACACTCCCGAGGAACTCCTGGGGGCTCTCGACCGGGCGCTGGCGGCGTGGCAGGATCGACCCCGGTGGGCCGCCCTCCAGCGACGGGGCATGGCCGAGGACTTTTCCTGGGACCGCTCGGCGGACCGCTACGAGGCGGTGTACCGGGAAGCGAGGGAGGGCGCCCGATGGGGACCGCGGATCCAGCCGTGCTAGAGTTGGTGGATTATGCCAGTGCTCGCTCGCCCTGGGCGCGGGCGGAAAGGCCTTAGCATGAAGCGCCTTTTGTCGATCTACTTGTTCCTCGCCCTGATCCCGGCCGTGGCTGTGGGCCAGGACGGGACCGCGTACCGACTGGGACCGGACGACGCCGTCCAGGTCCAGGTCTGGCAGCGACCCGACCTGAGCGGGACCTACGTGGTGGACGGCGAGGGGAACATCTCCCTGCCCCTTCTGGGGGTGGTCCCGGTCGAAGGGACGACCTCGGCCGCGCTGGGGAAGGAGCTGGCCCGGCGCTACGCCATCCTCGACCCCGGCATCTCCGAGGTCCTGGTCACCGTGCTCCGCTTCAACAGCCACTACCTGACCATCGTGGGTGAGGTGGCCAACCCGGGTCGCTATACCTTCAGGGTGATGCCGAATCTCTGGGACGCGCTCCTGGCCGCGGGGGGGGCGACCCCCAAGGCCGACCTGGGCGAGGTCCAGGTGGTGCGCCGCGAGGGGGAGGGCAAGGAGCCGACCAGCATGAAGGTGGATCTCTCCGCCGGAGTGGACAAGACCCCGGTGGACAGCCTTCCCCCCCTCAAGCCGGGGGACAGCGTCATCGTTCCCTCCCTGAGCCGCGAAGGCGGGGTGTCCGGGGACCAGGTCCGGGTGCTGGGCGCGGTGCGCAATCCCGGGATCTACTCCCTCCGGGGCGCGGGAACCGTGGTCGAGGCCCTGAGCGCGTCCGGGGGAACGGTCCCGGGGGCCGACCTCGGCGGCGTTCGCCTGGCCCGGCACACCGGGAAGGGGGTCGTGGTCTACGAGCTGGACGTGAAGGGCTACCTCTACCAGGGTCATCCTTCCACCGATCTGGGGCTCAAACCGGGAGACACGGTGACCGTGCCCTCGAGCGGCGGGGGGATCGGAAACGTGTTCCACCTCGTCCTCGGGTTGGCGCCCGTGCTCTCCGCGGTGGCCAGCGTCATCCTCCTGGCCCGCAGGTAAGGCGACGATGCCCAGTTCCATGGACCACACCGTCGATCTCAAGCACTACGTGCGCCTCTTGTGGCGGCGGAAGTGGCTCCTGGTGCTCTGCACCGTGGCCACGGTATGCGCCGCGGCGGTGGGGCTCACCTTCATCCCCAAGCAGTATCAATCCTCGGCCACCCTGTTGATCGAGGACCGGAGGCCCCTGGCCCGCGAGGTGGAGCAGGCGATGGGGGGGCTGGGAGGTCACGCCACCGACTACCGGGCCGAAGAGGAGCGGACCGCCCGTATCATCGGGTACGTGCGGAGCCGGCCCTTCCTGGAGCGGGTGGTCAAGGTTCTCAAGATGAACGAGGACCCGCGGGTCCTGAACGAGGCGAGGGCGCGCCAGGCCAAGAACCAGGATCTGACCGTGGACGAGTTGGCGGTGCGGATCCTGGTCTCCAGCCTGCAATCCCGGATCCAGGTGGGGACGGG
>CAYRIJ010000209.1:0-6986 GCA_964424285.1 uncultured bacterium
CGCCAGGATCACTGCCAGCAGTCGTTGGGTGGTTTTCCAAGTCATGGGTAACAGCCGCTCCAAGCCCCACCGACTCATGATGGTACCAGATGATCCCACCGGGGTCAGGGGACATACCCCTTCGGGAAGGCATGACTTCCCGACGGCGTTCGCGGCGGCTCCGGGGCGGGCGCGGGCCCCCTGGCGGGGGCTCCCGCGCGAGAACGAAGAAAGGGGGGGTCGGGGCGGTGTCGGGACACAGCCGGATCCTGTCGCTAAGGAGGTCGAGAAACTCAGGGTCCGACTGCTGCTGCCTTGCCCTTCCTTGCCACCCCGACACTCCCCCAAACCGGTCGGCGTGGGCAGCTCACTACCCTCTAAGCTATGAACTGTTTCGGAATTTGTCAATGCTCGGCGTAATTTAGCCACCGGGACGGGCTCTCAGCGGAGGCGGCGGGGGCCGTGACGCTTCCCCAGGGCGAACCGGTATTCGAGCCCCCCCGAGAGCTCGATCGAGTCCACCGTGGTCTGGTCCCGGGCGTCGCCGCTTCCCTGGGTCTCGGTGAAGAAGGTGTCCCGGATGTTCAGGCGAACGCCGACCAGGCGGCTCAGGTCCACCTTCACCCCCCCACCGAGATGGAAGTCGAGGTGCGTGGCGTCCACCCCGTCCACCGATCCCCCCCCCGCGCCGGCGCGGCGCGCGGAAACCCCGGATCCCAGGTCCAGAAAGGGGTAGACCCGGGCGTTGACCAGGGAGCGGAAGTTCACCACGAAGGAGAGTTCCACCTGGGTGAGGCGGGCGTTGAAGGTGGCGGTGCCCTTCCGGAAGTCGTTGGTGCCGGTAAGCACCACCACCTCTCCCGAGAAGGCCTCGATGGGGCTGTAGCCCGCCCGCCCGCCCCAGACCAGGCCGCTGCGCTTTTCGAGCGGGTATCCGTCCACCGCCTTTTCATCCCATCGCCAGACGCCCACGGTGGGGGTCACGTAGACGTGAGGGCTGGGGGGAGAAGGAACCTCGGCCGCCGCGGTCCCCGCCGCCATGAACGTAAAGAGCACAACCGTCGTCGACCACCGCGCCTTCATACCGCTCTCCCTTCAAGGATTCCGTCCCCGCCGGGACGCCCTCACCGCCCACGCTCAGGGCAACCGGATCACCCGCGCCGTCCCCTCCAGGGATCCCGCCCGCACCCGGACCCAGTAGAGACCGGCGGCGACCGGCCTCCCCGCGGCGTCGCGACCGTCCCAACGCACCTCGCCCCCTCCCCCTCCGTCCGTCTCGATGCCGTCCAGGGAGCATACCCTGCGCCCGGCCGCGTCCACGACCTCCGCCTGGAGGCGGCGGGCCGCGGCCGCGCCGACCAGCCGGAAGGAGACCGCCACCGCGTCCCGGGCGGGATTCGGATGCGCCGGCCCGAGGACGAGTCTCGGAGGCAGCGCCTCCCCCGCCCAGAGCCCTTCGGCCCACACCGTGACTTCCCCGGTCCGGAGCCGGGCGCTCAGCCGGTAGCCGGTGCCCGGGATCCCCTCCGGATCCATCCAGACGTGCGGACCCGGACCGTCGAATTCCCCCCGTTCCCGCCACCCGCCGTCCCCGGCGCGGCTCTCCAGGCGGAAGCGAATCACCGGATCCGCGTCCGTCGCCTGCCAGCGGAGCTCGGGCCGCCCGTCGGCGGCGGTGAGGATCCGGAGCACGCGCGCGGTCACCGGCACCAGCTCGGGAGCCACGAGGCGGGCCGCGTCGAGCTTTCCCCAGCCCGAAGCGGTATCCCAGGTAGGACCGGTGAAGGCGTCGGTCCGGGCCGAGGCGACGAGCTTGCCCAGGGCGGTCTCGGGATCGGTGGTGGGATCCCGCTGGAGGAGGAGCGCCAGGGCGCCGGTCACGTGCGGGGCGGACGCGCTGGTCCCCGCGAACATGAAGTGCTCCAGGTCCGGGGTCATCCGCTCCGGCATCTGGTACTGGGCGAGCAACTCGGCGCTGATCTGGTGGGAGAGGCTCGAGACCACCCCGAAGCCCGGCGCCACCACCTCGGGCTTCCGCCGCCCGTCCCGGGTGGGACCGTGGCTCGAAAAGAAGCTGGTGGCGCCGAACAGCGTGTCTTCGGGGGCCACGTTCGTGAAGCACCGGAGATCTCCGGACGCCTTGACCCAGCAGGTCTTGGTGGTGAACGACCCCACCGCCACCACCCGCCGGGCCACCGCCGGAGACTCCACTTCCTCGGTGGGATCGAATCCCCGCCCCCACTCGGCCTGGAACGGGTTCGACGCGGTGATCCAGAGGTCGACCTCTCCCCCTCCGGGGGACCCCTTCAGATCCTGGAACACGAGCCGCCACTCCCCCGGTGCGGGGGGAAGACCGGCCGTGCCCCCCCCGGGATCGAAGTCGCTCACGTCCATTTGGATCTCCAGGTTCGTTCCCACCGGATCGGTGTCGATGTTGGCCAGGTACACCGTCCCCTCGTCGGTCAGGAGATCGGTCTGGACCTCGCCGAGCCGGATCGGGCCGTAGCGCGCTCCCGCCGGGCTCACCAGGGTCACCCCGAGGGAGTCGGGCCGGCGGTAGAACCCGTTGACCGCGAAGTAGTCGTTTTGGCCGGTCAGCGGCGCGTAGGCGGGGACGGTGACCGTCGCGCTGTCGCTGCCCCCCGCCGGAACGTGAAGCTCGGCGTGGACCCGGCTGTCCCCGTCGTTGCCCGCCGCGGCCACGATCAGCTTCCCCGGTCCGGCGAGCGCGTCCAGGGCGGTGGCCAGGGGACCGGTCCCGTCGTGAGGACCGAGGTGGTAGCCCAGGGAGAGGTTCACCACCGCGGGACGGAGGAGGGCCTGGGCGCGGCTGAACACGTAGTTCACCGCGTCGATCACGTTCCCCGACTCGTTGACGGCGGAGACCACGATGAGGTCGGCCTCGGGGGCCATGCCCGGGTAACGGTAGCGGAGGCTGTCCACCTGGGAGGCCTGCCCGTTCCCGGCGGCGATTCCCGCCACGTGGGTTCCGTGCCCGATCTGGTCCGAGGTCCGGTCGGTCCCGGCGTCGATCTGGGCCGCCGTCCACTCGGTGCCGTACAGGGTTTTCCCGTCCACCACCGGTCGCGGCCCCCCCAGGTCGATCTGGTCCCAGTAGAACCGGACGCGGGTGGTTCCGTCGGGGTTCTGGAAATCGCGATGATGCACGTCGAGGCCGCTGTCCACGATGCCCACCACCACCCCGGACCCGGTGAGCCCGGTCCAGTCCTTGCCGACCCGCCGGCGAAGGGTGTCGGCGTGGACGGCGGGAACCGACACGTCGAGGTCGTAGTGAAGCGGAGCGGAGAGGGAGACGAAGCGCACCCCGGGAAGCCGGGTGAGCGCGACGGCCTCTCCCAGGGGTATCTCCGCGGTCAGCACCTCCCCGGCGCGGGTGAAGACCCGCCCCCCCCGGGCCACGATGGCCTCGGGGTCCACCGTCCCCCGAACCAGTACCCGAACCGGGGTCTCGGCGGCGACGGCCCGCGCTCCGGCCGCGGACCGGTCCGGACCGGCGGTCCAGCCCACCCCGCTTCGGGCCAGGGCCTTGAGCAGCCCCGCTCCCGCCTTCGGGGGGGCCGGAACCGGGGCCGCGACCGCCCGGGTTCCGGGGACAACGAGGAGCATCGCCGCGAGCGCCGCCGGGATCCAGCCCGCCGGCCGGCGCGAAACCGTGCGCTTCATGGGGACCTTCCTTCGTATCGTTTCTTCCAGGCGGCCACGAGCTCCAACGCCTGGATGGGCGTCATGCGTTCCGGTTCCAGATCGCGAAGCTCCTCCACCAGCTCGTTTCCCACCGGCTCGAACAGGGTGAGCTGGGGCGGGGGGGGAGCCTCCTCCAACCCGCGGCGGGCGAACCGGCCTTCCTCGAGCCGGGCCAGGACCGCGCGGGCCCGCGCCACCACCTCGGGAGGGAGGCCGGCCAGCTCCGCCACGTGGATGCCGTAGCTCTTGTCCGCCGCCCCGTCCACGATCTTCCGCATGAAGATCACCTTCCCGTTCCATTCCTTCACCTGCACGTTCAAGTTGACCACGCGGGGGAGCGTCCCCGCCAGCGCGGTGAGCTCGTGGGAGTGGGTCGCGAAGAGGGTGCGCGGCCGCCCGTGGGGCCGCTCGTGAAGGTGTTCGGTCACCGCCCAGGCCAGGCTGAGCCCGTCGTAGGTGCTGGTCCCCCGCCCCACCTCGTCCAGGAGCACCAGGCTCCGGCCGGTGGCCGCGTTCAGGATGGTGGCGGTCTCCTCCATCTCCACCATGAAGGTGGACTGTCCGCGGGCGATGTTGTCCGAGGCCCCGACCCGGGTGAACACCCGGTCCACGATCCCCACCCGCGCCGAGGCGGCGGGGACGAAGGAGCCCATCTGGGCCATGATGGCCAGGAGACCGGCCTGGCGGAGGTAGGTGGACTTGCCCGCCATGTTGGGCCCGGTGATGACCGCGATCTGGCGGCTCGCCGCGTCGAGGCCGAGGTCGTTGGGCACGAACTCTCCCGCGGGCAGGATCCGCTCCACCACCGGGTGGCGGCCCTCCTTGAACCGGAGGACCGGTTCCTCCACGATTTCGGGGCGGACGTAGCGTCCCTCCCGGGCGGCCCGGGCCAGGGCGAGGAGAGCGTCGGCCTCCCCCACCGCCTCCGCCACGGTCTGGATCCGCGCCGCCTCCTCCACGACCTCGTCCCGCAGGGCGGCGAAGAGTTCCAGCTCCAGGGACCGCAGGCGCTCCTCGGCGCCCAGGATCTTCTCCTCCTCCTCCTTGAGTTCCGGGGTGACGTAGCGTTCGGCGTTCACCAGGGTCTGCTTCCGGATGTATCGGTCGGGCACCTTGGCCTGGTGGGAGGCGGTCACCTCCAGGTAGTAGCCGAAGACCTTGTTGAACCCGACCTTGAGGCTGGCGATCCCGGTGGCCTTCCGCTCCCGCTCCTGGAGGCGCGCGATCCACGCCTTCCCCCCCCGGGCCCGCTCGCGGATCTCGTCCAGGCCGGCGTGGAAGCCCGGGCGAAAGACCCCGCCGTCCCCCGGGGCCACCGGCGGGTCGTCGACCAGGGCCCCGGTCACCCGCGTCCCCAACCGGGTGAGATCGGGAAGCCGGTCCGTCCACCCGGCCAGCATCGGAGCCTGGAAGAGCGCGAGCCGCCCGGCCAGTTCCGGGGTGGCCAGCGCCCCCTCCCCCAGCGCCCGCACGTCCCGGGGACCGGCCTTTCCGCAGGCCGCCTTCCCCAGGAGCCGCTCCAGGTCCCGGAAGCGGCGGAGGGTCGCATCGAGGGAGTCGGCCTCCTCCGGCCGCTCGACCAGCTCCTGGACCGCATCGAGCCTGTGCTCTATTTTTTCGAGGGTTACGAGCGGCCGTTCGAGCCATGCGCGAAGGCGTCGCGCCCCCAGCCCGGTCGCCGTCCGGTCCAGGGCGTGGAGGAGGGTCAGGGTGCGGGACTCCCCCATCAGGGGCGCGGTGAGTTCCAGGTTCCGGCGGGTCACCGCGTCCAGCACCATGTAGTCCCGGATCCCGAGGCGGCGGAGACGCACCAGGTGCTTGAGCGCTCCTCCGCGAACCTCGCGCAGGTAATCGAGGAGGGCCCCGCCCGCGCCCAGGGCGGGCCCCAGGTCGTCGCAGTCGAAACCGGCCAGGCTCTTGACGCCGAAGTGCGCGCCGAGTTCCCGCCGCCCGCGCGCTTCCTCGAACCACCACCCCGGCCGGAGCACCGGCCGGAGGCCGTTCAGGGGAAGGGGGATCTCCCGGTCCCCCTCGGCCACCACCCACTCCGAGATCCCCAGCCGCGCCACGTCCTGCTCGAAGCGCTCGAGGGGGATGTCCTCCAGGAGGAACTCCCCGGTGGTGATGTCGGCGGCGGCCAGTCCCACCAGGTCCCGGCTGGGAAGGAGGGTGGCCACGTAGTTGTTGGCGCTCGCCGACACCAGGGAATCGTTGAGCGCGGTTCCCGGGGTCACGATCTCGGTGATGCTCCGCTCCACCAGCCCCTTGGTCCGGGCGGGATCGCCGACCTGCTCGCACACCGCCACCCGGTATCCCTTCCGCACGAGCTTGGCGATGTAGCCCTCGGCGGCGTGGTAGGGCACCCCGGCCATGGGGACGCCGTTTTCCTTCTGCTTGTCGCGGCTGGTGAGGGTGAGGCCCAGCTCCTTCGCGGCCAGCTCGGCGTCGGCGAAGAACATCTCGTAGAAATCGCCCATGCGGAAGAAGAGCACGGCGTCGGGGTGCTTCTCCTTGAAGGACAGGTACTGCCGCATCACCGGGGTCTCGGCGGGAGACTTGGCGCGGGCCACCCTCAGTTCCCCCCGGCCGGCACCACGCTGAACCCGAGACCCAAAGCGGCTCCCAGGGAATCCCCCGCCGCCTCGGCGCGGTCGCGGCTCGCGAAACCGCCCACCATGACCCGGAAGAGGCCGTCGCCCCCCTTCACCACCCGCACCGGTCCGAACCCGCCGTCCCGCACGGTGCCGGCCAACCGAGCCGCGTTCTCGCTCTGGCCGAACGCCCCCACCTGAACGGTGAGCGACTCCGCGGGGGCGGCGGTTCCGCCTTCGGGGACGGGAGCGCTTCCGGCGGCGGGGGGAGCGGCTCCGGGAGCCGCCTCGGCGGTGGCGCCGAGGATCCGGAGCCGGGCCCGGGCCAGGGGGGCCTCGTAGGCGCCCGGGGCCCGGGTGAGGATGGCGGCGTAGGTCGCCCGCGCGCCATCGGCGTCTTCCAGCTTCTCCAGGCACAGGGCGCGATCGTATTGCGCGGTGGACCACCAGCCAGGACTTCCCGCGATCTCCTCGGAGACCTCGTGGTACTGGGTGGCGGCGTCGGCCCAGTCTCCGGCCAGGCGGTAGGCGTCGCCGAGGGCGATCCGGGCCCGGTCCCGGATGGCGCGGTTGCCCGATCCCGCCGCCCGCTTGAGGGACTCCAGCGCGCTGGGCCCGTCCCCCAGGGCCAGGGCGGTGAGCCCCTCCCAGAGACTACCCTCCTCCTCGCGTCCCTTCTCGCGGCTCTCTCCGAACTCCCGGAGCGCGCCC
>CAYRIJ010000210.1:0-6981 GCA_964424285.1 uncultured bacterium
GCACCGTGGCCAGGTCGCGGGTGCGAGGCTGATTTTCCAGCTTCACCTCGAAAAGCGCGGTCACCTCGTGGCCGGCCCCGACCTCGCCCGCGTCCACCTTGTCGTTCCGGAAATCCCGGTCGGCCACGTCCCGGTTCTCGTAGCCCAGGAGCCGGTAGCGCCGGACGGTGCCGGGGTCGAACTCGACCTGGATCTTCACCTGGCGGGCGATGGTCTGCAGCGTCCCGGTCAGGTTCTCCACGAACACGCGCCGGGCCTCGCGGATGTCGTCCACGTAGTAGTAGTTCCCGTCTCCCTGGTCGGCCAGCTGCTCCATGAGGACGTCGTTGTAGTTCCCCATGCCGAAGCCGACCGCGGTCAGCTCGATCCCCTTCCGGGCCTCGGCCTTGATCTCGGAGAGAATCGTCCCGGCGCCGGTGTTGCCCACGTTGGCCACCCCGTCCGAGCAGAGGATCACCCGGTTGATGGCCCCGCGCCGGAAGGCCCGGTCGGCCATGGCGTAGCCCTGGCGGAGGCCGGCCTCGGCGTTGGTGGCGCCCTCGGGGTGGAGCGCGTCGATGGCCCACTCGATCCGCTCGCGGTGGCGAAGCGAGGTGGGCTCGATCACGGTGCGAGCGTTGGTCCCGTACACCACGATCCCCACCTCGTCGTCGGCGTTCATCTGGTCGAGCAACAGGTGGAGCGCCCGCTTGGCCAGCTCCAGCCGGTCCTCGCGCCCCATCGACCCCGAGACGTCGATCACGAAGGTCAGGACCGCGGGCTTCCGGTCGCGGGCGTCCACCTCGCGCCCCTTGAGCCCCACCCGCATCAGGGTGAGCCCGGGCCCGAAGGGGGAGGGCGCCGCCTCGAGGTGGATCGCGAAGGTGCCGTGCTCCGAGGGCGCCCCCGCCCGGTCGGCGAGGAAGTCCCGAAGCGGCGGCGCGTAGTCGTGGCGGAAGGAGTTCACGAACTCCTCCACCCGGATGGCATCCGGCGGGGGAAGCTCGCCCCGCTCCAGGTAGGAGCGCGCCATGGAGTACGAGGCGTTGTCCACGTCCACCGCGAAGGTGGCGTAGCGGTCGTCCTCGGGGTCCACGAAGGGATTCACCCCGTAGTGCTGGAAGAACATGGAGTCGAAGGCCTGGCCGTTCACCGGGTCGGTGCCGCCCACCGAAATCGGCCAGCGGCCGTCGGGGAATGGCTGCATCCCCGGCAGGGGACGGTTCGGGGGAAGCTCGGCGATATTGAACTGAACCTCACCGGCCCGTCCCCCGCGGAAGTGCTTCCTGTCCGCATCGCCCGCCGCTCCCGACTTGAACGAGGTGGACTTCTGGAACTCCTCCGCGGTCATGGGTCTCAGGGCGTCCCCTTCGGCGGTGCCGGCGGGTCCTGCCTCCTTCCGAGTGAGATCCTTCGCGCCCACCATCACCGGATCCATGGTGGCGACCACGGTTTGCACCAGGGCGAACTTCACGCGGACCTCGCCGCCCCGGGTCACGGTCACCGTCCGATCCTGGGACGCATAGCCCAGGAAGCTGACCCGGAGGGTGACGTCGCCGGCGGGCACCTTCTCGATCGTGAACTCGCCGTTCGCGTCGGTCATGGCGCCGAGATCGATCCCCAGGACCACCACGTTGGCGAACTGCAGGGCCTCACCCTTGTCGGTCGTGATCCGGCCGCGAACGGTGCCGGTCCCGACCCGCGCGGTGGAACGGGCCTCGGGAGCGGCGCCCCCCGCGCTCACCGGAGCCGGAGACGGAGCCGGCAGCCCGCGGGCCTTCTCCACGAAACCGCTCGCGGGAGCGGCCCCGGCGTCGTTGTCCGCCAGGTCGCGCACCCGGAGCCGGGGCTTCTTCGCCTCGGCCGACTTCTCCTCCGCCCCCTTGTCCTTCGTCGCGCGGGGGCTCGCGGGCGGTGAGTCGTCCACCCGCGCGATCTCCGGTTTCACCGGCCGGGGAGGACGGACCTCCTGGCGGCGGTCGGGGGCCACGGCCACGCCGGCCCCCGGCTCATCGCCTTCCTTCGGCGGGACGGAAACGCCGCCTCCGGCGCTCGCGGCCGCCCCGGCCTGCTTCGTCGCGTCCGAGCCCCCGGCGCTCCGGGCCGCTTCCGGCTCCGAACGCGACGACTCGACTCGTGAAACCTCCGGGAGGCTGCCATGAACCTCGGACCGGCTCGCGTCCGCGGACAGCGCGCCGTCGCCGCCCTTCGTCGCATCCAGAGACAGCTTTCCGGACGCGCCCGCGTCCGCCCGCTCCGGCTCGGTCGCGCTCGGAGCCTGCGCCACGGGCAGGGACGATTCCGTCCGCGCCCGATCCAGCCGTTCGGTCACCGCGCGGTCGGCGGGGCCTCGGACGGCCAGGGCCACCGCCACCGCCGCGGTCGCGGCCAGCGCCACCGCGGTTCCGGGCACGCGCCAGCGCCGCCACGCCGGCCGGTGCTTACGGGCGATCACTTCATCGTGGAGCGCGGCCCACACCCGACGATCTTCGGCGTCGGTGAGCCGGTCCTGGTGCCGTTCGAATTGCTCTTTCATAGCCTCTGCTCCTGCATGCGGGGGGAGGGAAGCGGGTCGGGGGCGGGCCCGAGGAGGGCGCGGAGGGCCTCGCGGGCCCGGAACGCGTGCACCCTCGCCGTCGCCTCGCTCATCCCCAGCGCCTCTCCCACCTCGCGAAACGAATACCCCATCCATTCGTGAAGGAGGACCGCGCTCCGCTGTCGTTGCGGAAGCTTGGCCAAAGCCTGCCGCAGCCGGCGCCCCTGGTCGGGATCCGGCTGGGGAAGACCCTGGTCGGGCACGGGGTCCCCCTCCAGGGTGTCGGTCTGCTTGAACCGCCCGAGGAACCGGCGCTTCCAGTCCCGGGCGCGGCGGAGGGCGATCCCGGCCAGCCACGCCTCCAGGCTGCCGTCGCCGCGGTAGCCGCCGATGCCTTTCACCGCGCTGGCATAGGTGTCCTGGAGCACGTCCAGGGCCTCGTCGCGGTTTCCGACGTGGTAGCTCACCAGGGCGAAGAGGCGTTCCCGGGTGGCGGTGTAGATCTCCCGCCAGGCGGCCTCGTTTCCCTCCGCCGCTCTTCGGGCGAGCTCGAGGTCGGGATGTGTTGCTTCCATCTCGGTATCTCCGTCCGGCGCCGGCTCGACCCGGAGCCGACCGCTTCGGATCCGGTTGGCGCCTCGTTCCGGGCGTTCACCGGTAGAGTCGCCGGCGGGGGGCGATTCGTTTACAGGAGCTTCGCCTCTTCATACCCCGCCGGAGGGGGTCCCGGCGCCCGGAATCTCCACCCGGCTGGTAAGGCGTTGGAGTGGAAGGGATTGGCGGCCGATAAAAGTGCGCCGCCGGGCGGCCGTCCCCTGCGGGGGCGCCCGGCCTCCGGGCACTACCCCCTGGTTGGACCCCGGGGCCCTGTGGGACCATTCCGCCTCGGAGAGCGTTCGCGACCGAAGCCCGTCCACGTTCCGCCGCGCCCGGGCGGGCGCCTCACCCCAACCCCCGCGAGGCACCATGGGCACCAACCGACTCGAGGCCTTCAGCGACGGCGTGCTGGCCATCATCATCACGATCATGGTGCTGGAGCTGAAGGTCCCGCACGAGGCGGACCTCCGCGCGCTCCGCCCGATCCTCCCGGTGTTCCTGAGCTACATCCTGAGCTTCGTCTACCTCGGCATCTACTGGAACAATCACCATCACATGCTCCGGGTCACCGAGACGGTGAGCGGGAGCGTGCTCTGGGCCAACCTGCACCTCCTCTTCTGGCTGTCCCTCGTTCCCTTCGTCACCGGGTGGATGGGGGAGAACCACTTCGCCCCGGGGCCGACCGCGATCTACGGGGTGATCCTCCTCATGGCGGCGATCGCCTACTTCATCCTCCAGCGCCGGATCATCGCCGGACAGGGGCGCGAGTCCCTTCTGGCCCGGGCCCTGGGGCGGGACGTGAAGGGGAAGATCTCCCCGATCCTCTACCTGGCCGCGATCCCCCTGGCCTTCGTCGAGCGGTGGATCGCCGGGGGGATCTACGTCCTGGTGGCGCTCATCTGGCTGGTTCCCGATCGCCGGATCGAGCGGGCGCTGGCCGAGGCGGAACGCACCCTGCCGCCGGGCCGGTCCATGGACTGACCCCGACGCGCAGCCGTCGCCCGGCCGTCGATCGGGGAATTCCCTCCGGCGACGGACGGGGACCGGAACCGGAAACGAGGACTCATGGAAGAGACCATCTGGACCGCGGTGGACCGATACTTCGAAGATCTTCTGCTCCCGCCCGATGCCGCGCTCGCCGCCGCGGTCGAGGCCAGCGCCGCCGCCGGGCTCCCGGCGATCCAGGTCTCGCCGGCCCAGGGAAAGCTCCTGTCGCTGCTGGCGGAGGCCTCGGGCGCCCGCTCCGTGCTCGAGATCGGCACCCTGGGCGGGTACAGCACGATCTGGCTGGCGCGGGGCCTGGCCCCCGGCGGCCGGGTGGTCACCCTGGAAATCGATGCCCGGCACGCCGAGGTGGCGCGGGCCAATCTCGACCGGGCCGGGCTCTCCGGGACGGTGGAGGTTCGCCTGGGACCGGCGGCGGACACCCTGGCCCGGATGGCGCGCGACGGGGAGGGCCCCTTCGACCTCGTCTTCATCGACGCCGACAAGCCGGGGTACCCGGAGTACCTCGCCGGAGTGCTGAAGCTGGTCCGGCGCGGGAGCCTCATCATCGCCGACAACGTGGTCCGGAGAGGGGCGGTGGCCGACGGGGAGAGCGGGGATCCGAACGTGCGGGCCGTGCGCCGGTACCTCGAGCTTCTGGCCGCCGAGCCGGGTCTCCGCACCACCGCGATCCAGACCGTGGGCCGGAAGGGCTACGACGGGTTCGCGATCAGCCGGGTCGTCGCCGGGCCGGCATGACCGCCGCCGACCTGACCCTCGACCGGCTCTGGAAGGCGGAGGGCGCCCCGGAGCGCGATTCCGGGGGAACCTCCGACCTCCCGGAGCCCGCCCGCCGCTACCTCGAGCACGCGATCGCCCCCGGCACGCCCTCCGCCACCGCGGTGCGCCTTCGCATGCACGGCGAGATCAAGCTCGGGGGCTGGCTGCCGTTCCGGGCCGAAGAGGTCATCCACCGGACCCGGGGAATGATCTGGAAGGCCTCGACCCGAATGAAGGGTCTCCCCGTCCGGGGGTCCGACCGGATTCTGGACGGCGAGGGGGCGCTCCGCTGGAAGCTGCTCGGGGTCATCCCGGTCATGACCGCGGCGGGGCCGGACGTGTCGCGGTCGACCGCGGGGCGGCTGGCGGCGGAGTCGGTATGGCTTCCGTCCGTCTTCCGAGGCCCCGGCGTCGCCTGGTCGGCCTCGGACGGCTTTCACCCCGAAGCCCGTTTGACGGTGCAGGGACGCGAAACCGCGGTCGCCCTGACCGTGGACGGCGCGGGGCGGCTCGAGGCCGTGGCCTCGCGTCGCTGGGGGAATCCCGAGGGCGCGGAGTTCCGGGAGGTGGACTTCGGCGGGTACGTGGAGGAGGAAGCCGCCTTCGGTGGCTTCACCATCCCCACCCGGCTTCGGATCGGCTGGCACTTCGGATCGGACCGGTTCGAATCCGAGGGAGAGTTCTTCCGGGTGACGGTGGACGAAGCAAGGTTCCGGTAGCCGGCCCCGGCCCGGGGATCGAGTCGGTGGAGCGAGGGGACCGGAGGCGCCGGAAGCCGGACCCCGGGCCGCGCCCTACGCCACCGCGTCCCACGGCACCGCGTCTTACGCCACCGCGACCTTCACGCAGTTGATCGGCGGGAGCGAGTCGAAGACGCGCTCCCACGCCTCGCCGCCGTCGCGTCCCATCCAGAGCTGTCCGGTGGTGGTGCCGACATAGAGGGCGGGGGTGGTGAGCTCGTCGACGTCCATCGCGTCGCGCAGCACCGTGAAGTAGCTCTCCTTCCTGGGGAACCCCTTCACGAGCTTTCGCCAGGAGTCCCCGCCGTTCTCGCTCCGCCAGACCGCGGGCACGCCGCCGGGGCAGGTCCGGGTCATCGGCTCCAGCGGCATCACGTAGACCGTGTCGGGGTCGTGGGGGTGAACCACGATGGGAAAGCCGAAGTCCGACGGCAGCCCCTTGGCGATGGAACGCCACGACTTCCCGTGGTCGTCGCTACGCAGCACCCCGATGTCGGGCCGCCGTCCTCCCGGCCCGTCCCATTCGCCCCAGCCTCCGTGGTTCTGCATGTACAGCCGGCCGGGGGCGTCCTTGTGCCCCGCGATCTTGTGCACGCACTGGCCGAACTCGGGGTACGGATCCGGGGAGAAACCGGCTCCCACCCCCCGGTTGGACGCTTCGAACGTCTTGCCGCCGTCCTCGCTCAGGTAGTGGCCGCCGGTCGAGATCCCGAGATGCACCCGGTCTCCGTCCCGGAGAATCGTGTGCATGCAGAGGCCGCCGGCTCCCGGCTGCCACTTCCCGGCATGCGGGTGCTTGCTGATGCTCTCGACCATCTCCCAGGTGTCGCCTCCGTCGCCGCTCCGGAAGAGCGACGCCGGCTCGACTCCGGCCCAGATCTCGTTCCGGCCCGGCCCCGGCTCCAGCGACCAGATGTTGGCCAGGGCGCGCCCGTCGTCCTTCGGAAACGCCGGCGCCGACTTGGTTTCCTTGAACGTCTTTCCGAGATCGCCGGAACGCAGGACCTTCATGCCGAAGAACGGGTTGCAGCTGGAAGCGTAGATCCGGGGTTTCCCGCGGGTGTCGATGAGCGCCGAGTAGACCGGCACCCCCGGACCGAACGGTCCGCGGAGGGTGAACCTCCGCCGGGGCTTCGCCCCTTCCGCGACAAAGAGGCCCTTCTTGGTTCCGATGGCGAGAACGACGTGGTCGGGCATGTTCAACCTCCTGAAACGGCGGGCACGATCAGAATCACATCACCGGGGGAGAGCGCGGTATCGAGTCCCTCGAGGTCGCGCACGTGGGCGGTGTTCACGAAGACGTTCAGGTGGCGTCGCACCGCGCCCGTCTCGTCGCAGATGTTGGGATAGAGGGTCGGATGGCTC
>CAYRIJ010000211.1:0-6938 GCA_964424285.1 uncultured bacterium
GAGATGAGCCATCAGGAGGGCGACCCCCTCGGCCCAGAGAGGATCCACCTCGAGGCCCCGTCGAAGCACGCGGTCCGCCCGGTCCTCCCCCGCTTCGATGAGCGCGGACGCGAGAGCGCTCGATCCCTCGAGCATCAGCGCGCGGGCTCTTTCCCGGGGCTCGATCGCGAACTCCTCGTACGCCTCCTCCTCCAGGAGATCCCCGCCGTAGAGGTCCAGCGCCCGGCTCCACTGCTCCGTCGACACGGGCCGGGTCCCGGCGGGGGCGAGGAAGCCGGACACTTCACGGCGGAATTCGTGGAGATCGACCGAGGATCCGGGGGGGAGGTCGAGCTCGTAGTGCTCGTTCCGGAAGTTGATGTACGAATCGCGTCGCGGGCGGTGGTGCGGATCGAGGCTTCTCCGGAGCTCGTTGATGCAGGTCTGGAGGTTTCGCTTCGCCTTCGAGGGTTCCGCCTCCGGCCAGATGAAGTCCAGTAGCCGCTCCTCGTGAACCGGCCGCGGGTGCTCCAGGAGCAGGATCTCGAGGATCCGGCGGGCGGCCGTTCTCGGGAAGCGGATCTCGCGCCCGCTTTCCAGCACCTCGAAGGGACCGAACAGCCGGATCCGAAGCGAAGGCAGCGGGGCCGTCGCCGCCATGGCCGCATAAGCGTGTTTGGGAGGGTCCGGGACCTGGGCGCACGCGGCGACGAGGTCGTCGAGACCGCGGATTCGAAGACGGACCGCGGCCTCGGCCAGCCTCACCTTCTCCGATCCCGGCCGCCCCGCGAGATCGAGCGCCCGGCTCCAGGCCGGCTGAAGGTCGATCCGGCTCTCGCCGGTGACCAGGGACAGCGCGCGTTCCACCCGGAGGTCCCGGGCCACGGCCTCCGCCGCCAGCCACCCGGTGAGCTCCGGGTCGGCGAGCGGGTAGGCGGAGCGGTCCAGTTCCTCGAGAATGCCCAGTCCCGCGGCCAGGGCGGCGGCGCACTCCGTTCGATCCCCGAGCGAGTCGCGCGCCCACGCCTCGGTGAACCACGCCGTCGCCTGCCAGGCGGGCATCTCCCGCGCCATCTCCCGTCCTTCCCGGGCGGAGCGGACGCCGGCCCCGGCATCCCCGGCGCGGGTCTCTTCCCGACTTCTCCGAATGAGAAAGCGAACCCGCGCCTCGGAGACCGACAAGCGTCCCTGGAAGTCGGCGTCGGCGACGAGATCGGATCGTTTCCCACGGATCGATTGCCAGTGATCGATCAGGACCCCGGTCGCCAGCGCCTCGTATCGGTTGGAGTCCTGGAACAGGCGGTACGATTCCTCCAGTTCGGCCAGGGCATCGGTCCGGCGCCCGGTGTACCAGAAGACCTCTCCCCGGGTGCGGGCCGCGTGGGCGAGCAGGACCAACCGGGTGGATCCGGAGTCACGGGCGACCTCCAGGCACTCCCGGGTCACCTCGAGCGACTCCTGGAACCGCCCGAGGTCCTTGCAGAGGAACGCCTTGCCCAGGAGGTTCAGGGTCTGGTTGGCCGTCTCGCCGTGGTGCCGGCACTTCGAGATGGCTTCCTCGAACAGCTCACCGGCTTCGCGGGAACGACCCATCTCGTGGAGTACGACCCCTCTGGCGTTCAGGATCCTCGCCCGACTGGTCACCGAGTCGGAAGGGGTCAGTGCGAGCGCTCTCCGGGTGTGCTCCTCCGCCGCCGCGAACCTCAGGTCGTACAGAGCGGCCACGATGAGGGTGAATTCGGCCGAGAGCCGGCTCGCGGGATCGAGCCGTTCCCGGAGCTGCCCCCACTCCGCCCGGAGCTCCTCGTAGCTGGCATTTCCGAGATGGGTCCGGGCCCAGGCCTCGATGGTCCACAGCTGGGGGTACACGGGGGATTCATCGATCAGGGTTCCCTCGGCGCGCAGCCGGTTCAGGTATTCGACGATCTCGAGGTTCTCGCCCTCGAAGCGGAGCACCCGCAGCCGGCTCAGCACGAACAACGGATGTGAGCGATAGCCGGGGGGCACCATCTCCAACCAGCCGGCCACCTGGGGAAGGAGTTGCTGTTCCTCGAGCTCCACCCAGCTCGCGGACAGGGTCTCCATGGCCGGTTCGTAGGCTTCGAGTTCGAGCAGGATCCGCACCGCGGCGTCGCTCCGCCCCCGGGACCGGTAGAACCCGCTCGCCCGGTCCAGGAGGTTCCGCTTCCCCTCCGTCGGCGGGCCTTGCCGCAGATCCTGAAGCAGCTTTCCCCGGACCAGGGGATGAAGGCGGACGGCTTCGCCTCCCATCACGGTGAGGTGAGGTATCCCCCGGCGACCCAGTTCGCGGACCTGTTCGTGGAAGTCCTCGCCGTTCAGGCCCAGGGCATCCATCCCCTCGGCGGAGATCACGTCCAGGACGCAGGTATCGCGCAGAACGCGCGCTTGATTCTCCGGCATGCGGCGGAGGATCTCCTCCTCGAGGTAACCGGTGATGCCGGATGAGGCCGGGGAGAGCGGGCGGGCCTCCGGTCCGGTCCCCAATCCCAGGCCCAGGTACACGCACCAACCCTCGCTCTGCGCCCACACCGACTCCAGGTCGGCCGGCGGGATCTTCTTCCCCTGGGCCCGCGCGGCGCTCTTGAACTCATCGAGGTCGAACGCCAGATCCCGAGCGGTCAGCTTGAGGGCCGCCTTCCGCTCGACCAGCTTGTGGAGCGGGAACCCCGGGTCGCTTCGGGTCGTGATGAGAAGGCTCATGGCCTCGCCGGCGTGCCGGAGCAGGCGGTCGACGACCCGGTTCACGACCGGCTCGTCTCCCACCGATTCGAAGTTGTCGAGCACGAGCCGGACCCGCGAGCTGTGGAACTCGTGGAAGAACAGAAGCAGGTCCTCGACCCAGGCGTCCGGATCGAACTCCCCCCCGTTCGCGGGCTTCGTGATCTCGGTGCCGGCCAACGCGGGGAGAACTTCCCGAAGGGCGCCCGCGAGGTACCGGCAGAAGCGCCGTGGATCGGCATCTTCGGGCTCCAGGTACAGCCAGGCGGTCCGGTCCGGCTCCGATGCCTGGACCTGGGCGGCAAGCACCGTCTTGCCGTACCCCGCCGGGGCCTGGAGCACGACGAGACTCCAGGCCGGTTCCAGAAGCCTGTCCCTGAGCCGGGCCCGCTCGATGGCGTGGGGAGGCAGCGAGGGCGCCCGGATTTTGGATGGTAGGAGCGACATTTCCACAACCTGATGCCGGAGATCGAGTTGTGTGGATACTAGATGATTGCAACCGAATCCTGTGAGTGATTTGTGAGCGGTCCGGTCAAGGATTCCCCCATGACCAAGCCCGAGAAGCCTCACTCGAGACCCGAACGCATCCTGCTCGTCCTCGTCCGGCGTCCCGGGGAGTGCCGGGGCAAGGCGGTGCGGTTTCCCGACGGGGCCGAATTCCGGTTCACGTCCGTCGAGGAGTTGGCCGGCTGGCTCGTTGAGCCGCGGCCCCCGGAGAAATAGCCGGGGGGCGCCGCGCGATCCGCCGGTTCCCCCCCCCGCCCGATCGGAAGGAGTGGTTCCCGTGAAGCATCTGATCGTCCTCACCGCGTTGCTCACCTTGGCGGTGTCCTTCGGCGCCGCCGCCGCGGCCGTCCCGCGCACCCTGTCGGTCCAGGGGGTCCTCCGGGACACGGACGGCAACGCGGTTCCCGACGGCGTGTACGAGGCCGTCTTCGGCATCTACGATACGGCCCAGGCCGGCGAGCCGCTCTGGACGGAGACCCTGGAGGTCTCCACCGGCGGAGGCGTCTTCAGCGTGGTCCTCGGGGAGACGGTTCCTCTCGGGCTGGATTTCGACGCCCCCTACTATGTGGGGATCCAACTGGCGCCGGACCCCGAGTTCGCGCCCCGGATCCCCCTGACCTCGGTTCCCTACAGTTTGGCCGCGACCTCCGTGGAGGACGGCGCGATCACCGGCGCGAAGCTGGCGGAGGGGGCGGTCGGTAGCGGAGCGCTGGCCGACGGCGCGGTGACCGGGGTGAAGATCTCCCCCGGGGCGGTGGTGACCGCCCTCAACGGGCTGGCGGGCGCGCTGCACCTGAAAGGAGGGGGGGGAACGACGATCTCGGCGTCCGGGGACACCCTGATCGTCACCTCCATCATCGGGGAGGGCGGCTCCGGGATCCTGGGGGTGCAGAACAGCGACGGCTTCCTGAAGGTGTCGGATCCCACCGGTCCCACCGTGACCGTCGATCTGGCCTCGGGCGGCATCCCGGAGAGCAAGCTGGCGCTGGACCATCCCACCCACGACAACGCGAACGACCCCACGCCCGGCGAGAAGGGCGCCCTGGCCGGCACGCACGGGCAGCCGTCGAACGACAACCGATACGTGACGGATCAGGATTCGCGGCTGGCCGATCCACGGACCCCGGCCGGACCCGCCGGCGGCGATCTCGCCGGAACGTACCCGAACCCGGAACTCGCGACCGGGGCGGCGGTGACCGACCTCAACGGCCTGACCGACGGGGTGATCGTATCGGGCTCGGGAGGAACGACCGTCTCCACCAGCGGCGACACCCTGATCATCAACTCCGTCCTCGGGGAAGGGGCCTCGGGCATTCAGGGGGTTCAGAACACGGACGGCGCGCTCGCCCTGACCAACCCCAACGGGCCGGTGGCCACGATCAACGTGAAGAACGGAGGCGTTTCGACCGCGAAGCTCGCGGACGGGGCGGTGACGGCGGGCAAGCTCGCCAACGGGGCGGTGAGCCTGGCGAAGCTGGCTCCCGGCGCCGCGGTGACCTCGGTGAACGGGCTGGCCGACGCGGTGACCCTGGCCGCCGGGGACAACGTGACCCTGGACCAGGCCGGCCACACGATCACGATCCATGCCGGCGGGGGGAACGGCCAGGACACGACGGCCTGGAAACTCGGCGGGAACGCCGTCACCGATCCGGCCGCGCAGTACCTGGGCACCTCGAACGACGCCCCGCTGGAGGTTCATGTCGACGGCAAGCGGGTCTTGCGCCTGGAGCCGGGGGTCGCCACCGGCAACGACTTCGGCACCGGCCGGAACCTGATCGGGGGATCGGAGGCCAACACCGTAGGTGCCGGGGTGGTGGGCGCGACGATCGCGGGGGGCGGAGGAACCGACGCCCCGGAGGTCGGGGGGAACCGCGTTTCCGCCCACTATGGGACGATCGGCGGCGGGGCCGGGCACCTGGCCGGCGGCGACTCGGACGACCCGATGAACGGTCCCTTCGCCACCGTCGGAGGCGGAAAGAGCAACCAGGCCAACGGGTGGGCGTCCACGGTGGGCGGCGGCGAGTCCAACCGGGCCGGATCCGCGTACACGACCGTGGCCGGCGGAACCGGAAACCAGGCCACCGGCTTCGCGGCCACCGTTCCGGGGGGGAACGAGAACGAGGCCCACGGCGCCAACAGCTTCGCCGCGGGGCTCCGGGCCCGGGTGCGTCCCGGCGACGACGGCACCTTCGTGTGGGCCGACGGCATCGACCAGATCTTCGAGTCCACCGGCGAGAACCAGTTCCTGGTGCGGGCCGGCGGGGGGGTCGGGATCAACACCAACGATCCCCAGGCCGCGCTCCACGTCGGCGGCGCGCCGGGCGTGGACGGCATCATGTTTCCGGACGGCACGCTTCAGACCACCGCGGTGGGAGCCGCCGGCGGCTCGTGGGGCCTCTCCGGAAACTCGGGCACGAGTCCCGGCGCACAGTTCCTGGGAACCACCGACGATCAGGCGCTGGAACTGCGGGTGAACAACCAGCGAGCGCTCCGCTTGGAGCCGGGGGATACGCCCAACGTCATCGGGGGGAGCGCGTCCAACAACGTGAGTGCCGGCGTGCGAGGTGCGAGCATCGGTGGGGGGGGTGATCCCGAGCTCGCCAACCAGATCACGGACGACTTCGGAACCATCGCCGGCGGCCGCAACAACCGGGCGGGGAACGAGAACGCGGATCTTCTGGACGGACGCTACGCCACCGTGGGAGGTGGAGATCGCAATGTCGTCGACGGGCTGGGGGGGACGGTCGCCGGCGGGGTCCACAACCTAGCCCGTGGTCTCGCGGCCGTCGGAGGTGGCACCGAGAACATCGCCTCCGGCGAGCACAGCTTCATCGGGGGTGGCGAGGCGGATTCGGCCCTGGGACAGTATTCCGTGGTCGGGGGTGGCCAGGAGAACTCGGCTCTCGGCGACAACACGACGGTGGCCGGGGGCGGCTTCAACATCGCCGGGGATCACGGGTGCACCATCGGGGGCGGCCAGGTGAATCGAGCGTCGGGGCTCATGGCCACGATCGGCGGAGGCCAGGTGAACCAGGCCAATGGAAACAACGCCACCGTGGGCGGGGGCTCCGGCAATGAGGCGAATGCTGAAGGAGCCACGGTTTCCGGCGGCAACAGCAACTCCGCCCAGGAGCTGCATGCGACAGTCGGGGGCGGAACCTCGAATGTGGCTTCCGGGTCTCGCTCCTGCGTGGCCGGTGGGGGCGGCAACACCAGCTCGGGCTACATCAGTTTCGTGGGCGGGGGTTCGACCAACAAGGCGACCGGCAGTCTCTCCAGCGTGCTGGCCGGTGTGGGCAATGTGGCCTCGGGTCGCGGGTCCGCGGTGGCCGGCGGCGCCTCGAACACCGCCAGCGGTGACTGGTCCTTCGTGGGGGGGGGAGGGTCGGACCAGTTCCCCACCTACGCCAATACGGCGGAAGGATACCACTCGGTCGTCACCGGCGGCTTTCACAACACGGCCTCCGGTCAGTTCTCCGTCGTCCCCGGTGGCTGGGAAAACGAGGCCGCGGGTCTCCACTCCTTCGCCGCCGGACGGGGCGCACAGGCCTCGCACCTGGGGACCTTCGTGTGGAACGACGGCCAGACGAACGGGGGCTACCTGGTTCCCTTCCCCTCCACCGGCGACCGCCAGTTCCTGATCCGGGCCCTCGGCGGGGTCGGGATCGGCACCAATTCCCCCCGGGAACAGCTCCACGTCCTGGATCCGAACG
>CAYRIJ010000212.1:0-2539 GCA_964424285.1 uncultured bacterium
CGGAGCTCTGCGCGGTGGTCGCGCGGCTCCGGCCCATCGCGGTGGTCAAGGGGTGACCGCCCCTACAACACCTCCGGCACGTCCACCTTGGTCGACCCCACCAGGGTGAACTTCACCTTCCCCTCCCAGTCGAAATCGACCGGCACGGTGTCGGAATGGCTGTTCCAGAAGAACCGGTACCGGAGATCGGGCAGGGGCTGCCCCAGGGCCTTGGCCTGGAGGTACTGGTCGAAGCCCTGATTCAGGAGATCGACCCCCTGGCTGTTCAGGGGCGTCACCTTGAAGTCCCCCAGCACGGAGGCGATCGCCACGCTGGTGTAGCTGATGAGCGACACGCCGGGGGCGGCCGAGCTCTCCCGCTGGACGGTGATCGAGCCGCGCACGATGGTGGTGGCCGCGCCGCCGTTTCGGGCCACCCGCCAGTATCCGTTCTCGATGTGGGCGCTCACCAGGGTGTCGAAGTCGCTGTCGTTCTCCAGGTCCTCGATGAGCCCGGCGAAGTCGATGAGCTTGCTGTCCGCGTCGTCGGGGTTACTCCCCTGGGAGGTGAAGAGCAGGTCCCCGCTTCCCCGCACCGGCACCTCGACCGTCTTGGTGGAGAGGAAACAGCTGTCCGCGGTCAACGAGAACAGCGCGCCGGTCAGCGCCAGGAGCACCAGGATGCTTCGTTTCATGGCCGCCTCCTACAGTCCGACCGCGAGCCCGGCGTTCACGCCGACCCGGTCCGAGAGATCGCCGCCCACGTTCAGATGGACCGCGCCCAGGTTGAGCCCCACCCCCGCCGCGAGGTGGAGGCTCTGCTTGGAGCCGAAATCGAGATGGACGTCCTGGTCCACCGACCCCGCGGTCGCGGTGTAGTTGGCCTCGAGGGCGAAGGTGTCCAGGGAGAGGCCGCCGTAGGGGGTGAGCATGCCGAAATCCCGGCTTCCCTGGACGCCCACCGTGAACGAGTTGGCCTTGAGGAGATCGTCCCCCACGTTCAGCTTCTGGTAGTACACCCCCGCGGCCAGGTCGACCGGCGCGGCCACCAGGTACTGGGAGATGCTGTGTCGGACGCCGATCCCGAAGAGGGAGATGTTGCCGATCTCCGAGTCGCCGGTGTCGAAGGCGATCCAGCGCACCGAGGCCTCGGTGCCGGCGAACGAACCGACGGTGATCTGCGGCACCCCGATGGTGAACGAGCTGAGATCGAATCCCCCCGGAAACACGAACTCGGTCCCCCCGTCCCCCATCACCGAAACCGACTGCCCGGGTCCGACCACGGTGGGCGCTTCCACGGTCTGTGGGGGCTCGAAATCCCCGCCGGTGGCGGCGGTGAAGGTGTCGTCGGCGTTCTTGAACAGGACCGACATGGCCCGGACCTCCACCCGGAGGCGGAGCCCCGTCCGGGGTATGTGGGCCGAGGTGTAGAAGTTGCTGTTCAGGGCCTGGCCGAAGGCCTCCTGCAGGGGCATGAGGTAGCCCTTGGCCGTCTCGTCGGTATAGGCGGAGAGGTTGTCTTCGAGCTGGGCCAGGGCCGGGGCGGCAGCGCTCGAGACGAGGAGGGCAAGGAACAGGGCGATCCGTCCGAGTCGTCTCATGGGGCTCTCCTTTCGGGCACGGCGTCGGGAACGGCGGAAAGACTACATCCCCCATGGATTTTCTTCAATCCACAAGCGACCCGATCCGGTGCGGGCCGCGGCGCGGCCGGGGGGACCCTGCCCCCGCTCAGCGCGCATCCCCAAGTCGTTTCAGCGCTTCCCGGGCCCGGGCCGCCTGCCCGGGATCCGAGGCCTCGGAGACGGCGAGCCAGAGCGCCCGGGCCGCCGCCACGTCCCCACGATCGGCGGCCTCCCCCGCCTTGACCGCCATGTAGGCCGGGTCGATGGCCGCTCCCCGGGCGAAAGCGGAGTCCGCCCCCGCCTCCCGGCCCGACGCCCGAAGCGCCAGGCCGTAGTTCTTCCAGAACGCCGCGGAGCCGCCGAGGACCGGGTAGTCGCTCTCGGCCCGCTCGAGCACGGCCAGGGCCTCCTTCCCCTTTCCCGCCTCGATCAGGAGGAGGGCCAGGTTGTTGGGGGCCGCCGGCACCTTGTGCGCGCGGTCGAGCCGGACCGCGGCGCGGTAGGCGGTCTCCGCCGCGTCCCGGTTCCCCCGGGCCTCCAGCGCGTCGGCCAGGTTCGCGTGGGCGGCGGCGTTTTCGGGGTCCAGGCGGACCGCGGCCCGGAGCTGGGTGACCGCCTCATCCACCTGCCCCTTCTCGAAGAGGATCCGGCCCAGGTTGTTCCGGGGGACGGCGTAGGTGGAGTCGGCTTCGATGGCTTCGCGATAGGTGCCCTCGGCCTGGTCGCGGATCGGGACGGACCCCGGGTTCTCCTGGACCATCTTCACCGCCTGGGTGGTCAGGGTCACCGCCAGCTCCCGGTTCCCCCCGGCATGGCTCGCCCCGCGGAGCGCCACCCACACGACCCCCGCCCCCACCGCGATCATGACCGCGAGGATGACGAGGAGCCACATCGCGGGCATGCGCCGCCCGCGGCGAACCGCGCCGGCCTCCGTTCCG
>CAYRIJ010000212.1:2639-6899 GCA_964424285.1 uncultured bacterium
CCCTCGGAGAGCGCCCGCTCCACCTCCCGGGCGGGACCGGTCCGCGCCCCGGGGTCCTTTCGCAACAGGCCGGCGATCAGGGCGGCCAGCTCCGGCGGGGTGTCCGGCCGGTACTGTTCCACCGGTGCCGGCTCCCGGTTCACCACGTGGTTCAGGACGGTGATGAGGTCGCGGCCGGGGAAGGCGGGCTGCCCGGCCAGGCACTCGTAGAGGACGCATCCCAGGGAGAAGAGGTCCGAGGCCGGGGTGGGCTCCCCGCCCTCGATGGTCTCGGGGGCCATGATGTTGGCGGTCCCCACCAGCGCCCCGGCCATGGTGAGCTCGGTGTCCCCGGAACGGCGGGCCACTCCGAAATCCATCACCTTGAGGTCGCCCTGAGGGGTGATCATCAGGTTCGGGGGCTTGATGTCGCGGTGGACGATGCCCCGGGCGTGGGCGGCGGCCAGCGCCGAGGCGGCCTGGCGCCCGAAGCGGCGCACGTCGGCCACCGGGAGCGGGCCGTCGCGCTTCAACCGGGCGCCCAGGTCCTCCCCCTCCACGAACTCCATGGCGATGTAGGCCTCGCCCCCCTCTTCCCCGAACGCGTAGATGGTGGCGATGTTCGGATGGTTGAGCTGGGCGGCGAGCCGGGCCTCGCGGCGGAAGCGCTCCAGGAACGAAGGGTCGCCCAGCGTGCGGGCGGAGAGGAGCTTGATCGCCACCGGCCGGTCCAGCGCGGTGTCCCGGGCGCGATAGACCCGCCCCATGGCGCCCTCTCCCAGGAGCGTTTCCAGCTCGAAGTGGGAGATCTTCCGTTCGGACACGCCTTCCTCCGATGCAAAAAAAAGGGGCCGGCCCCGGGAAGACTAATCCCCGGGCCGACCCACAGCAAGGTCACCGGTCGCGAAGGGCGGCGCCGTCCCCTCGCCCCGGCGCGCCGTCGCGCCCCGGGACCCGGTGGGCGGCCCGGGTCCGCCGCCATCAGCGGCGGACCGGCCCTCCACCGTCTACTGGAGGCGGATCACCTTTCGCACCGCGAGGTCGCTCCCGGTGTGGATCCGCACGAAATACACCCCGCTCGCCGCCCGGCGGCCGCTTTCGTCCACGCCGTCCCACTGGATCCCGTGCTCTCCGGCGGAGAACGGCTGGTCCTCGGCCAGCACCCGCACCAGGGACCCGTCGAGGCCGTAGATCCGGAGGCTGACCGTTCCGTCCCGCGGCAGGTCGAAGGCGATCCGGGTCGAGGACCGGAACGGGTTCGGGGCCGCGGGAAGGAGCGCGAACCGCGCCGGGAGCTCCCGCGGGCCCTCGCCGGTGATGTGGGCGATGACGAAGGGGTCGGCGGTGAGCTCGATCCCCATCACCTTCCCCTTGGCGTTGGACTCCACCACCATGAGGAGGCACTCGACGGACTCGACCTCGGGAGCGGTCCAGGCGTAGGACGAGTCGTCCGGGGTCCCCACCACCACGGTGTCCCAGCTCGCCCCGTTGTCCGAGCTCCAGTAGAGGTCCACGTGGTCGAACGGCCCGTCCGGGGACGGGAGCCAGCGGATCTCGGTCTCCGCCCCGGCCATCAGCACGTCGTTCTTCTTCGGCTTCACCATGTGGGGCCGGAGCACCCGGACGGTGTCGGTGGCGGTGAACGGGTGGCCGGCCACGAGCCCGGTCACCGTGACCGGCACCTCCTGGCCCGGCTGGAGCACGTCGAAGAGCGCCTGCCGGCCGAACTTGAGCGCCAGCTCGAGCACCCCGTCCCCGTTGAAATCGCCGATCGAGGCCTTGGTGGTGTCCGGTTCCACGACCCCCTCCAGCCGGCAGCTGGAAAGCGCCACCTGGTCCGGGGTGTAGGGATCGGGGAACTGGAGGGACGCGGTGACGTACTTCCCGTTCGAGTTCAGGTTCAGCGTGTTCGGGGTCACGTCCGACATCGCCACCACGCGGCTCAGGGTGGCGCCGACGTTGATGAAGCTCACGGTCTTGGACCCGGAGTTCACCACCAGGAGGAGCCCGGAGCCGGAGGGATCGAAGGCCAGCCCGGTGGGGTTCTCCCCGACCTGGACCTGGCTCACGAACACCAGGGAGAGCCCGGAGCTCACCCCCTCCGCCCGGCCCGCCGCCCCCCCGATCTGCACGATCTGGTAGACGCTGACGAAGCCGTTGGCCGAGGTGACGTAGACGAACGCGCCGTCGGGAGACACCACCACCGACTGGCTGCTGCCGTCCACCGGGGCCGACGCCTTGGCCTGGCCCTCGGTGGGACTCCCGGGGACGATGTCCACCAGGACCAGCTGGTGGGTGGTGGTGAGGATCACCGCCAACCCGCCGTCCGGCGTCACCACCACCGACTGGGCGCCTCCGTCGATCGGGGCCGAGGCCTTGGCGGTGAGATCGCCGGCGTCGAGGATGATCAGCCCGTTGCTGGTTCCCACCACGACCCGTCCCCCGTCGGGGGTCACCACCACCGACTGGGTGGATCCGTCCACCGGGGCCGCCGCCTTGGCCGAGTAGACCGAGGCGCTGGTGCTGTCGGTGTCGAGCACGCTCAGGGTGCTGTCCCCGTAGTTGGACACGTAGAGGGTCCGGCCGTCGGGGTGGGCGGCGATCCCCGAAGGCTGTAGACCGGTGGGGATGGTGGCGATCACCCGGTGGAACGACGCGTGGGAAGGCACCGCATCGATCACCGAGATCGTGTTGGAGAGGAAGTTGCTCGCGTAGACCCGGTCGCCGCTGGGAGAGGTCGCGACCCCGAAGGGGTGCTGTCCGACCGGAACCTGGGGCTCGGAGACCCGGTCCCCGATCAGGATCGGCACCACCGCGTCCGCCGAGGGCGCGGTCATGTAGGCCCGGCTCCCGTCCGGGGTCACCGCGATCTGCTGCCCGCTCACCGGAACGTCCACGTCGGCCACCACCTCGTTGACCGGTGCGGACACCGGGGCGAGCACGGTGAAGGGGATCGCGTTCGAGGTGTCGGGCCCCGCCACCACCCGGACCGGTCCGGAGACCGCGCCCAGGGGCACCGCCACCAGGAGCGCCCCGGGATCGGCCTGGATCGGTACCGCGGACACCGCGCCGAAGAGGACGGCGTTGTCCCCGGCCAGGGCCGCGAAACCGGAACCCGAGAGCACGATCCGGTATCCCGCCCGGGCGGCGGGGGCGTCCGCCGCGAAGAGGACCGGCGGGGCCGGGGCGGCGGTGGTGAAGGGATAGGTTCCCGGGTTCGTCAGGGAGTTCCCGTCGTAGTCCCGGAGCCCCGAGGTCAACTCGAACTCGTAGGCGCTGCTGTAGGCGAGGGGCGCGCTCGACTTGAACACCACCCGGCGGCCCCGGTCGGCGTAGGTATAGATCCCGGTCAGGGCGCTCCCCCCGGCGGGCCGGACCGCGAAGGTGGAGGAACTCACCGAGGCCGGATCGATCGACTTGGAGAAGTCCACCGCGATGTAGGTGTTGACCCCCGGGGTGCCCCCCCCGGCCGGATTCGGGAACACCGACACGATCTGGGGCGGAGCCAGGCTCGTGTCGGGAAGCACCGGGAACAGGAAGGCGGACGCGCCGGAAGCCGATCGGGCCAGCACGGAGTCCTCCCCGGTGGTTCCGGGGCCGGCGGTATACGTCGCCTGGGCCAGCCCGTTGAGGTCCGCGGCGGTGTAGGCGAGCTGGTCCGGATATCCGAAGTCTCCGGAGGTGGGGGTTGCCTGGTAGGTGACCAGGGTCCCTTCCGGATCCGCGCCGACCACCCGGGTCACCAACGGCGCGGGCAGGGGCTCACCGGCCACGCCGACCTGTCCGTCCCCGGAGACGAGCTGCAGGCCGTCCGTCTGGGTCACGTCCAGGGCGAGGATCGTCGATCCCGGCCCCTGCGCGTAGAGCCGGGCGTCGTCCCGGGAAAGCGCCAGCGAGTGGGTCGCCGAGAACGCGGGAAGCAGGGTCGAGCCCGACCCGGGGAGGAGGGAGAACGGATCCGCGGAACCGATCGACTGCCCGGTGGGATCGACCACGAACACCACCGCTCCGGTGTGGTTGAGGGCCACGACGGGCAGGCTCCCCGAGGAGACCACCGCGGATCCTACCTCGGTCCGGTAGGTCCCGCTGGCCGGGTTGATATCCACCGCGTCGAGCCGGAACAGGCTTATCGGGGCGACCTCCTCGGTGACCGCGAGCAGCCTCGATCCCTCCGGGGTGACGAGCATCTGGTCGGGTCCGAACTGCCCGCTCAGCGGGATGGCGGCGACCACCGTGCGATAGGTCCCCGAAGAGGGGTTCATGTCCACGGCCTGGATCGAC
>CAYRIJ010000213.1:0-6893 GCA_964424285.1 uncultured bacterium
TCCATCGCCCCCCCCGACGGCCCCCTATCCTTGCCCTTCCGAAGCTTGCGGGCCGCCTCGTACCCCCGCAAGGACTCCAGTTCGTGCTCGCCGAACCACCACGCCCCGGAATCCTCGAGGACCAGCGGATCCTTCATCGAGTGGAGGTAGGCGTGACCCACCGGCCAGTCGAACCCGGTGCACATCTCCTTCAGTACGGACGGGAATGCCTCCTGGATCGAATCGGCCTGGTTGGCGATCACCGCGATCCTGCCCAGGAGTTCCAGGTACCGGGTGCGCTCGTGAACCCTGGCGTCGAGCTGTTCGTTCAGGGTCCGAAGGGCTCCTTCGGCCGCCTTGAGCTCGGTCATCTCGATGAAGGCGACGACCACGCCGTCGACCCGGTCCCCGCCGATCCGATAGGGAAGGATGCGGCGAATGAACCAACGACCATCCTCGCAGCGGATCTGGGATTCCAACGGGACCCGGGTCTCCATGACCCGTCCCGCGTCCGCTTCCATGTTCGCACCGGCCGCCGGAAGGGAAAGCTCCCGGATGGAACGATGGAAATCGGGAGGGCTCAGGCGCAGGAATTCGCCCGCGGATTCGGTAAACCACTTGATGCACAGGGAGGGATCGAGAAAGACGGTGGGGATTCCGCTGCTGCTGATGAGGTTGGCCAGGTCGTTGTTGGCGGTCTCCAGGGCCACGACCTTCTCCTGGAGCCTCGCGTTGACGGCGGCCAGCTCATCGATCAGCGACTGCAACTCCTCACCGGAGGTCTCCAGCTCCTCGTTGGTGGACTGGAGATCCTCGTTCATCGAGGTCATCTCCTCGTTGGCGGTCCGGAGTTCCTCGTTCGAGGTCTCGAGTTCCTCGACGCTGACCTGGAGTTCGGATCGGGCCTCGCGGAGCTGTTCCTCGAGGTGGTCGATGATGGCGATCTCGCCGGGCTCCGGCTCCATGGCGGGCAACGCGGCAGTTCCCGCGGGCACCACTTCGCTGAAGGACACGAGGAGAAGTCCCTCGACCGAATTGGGAAGGATCAACGGCTCCACATCGATCCGGAAGGCGTGCCCGCCGCCCTGGCCGGGATCCTCGAACGGGCCCCCGGCCATCGGCTTCCCGGTGCGCCTTGCCTTCAGGAGGGTCGCTCGAAGCCTGGGGTGAATGGCCAACGGAACCCAGGCGAACAGGTCGGTGGTCATCGCCCCCCGGGGGGGGGTCAGGTACCGGCTGGCGGTGCCGAAGGAGAAGAGAATCTCATCCCGGCCGTTCACCACCACGGACGGCGGAGCGAACCGGTTCAGGACCAGCTTCTTGATCGCCTCGACGAAGAAGTCGTGATCGCGGCCCCGCAGCCCGTTACGCAGCTGGCTTCGGGGGATCGGCGGTTTGGAAAAGGCCCGGAAATCCACGTGGCTCAGCCGGGTGGTTCCCACCTTCCGATAGATCCGGTAGCGCTTGGACAGCGGTTCGAACAGGGCCTCCCCCGGGCTCGTGGTTTCGGCGTTCCCCAGGAAGAGGCAACCGCCGGGCGAGAGGGAGTAGTGGAAGAGCCGAAGCAGCCGTTCCTGCGCCTCGGGCACCAGGTAAATGAGGAAGTTCCGGCAGGAAACCAGGTCCATGCGGGAGAACGGGGGATCGGTGAGGAGATTCTGCTCCGCGAACACCACCTTCTCCCGAACCTCCCGCTTGATCCGGAAGCCTCCGTCGAACCTCGTGAACGAGCGGCTTCGGCGCACGGGACTCACTTCAGCGGCTCTCACGACCGGATAGATCCCGGGACGGGCGACGGCAAGCGCGTCCGCATCGATGTCCGAGGCGAAGATCTGGATGTCACACGATGATTGGGCTTCCTCCTTCGCCTCCAGGAGGAGGATCGCCATGGTGTACGCCTCTTCCCCGGTGGCGCAGCCGGGGATCCAGACCCGCACCGTCTCCCCGTCCCCCCTCTCGCTCGCCAGGGGAAGGAGCACGTCCTGCTTCAGGGCCTTCCACGCCTCGGCGTCCCGGAAGAAACGGGTCACGCTGATCAGGAGGTCCCGGGCCAACGCGCTTCTCTCGGCCGGCTTGCCGGAAAGGAAGCGGACGTAGGCTTCAAGGGTGTCGATCTGGTGGAGGCCCATCCGGCGATGAATCCTGCGGAGGAGCGTGCTCCGCTTGTAGGCGCCGAAGTCGTAGTGGCTGCCGGTGTTCAGGACATCCAGGACCGCCTGCACCCCCGACGCCGTCTCGGGCCGGTCCAGGTTGAACGGCTCATCGCCGCGGACGTAGGGGTGATCGAGGTAGTGCTGAAGGTGAGCGGGCATGGCCTCCACGTCCAGAATCCTGTCCACCAGTCCGGTGGCCATCGCGGCCCGGGGCATGCCGTCGTAGGCCGCCCGTTCCGGGTCCTGGACCAGAATCAATCCTCCCCGGGCCTTCACGTCCCGGAGACCGCCGGTGCCGTCAGCGCCCGTTCCGGACAAGATCACCGCCACCGTCTTCTCCCCGACCGCGGCGGCCATGGAGCGTAGGAAGTGGTCGATGGGAAAGTGGCCCTCCGTCCGGTTCCTGGGTTTCCGCATGTGAAACCGGCCGTGCTTCAACGAGAGGAGCCGTCCCGGCGGGGCGACGTAGACCCGATCCGCAGCCGGTGCCTCGCCCTCCTCAACCTGGCCCACCGGCATGCCGGTTCGGCGGCCGAGAATCGAGGCAACCATGCTCTCCCGATCGGGGTCGAGATGCTGAATGACCACGAAGGCGGCGCCGGACTTGGACGAAAGCGAAGCAAAGAAGTTCTGGAGTTGCTCGAGGCCCCCGGCCGACGCACCCAGGGCGACCATGGGAACGACGCTATCCCTACGGTCCGTGCGCGACGCCGGCGCGGACCTGGAGGACCGGTCTGCTTTCGAACCGAGGCGGGTTCGCTTTTCCACCATGTAGGCTACCCGGATCTTCCGTGTGCTCAGGTTTCAGGACCGATGAGCGCCCATCGCCAAGCTGAGACAGTGCCGGGTGACCAGGGGGCGGCGGTTCACCGGGGGGGGAAACCGTCCGGAATCGTCACCCCCGACTTCGACCAACATACATCAAATGCAAGACAATTCGAAGCGGCAATGTTCCGATAGGGAAACAGCGCGGGCCGAATCCGGGGCGGGGTGCCGGAAGGACAACGAAGAGACGTGGTTACCCGGCAACCGCTCTACCCCCCGGCGGCCACCCCGGGTTGCGCCTGCACCTTGGACCGGGCTTCGGCGACCCCCTCCCCGATGAGCGCCTCCGGCTCGACCAGGTCCCGCGGGAAGGCGGGCTCCTTCCCCAGCCGGTCGAGGCTCCGCACGATCCACTCCGGACGTCCCCAATCGCTCCAGCTCAGGCCATCGAGCCTGAACACCCCCAGGGCTTCCGGCGCCCGCTCCAGGACGTCGGTGCAAAAATTGGACGGAGCGGCCCGCCGGTAGACCCGAGCCAGGGCGGCTTCCTCCCGGAAGGTGCCCGCGGCGCGGGTGAGGTCCTCGAGGAGCGGCATGGCCCCGCGGAGAAACCGCCGTCCCAGATCCCAGTACGTCTCGAGGCGGGCGGTGAGGATGAGCGTGTTCCAGAGCGCGCCCCGGGCCAGGAGCCCGCGCGCCTCGGCCCGGTCCGGCTTCTCGCGGAAGGCGCCCACCGAGCGGAAGCGCAGCCCGTCGCCGGCCCGGGATACGTCGATCCCGGGAAGGATCCAGCCGAACTCGGTCTCCGAACGGTCGGCGGGGGCGCCGGCGATCAGGACCCGGTCGGGACGTCGCCGGCCCGCGGCGACGGCCCGGCGCATCAGGTCGGCGAAGCGCGCCTCGGGGTGGACGAAGTGGTCCGAGGGATAGAGGGTCACCACCGCCTCGGGATCCCGGGCCCGGATGAGGCTCAGGGCGGCGTAGATCCCCAGCGAGGTGCCCCGGTCCGCGGGCTGGGGAAGCAGGATGCCGGAGCCGCGGGCCTGGAACTGGTCGAGCGCCTCGGGAAGATGATGCCGGGCGATCACCGTGACCCGGCGCTCGGCCGCCGCGATGGCGTCCGCGCGATCCAGGGTGTGTTGAAACATGGACCGTGATCCGGTGAAGCGACAGTACTGCTTGGGGACCGGGCGCCCCATCCAACGCAGCACCAGGGGTCTCATCCGCTTGCCCTCGCCGCCGGCGAGGACGATCGACCAGGTTCCACCGGGTGAACCCGTCCCTGAATCCATGCCGCACCTCCTCCTCGGGCGGACCCCCGTCCCGAGCGCGCAATGATTTGTTCAATCGAAGGAGATGAACCCATGACGGGGCGACGGCCGGGGAGGTTTGTCGCCCACCAACAACGATACCGCTCCGGAGCCCCGGGGTTTCCCGAATAGTTGTCCGTGGCGTCGATTGTCAGGGGGTCGCGCGCGATCGCGGGCGCCGGCGGCGGGTCCGGGGACGGCCGGGGCCTCGACGGGCGAAGCGGAGGCCGGGAACGTGACCGGCCGAGCACGAAGCCCGCCGAAGCGCACGCCTCCCTTGGTGTTCGACCCGGAGACCGCCGGCCCGGTCTCCCCTCCGGCCGCCGGCCCGGTTATCCTGTCCCCGGGAACCGGCGGATGCGGCCCGGGATTGAACGCCCCGGCCCCCCGAAGCGTCTTAACCCATGAAACGAACAGGATCTCCTCAGGGGGGAGGCAGGTTGGATCCGATGAGCGACGCCGAGCTGGTGGCCCTGAGCCAACAGGGTAACCTGCAGGCCTTCAACGATTTGGCCCACAGGTGGGACGGGAGCCTCTTCCGCTTCGCGCGGCGGACCCTGGGCGACGACGAGGAGGCGCGGGACGTCTGCCAGGAGGCGCTCACCAAGGCCTACCTGAACATCGGGCGCCTTCGCGACCCGGCCAAGTTCAAATCCTGGGTGCATCACATCGCCCTGAACCTCTGCCGGGACCGGTTCCGCTCCCCCCGGCATCGGGCGGCGAAGTCCGGCTACGAGGAGGGCGAGGCCGGAGAGATGCAGATGGTGGAGGCCATGGGGAACGCGCGAACCGGGGAGCGGGAGGAACGCCGGGTGCTCATGGGCCGGCTTCTGGAAGGGGTGATGGAGCGGCTCCCCGAGGAGCAACGGACGGCCATCCTCCTCCGGGAGTACCAGGGGTTCACCTCGGAGGAGATCGGGGAGATCACCGGCGTCCCGGCGACCACCGTACGGACCCGGATCTTTTACGGACTCAAGACGTTGCGGAAAGCCCTGAACGAACGGGGCGTCACCTCCCTGGAAGGGCGGTGAGGAGGTCGGAACGATGAGCGATCAAGGACTCGACCCACGCATTCAGAAGCTCATGGCGTCGCTCTACGGCGAGTTGACCGACGAGGAGGAGCGCGAGTTCCAGGAGGCCCTGGCCGGGGACGCGTCGCTCCGCGCCGAGTGGGACGAGCTTCACGCCGCCCGCGCCTTCCTCAAGGAGTGGGACGCGACGGAACCGGATCGGAGCTTCGTGTTCGTGGAGCCCCCCGAGAGCCCGGTGTCCGCCCATCGGGGCGGCGGCGGTCGGATCGGATGGCGGAGACGGCTGGCCGGCCTCCTCCCTCCCCCGGCCTGGGGGTTCGCCGGGGCCACCGCGGCCCTGGTGGTGCTCCTCTTCGCCGGCTTCCGGGTGGACCGGGTGGACAACGGCCTGGCCTTCCGGTTCGGATCCCCGGCCGAGGTGTCTCGGACGGCGGAGGTGGCTTCGCCCGGCGGGACCCTCTCGGCTCCCGGAGACCCCACCGCGTACCCCCGGGTGGTGAGCCCCACCGGCGTGGGAGCCATCCCGGCCGCGGCGACGGGGGAATACGTCACCCAGAACCAGCTCGACGCCTACAACGCCCGGGTCCTGACCACGGTTTCCTCGCTCCTCGAGAACTTCGAGCAGAAGCGGAACGGCGAGCTGGCCTACGTGCTCCAGAGCTTCTACCAGGACCTCTCCAGTCGACAGCTGCAAACCTACGACGAGCTTCGCGGCCAGATTCAAGGGGTCGGGCTGGGACTCATGGCCGAGCAGACCAAGGCGAACGCCCGCCTGGAAAGCCTGGTCAACCGCAGCGAGGCGCCCCAAACGGTGCCCGTGAGTCAGAGCCCGGAAAAACGTCAGAGAGGTGGAAACGAAGATGAGTAACGAATTTACCCACCGGGGGACGATCCGGACCGCGGTTCTCCCGGTCTTGATCGCAACCTTTTTGGGTCTCGGAGCGTCGTATGGGGAGGGGGCCGAATCGCCGATTCCCGAGCGGCTCAAACGGCAGATCGGGGTGATGGAGAAGATCCTGGACGAGGTCCTGGTGGACAGCCCGAACCTCCTGGTCTATTCCCAGGCCGCCGCCCGCGGCGTGTACCTGAAGGAGTTCGGGGTGATCTTCACCCTGGAGGCCTCCCTGGTGGAGAAGGACAAGAAGGGGCAGAACTGGATCTTCGGCGGCTACAGCGTCAAGGAGCGGAACGGCAAGATCGTGGTCGAGCCGCCCTCCGACGACGACAAGGACCAGGACCAGAAGGACGGCAAGGACCTCGTCCTCGACCTGAAGGAGCTTCAGGACAAGCAGACCCAGCGGGACCGGGAACTGTACGAGCAGGGGAAGTCCGAACTGGTGGACTGCCTCATGGACTACGGCGAGACCCTCACCGCGCTCGACGACGGGCAGTACGTGGCGGTGGCCGCGTTCCTCAAGGACAGCGACTACTTCCTCGACAACCGGATCTCGAGGCTGGTGCTCAAGGCCAGGATGAGCGATCTCCGGGCCTACGGCGCCAAGCGCATCTCGCGGGAGGAGATGCAGAAATTCGCGTATTCGCCGGCTCCATTGCCACGTTGAAACCGTCACCGGCTTTTAAAAGCATGCGTGTAAAAGCATATCGCCGATGGTCGCGACACCCGCGGTGCCGTCGCCGGGGTTCACGCCGAGCTC
>CAYRIJ010000214.1:0-6811 GCA_964424285.1 uncultured bacterium
CACCCGGGTCATTCCCGCGCGGCTGCTGGGCACCCGGCCGGGGGGAACCGCGGAGACCGAGGTCCTGCTCCTGAATCCGGTCCAGGGCCGCCCCGGCTGTCCGACCTTCCAGGCGCTCTGCCGCCCCGCGCGGAAGCTGACCGCGGGGACCGTGGTGCGCCTCGGACCGAGCCGGGTGGAGGTGACCGTCCTCCAGGAACTCTCCGAGAAGGCGCGGCTGGTGGAGTTCCCGGAGAACTTCCCCATCCTGAACTTCCTGGAGCGCGAGGGACACGTGCCGCTCCCTCCCTACATCCAGCGCCCCGACGAGCCGGAGGACCGCGAGCGGTACCAGACGATCTTCGCCCGGAAGCCCGGTGCGGTGGCCGCTCCCACCGCCGGGCTCCATTTCACCCCCGCGGTGATGGAGGCGCTGGGGCGAAAGGGGGTCGAGACCTCCGAGGTCACCCTGCACGTCGGCGCGGGGACCTTCACCCCGGTGGTGGAGCAGGATCCGCGGCTCCACCGGATGGAGCGGGAGTACTTCCGGGTCTCCCCGGAGACCGCCCAGGCGATCGGGGACACCCATCGGGCGGGCCGGCGGGTGGTGGCGGTGGGGACCACCGTGGTGCGCACCCTGGAAACCGCGGAGCTTCACGATCCCGAGGCCGGGCTCTGGACGGTGCGCCCCGGGGACGGCTGGACCGAGAAGTTCATCTATCCCCCCTACGAGTTCCACGTGGTGGACGCCATGGTCACCAACTTCCACCTGCCGCGATCCACCCTGCTCATGATGGTGTCGGCGTTCGGGGGCCTGGAGCTGGTCCGCCGGGCCTACCGCGAGGCGGTGAACCGGGAGTACCGTTTCTACTCCTACGGCGACGCCATGGTCATCCTCTGATCCGGACATGCCCATGACCTTCCGGCTCGACGCCGTGGACCAGGCCTCGGGGGCGCGCGCGGGGACCCTGGGTAACCGCCGCGGCGTCGTCCACACCCCCGCCTTCATGCCCGTGGGAACCCAGGCCTCGGTCAAGACCCTGCGCCAGTCGGATCTTCGCGACCTGGGGGCGGAGATCATCCTCGGCAACACCTACCATCTCTATCTCCGGCCCGGCCACGGGCTGATCCGGGAGATGGGAGGGCTCCACGCCTTCATGGGCTGGGACGGGCTCATCCTCACCGACTCCGGGGGGTTCCAGGTGTGGAGCCTCGCCGACCTGAACCGGGTGCGGCGGGAGGCGGTCCGGTTCCAGTCGCACATCGACGGGTCCTACCACGAGTTCTCACCCGAGCTGTCGATGGAGGTGCAGCTCGCCCTGGGCTCGGACGTCGTCATGGTGCTCGACCGCTGCCTCACCTATCCCATGGAGCGGGCGGACGCCGAGGAAGGGGTGGACCTCACCCTGGAGTGGGCGGCCCGGAGCCGCGCCGCCTTCGACCGGCTGGAGCCGGTGGCCGGAGCCGACCCCGCCCTGTTCGGCATCGTCCAGGGGGGGATCCACGCCGATCTCCGGGCCCGCTGCCTGGAGGGGCTCCGGGAGGTGGGGTTCGACGGCTACGCGATCGGGGGGCTCTCGGTGGGGGAGCCCAAGTCGGCGATGTGGGAGATGGTGGAGGCGGGGATGCCCGGGATGCCCGTGGATCGCCCGCGCTACCTCATGGGGGTGGGGACCCCCGAGGACCTCCTGGAGGGGGTTCGGCGGGGGGTGGACCTCTTCGACTGCGTCCTCCCCACCCGTAACGCCCGAAAAGGCACGGTGTTCACCAGCCGGGGGCGGCTGGTGGTCAAGAACGCGGTCTACGCCCGGGACCCCCGCCCCCTCGACCCCGGGTGTACCTGTTATACTTGCCGCCGCTACTCCCGGGCCTACGTCCGGCATTTGTTTCAGTGCGGGGAGATTCTGGCCCAGGAGCTGGCCACCCTGCACAGCCTGCATTTCTACTTGAACACCATGCGCCGGGTGCGCCGGGCCATCGAGGAGGGGCGCTTCGGGGAGTGGTCGCGTGATTTCCTGGAGACCTACCGGAGCGGAGCTGCGTCCGAGCCGGTGTAAGGAACGGCCCCCGGCGGAAATAACCCTCGCCCGACCGCAGCCGGGCGGAAAGGATCAAGAGGCCAGACAGCGATGCAACCCATTTTGTTGATGGCTCCCCCTCAGGGATCGGGAGGCGGTGGAGGCGGCGGGAGCATGATCATCACCCTGCTTCCCATCATCCTGATCTTCGCGATCTTCTACTTCCTGGTGATCCGGCCCCAGAACAAGCGCCAGCGGGACATGGCCCGCATGCTCGAGGCCCTGAAGCAGGGGGACCGCGTTCTCACCAACGGCGGCCTCTTCGGCACCGTGGTCGGCATCAAGGACAACGTGGCGGTGCTGAAGATCGCCGACCAGGTGAAGGTCGAGGTGCTGAAATCGTCCATCTCCAGCGTGGTCCAAAAGGGCCGGGAGTCCTGATGAGCCTCGAGGAACTCAAGCTCAGAATCTACGGCGACCCGGTGCTCCGCAGCCGCTCCGAGGAGATCACGGAGTTCGGACCCGGGTTGAAGGAGCTTGCCGAGCGGATGTTCCAGGTGATGTACGAGGAGGAAGGGGTCGGCCTGGCCGGCCCGCAGATCGGGGTGAGCCGCCGGATCGCCGTCTTCGACGTGCCCCTGGAGGACGGGGGGAACTTCACCGGCACCCTCATCAACCCCCGCATTCTCGAGTTCAAGGAGACCCAGAAGGCGACCGAGGGCTGCCTGAGCGTGCCCGGGTTCCGGGAAGACGTCACCCGCCATGACTGGCTCCGGGTGGAGGCGCTGGACCTGGACGGGCAACCGCTGTCCTTCGAGTGCACCCAGCTCCTCTCCCGCGCGGTCCAGCACGAGATCGATCACCTGAACGGCGTTCTCTTCGTGGACCGGCTGAGCCCGGTGCGCCGGAGCCTTCTGGCCAAGAAACTCAAGAAGCTGGCCTCCGGGCAGCTCGACACCGGGGAGTAGGGGATCGCCATGCGGGTCGTGTTCATGGGGACTCCGGAGTTCGCCTGCCCGAGCCTCACCGCGTTGGTGGAGGCGGGGCACGAGGTCGCCGCGGTGGTGACCCGGCCCGACAAGCCCGCGGGGCGGGGGCGGAAGCTCGCCCCGCCCCCGGTCAAGGAAGTGGCGGCGGGGCTGGGCCTCACCGTGCTCCAGCCGCTCCGGGTCAACGACGAGGCCTCGGTGGGCGCGCTCCGGGCGCTGGCCCCCGACGCGGTGGTGGTGACCGCTTTCGGCGCCATCCTCAAACGACCGCTTCTCACCCTGGGCCGGCTGGGCGCGGTCAACCTGCACGCCTCCCTGCTTCCCGCCTACCGCGGGGTGGCGCCGGTCCAGTGGAGCCTCATCCACGGCCGGCGGACCACCGGGGTCACCACCATGCTCATGGACGACGGTGTGGACACCGGCCCCATCCTGGAGCGGCGGGTGCTCGAGGTGCGGCCGCTGGAGACCGCGGGGGAACTCCTGGTCCGGCTGTCCGAGGCCGGCGGGGGGCTCCTGGTCGAGACCCTGCGGGGGCTCGATGAGGGGACGTTGCGCCCGCTCCCCCAACCCGAGGAAGGGGCGAGCTACGCGCCGCGTCTCGAGCGCGAGCACGGGCACCTGGACTTCTCCCGCACCGCCGAGGAGGTGCTGAACCAGTTCCGGGGAACCACGCCGGCGCCGGGCGCCCGGGTGTTCCTGGGCGGCGAGGCGATCGGGGTGGGCGCGGCGCGCGCGGTCCCCGAGGCCTCGGGGACGCCCTACGCCGTGCTCGAGGTGGCGCACCGCCATCTGCGCGTGGCCGCGGGCCGGGGAGCGGTGGACCTCCTCCTGGTGCGGCCTCCGGGGAAGGGGGACATGGAAGGGGCGGCCTTCGCCCGGGGACGCAACCTATCGCCCGGGGACCGATTGACCGCTCCCTCCGGGGTGCCCGATCTGAGCCTTCGGACCGCGGTGACCCGATGAGCGCCCGCCCCACCGGGGTAGGCCGCGCCCGCCAGAAGCGTCCGCCCCGCCAGAAATCCGCGCGCGAGATCGCCCTGGGCGTCCTCTACCACGTGGACACCCGCAAGGCCTTCGCCGACCTTCTCCTCAACCGGGAGCTCAAGCAACAGTCCCTCTCCCCCCGGGACACCGCCTTCGCCACCGAGCTGGTGAACGGCACGCTCCGCTGGCGCGCCCGGCTGGACTGGATCCTGGAACGCTTCGTGCGGGCCGGCCTCGACACCCTGAATCCCTGGGTCATGAACATCCTGCGGATGGCGGTCTACCAGCTTCTCTTTCTCGATCGCATTCCTCCCCATGCCGCGGTGGACGAAGCGGTGATCCTGACCAAGCGCTACGCCAACCCCGGGGCGGCGGGCCTGGTGAACGGCGTGCTCCGGAAGATCCTCCGCGAGGTGGGCGAGGTTCCCGACCCCGAGCGGGTGATCGAGGACAAGGCGGCGGCGTTGTCGGTGGTGGGCTCCCACCCGCGCTGGATGGTCGAGCGATGGCTTCGCCGGCTGGGGGAGGAGGAGACGCGGGCGCTGATGCTGGCCAACAATCAGCCCCGGCCCATGGTGCTCCGGGTGAATCCCATGCGCACCGACCGCGAGACCCTGCGCCGGGCCTTGACCGCGCGCGGGGTGGCCACCGAGGCCTCGCCCTTGAGCCGGCTCTCCCTGCGCGTCGCGGGGGGCCTGGTCCTGGCCGGCCTCCCCGAATTCGAGAAGGGCTACTTCTTCGTGCAGGACGAGAGCGAGACCCTGGTGGGCGAGCTCCTGGGGGCCGAGCCCGGGGAGACGGTGCTCGACCTCGCCGCCGCGCCGGGCGGGAAGGCCACCCAGATCCAGGAGGGACGGGGTTCCAGGGGGCTCCTGATCGCGGTGGACACGGTGATGAACCGGCTGGCCCGGGTGAAGGAGAACCGGGTGCGGATGGGGGTCGACCACCTGGCCATCGTCTGCGCCGACGGACAGGCTCTCGGCCTCGCGCGCCCGGTGGACCGGGTCCTGGTGGACGCCCCCTGCAGCGGTCTGGGGGTGCTCGGCCGCCGCGCCGACGCCCGCTGGCGGAAGACCGAGACGTCGCTTCGGGCCATGGCCGCGCTGGAGCGGGGCCTCCTCAGGGCGGGGGCGTCCCACGTCCGACCGGGCGGGGTGCTGGTGTACAGCGTGTGCAGCACCGAGCCGGAGGAAGGCTTCGAGCAGGTGGAGCGGTTCCTGCGGGAGCGACCCGCGTTCGAACTCCAGGACGCGTCGGAGTTCGTCCCGCCCGAGGCGGTGACGGACGGGTGCGTTCTCCTCTACCCTCATCGGCATGGGACCGACGGGGCCTTCGCCGCGCGGATGCAGCGAACGGGGTAAGCCGCCTCACCAGGGAGTGATCGCGAACCGTGACCGATACCGGCGGACATCCGGCGCTCGACGCGCTGCGCACCTGGGGCCTCCGGCTGCTGCGGGTGGCGGTCCCCGTGCTTCTCGCCTTCCTGGCCGCGGCGGCGGTGTTCAACTACGTGGTCATGCCCCGTTTCGTCCGGCACGGCCAGGAGATCGAGGTCCCGGAGGTGACCGGCAAGTCCCTGGCCGATGCCCGCTCGCTCCTGGGCCGGGCGCGGCTCGCGGTCCGGGACACCGTGGGCCGGACGGACCCGACGGTTCCCCGGGGCACGATCGTGGAGCAGGATCCCCGCGGGGGAACCCGGATCAAGCCCGACCGGGGAGTTCGCCTGGTGGTGAGCGCGGGGCGCCGTGAGGAGCACCTTCCCGCGGTGGAGGGGCAGACCCTCAGGTTCGCGCGCCTGGCCCTCGGACAGGACGGCTATCAGCTGGGGGACGTTCTCCGCGTCCCCTCCCGGGACGTCCCCCGAAACCTGGTCGTGGCCAGCGATCCGGCCGGCGGAGACGAGGTGGACGCCGGGGCGCGGGTGAGCCTTCTGGTGAGCGACGGCCCGCCGGCCGCCACCTGGATCCTGGCGGATCTCCGGGGCGAAGAGCTCCAGCTCACCGCCGACAAGCTCCGCTTCGCCGGGTTCAAGGTGATCATCGACAACGAGGACCCCTACAGCTTCGCCCGGCGCCGGATCGTCTCCACCGATCCGCCCCCCGGATCGGTGGTGTCGCGAGGCGACGCGATCCGGCTGGTGGGCGGTTGACCGGGCGGCCTCGGGCCGGCGCGCCGGGAACGCAATCAGAGGAGCGCCTTCATGGCTGAGCACGATCGTCTCCGTATCGCCCCTTCCGTCCTCTCCGCCGACTTCAGCCGCCTGGGCGAGGAGATCGGAACGGTGGAGCGGGGCGGGGCCGATCTCCTGCACCTGGACGTGATGGACGGGCACTACGTCCCCAACCTCACCTTCGGGCCGATGATCGTCCGGGCCATCGACCGCCTCACCGACCTCCACCTCTCCACCCACCTCATGATCAGCGACCCCGAGAAGTACCTGGAGGAGTTCGTGAAGGCGGGTTCGGACGCGGTGATCGTGCACGTGGAGGTGCTGGACGACCCGGTTTCGACCCTGCGCCGTATCCGGGGGATGGGGGCCCGGGCGGGGATCACCCTGAACCCCGAGACCCCGTTCGAGGCGGTCGAGCCCTTCCTGGGGGAGTGCGACGTGTTCCTGGTGATGAGCGTGCACCCCGGGTTCGGCGGGCAGTCGTTCATGCCGGAGGTGCTTCCCAAGGCGACCCGCGCGCTGGAGCTGAAGCGAGCCCACGGCTACGGCTACGCGATCCACATCGACGGGGGAATCGACGTCGGAACCGCCCCCGCCGCGGTCCGGGCGGGGGTCGAGGTGCTGGTGGCCGGGAGCGCCATCTTCAAGGCCCCCGATCCCGCCGGCATGGT
>CAYRIJ010000215.1:0-6799 GCA_964424285.1 uncultured bacterium
TGTGCACCGGGTCGGTCGTCCCGTCGTAGTCCGCCTGGTGGCAGGTCGCGCACTCCGTGCCCAGCCCCTGGTACACCCCACCGCCATGGCAGCTCTGGCACTGCTGGGTGAGGTGCGCCCCGGTGAGCGGGAACCCCGTCTGATCGTGATCGAAGTCCGCTCCCGACCAGCTCTCCGTGCCGTGACAATTCGCGCACTCCAGTGGATACCCGGCGTCCTTGTGCGAAGGGTTCGTCGTCCCGTCGTAGTCGGCCTGGTGGCAGGTGGCGCACTCGGTGCTCAACCCCCGGTAGACCCCACCCCCATGACACGCCATGCACTCCGTCCGGGTATGCGCCCCGGTCAGGGGAAACAGCGTCGCGCCGTGATCGAACTCCGTCAGCCCGGCCGCCTCGAAGGCGCCGCCGTTCCAGCTCGACGTGCCGTGGCAGAGGGAACACTCGGTGGAGAAACGATCCGCCTCATGGGGAGGATCCTCCACGGCCTCGTAGCGGGCCAGGTGGCACGACGCGCATTCCGCCGCCACCCCGGCGAAGGTCCCCTTCCCTTCCGCCTGCGACGCGTGACAATCCGCGCAGTCCAGCGTGGCATGCGCGCCGGTCAGAGGCAGCCGTGTGAGCTGATGGAGATCCTCCATGCGGGAGCGATCCCCGAAACTCCGGGTGGTGTGGCACTCCGCGCATTCCGTTCCCAACTCGCCGCTATGCACGTCCTGGTGGCACTCGGCGCACTGCGTGCCGCCGTCGGCAAATTCGAGGGACCGGTGGCAGGACAGGCACGGTGTCTCGGCGTGCGCCCCGTCGAGAGGCATTCCGTACTTCTCGTGCTTGAACTGCTTGCCGATCCGCGCCGGCTTCCACCCCTCCGAGGAGTGGCACATGCTGCACTCCGCCTGGAACGACCCGTGTGGATACTTGGGTTCATCGTCGTCCGCCCCCGCGCCGACCGCATCCCAGATCATCCCCCCCCCGAAGACGATGAACACGCCGACCAGCACAAACCCCGGGCGAATGAGCCGCCAACCGGGACGCCGGGAGCACAGACGAGCCAGGAGGCCGTTCCACCCTCTCACGAGCCGGCCCCCCTACCGCCGGAACCCGTCCCCGGCCGCCCACCCCGATGACAGCTCTCGCACTCGGTGGGAGTGGGACGGTAGCGGATCCGCTCCACCCCGTCGGCGTCCTTCCGCGAGGGATGGCATTCGGCGCAGGCCACCTTCGCGTGGGCGCCCCGGAGGCCGAACGCCGTGTCCCGGTCATGGTCGAAGCGGACCGCGGGAGCGAAGGCGTCGACCCCGTGACAGGCCCCGCAGGCCCCCTTGTCCGCCCGGGCCGCGAACTGGGCGCCGTGGGGCCCCTCGTGGCAATCCCGGCAGGCGACCCGGTGCTGGTCGAACCGGAGGGGAACCAGCTTCACCCCCGCCCCCACCAGGGTCGAGGCCAGGACCGGCCGCGAGAGTTCCGGGTGGCAGCCGGTGCACGGCACCGCGCGATGGGCGCCCTCCAGGGGGAAGGCGTAGGCGCGGTGGGCGTCCACGCCGACGGTCGAGGGGCGGAAGGTCGAGGCGGCATGGCAGGCGCGGCAACCGCCGGGCGGCGAGGCCTCGGCCGGGCGATCATAGCGGCCGAAATGGGGGTCGACGTGGCAGGACACGCACGCGCCGCTCCCCAACGTCAACATCACGCCCGCGGTTCCGGTGGTGTCGGGGCCGGGAAGACCCGGGAGACCCCGGCGCCGGGGGCCGTGGCACGCGGCGCAGGCGATCTCCTCGTGCTTGCCGTCCAGCGGAAGCCCGAGCGCCCCGTGGTCCGACACGGTAAAGAGGCTCGGCTTCCAGCCCGCGGGGGTGTGGCAGGTCCGGCAGGCGCCGCCGTCGGCACGGCCGGTGAGCTGGCCGTCGTGCGCTTCGGCGTGGCAGTCGCGGCAGGTACCGAAGCGGGGGCGCATGAGGATCCCCGCCGCTCCCAGCTTCTCCGCCGGTACGTTCGCCGGCTTGAGGAGATGGCACCCGCGGCACTCCACGCCGCGATGCTTCCCCTCCAGGGGGTAGGCCGCTTCGCGATGGCGGTCCGCGGTGTAGGTCGAGGGGCGGAACCCCGAGACGGCGTGGCAGGCCGCGCAATCCGCGGGTTTTCCGGCCAGGCGGGCCTCCCCGGCGTGGGGATCCCGGTGGCAATCGTCGCAGCGGGCGAAGGCCGGGCGCTTGCCCCACGCCTTCACTGGATCGTGGCACTTCGCGCACTCCAGCCCGACGTGGCGGCCGGCCAGAGGGTACCGGGTGACCCCGTGATCGAACCCCCCCGCGGCCGTCTTCTTGAATCCCTCGGTGACGTGGCATTTGCCGCAGGCGGGCCCGAGCCGGTTCTGGTGGGGATCGCGGTGACAGGCGCTGCACTCGTCGTGGCGAAGCGGTTTGTAGAGGGGAATGGGCCGGCCCTTCCCGTCCCGGGCCAGGTCGAGACCCGGGGCCAGGTGGCACTTGGCGCACTCGAGGGTCGCGTGCTTTCCGGTCAGGGGGTAGGCGGTGGCGGCGTGGTCGAAGGCGGCGGCCGGCTTCCAGGCCTCGAAGCCGTGGCACCGGGCGCAGTCCCCTCCGAGGGCGCCGCGATGAAGGTCCTCGTGGCACGAGGCGCAGGCGGTTTCCAGACCCAACCAGCTCCCCGGGAGATCCTTCCGCTTCATCACCCGGGTCACCGGCGAGGTCTGGTACTTGGCCTGATGGCAGTCCCGGCACGCCTTGGTCGCGTGCTTGCCCTGGAGCGTCCAGCCGGTGCGCCCGTGGTCGAACTTCTCGGGCGATCCGCCCTCCCACGCGACGAGCTTGAAGTCCCGGCCCGCATGTTCGGGATGGCAGGTGGCGCACCGGTCCTTGCCGGTTCGGGAGTGGAGCCCGAGGTTCTTCTCCTTCAACTGCGCGATTCCGGTGTGACAGGCGAGGCAGTTCGCGTCCATCGCGTCGGACTTCCCGGCGTGGCACTTCAGGCAGTTGAGCGGGCCGGTCAGATCCTGGTGCTCCCGGGAGAGGTCGCCGGGAGAGATCTGGGCCGAAACCCGGACTGTCGAACCCAGGAGCATCCAGACCCCCATCAGCGTGATGGCCGCCGCGAGACCGGCGGGCGTCCGCGATCGACCCGCGATCAAGCCGAGACCAGCGGCACGTCCTTCTGGACCAACCGCACCCCGATGCGCTCGAGAAACTTGAACGGGGGATCCCCCCCGATCCGGATGATGACGTGGTCGTTGGGGAGTCGGCGTGTCTCCCCCGCGACGTCCAGGACCACCTCCCCCTCGCCGATCTCCACGATCCGGCTTTCGTAGAGCATGACCACCTTGCCCGCGGCCAGCGCCTTGTCCAGCTTCGTCAGGTTCCGTTCCTTGACGCGGGAAAGCTCGGCGCCCCGGTAGGAGAGGATCACCTCGGTCCCCGGCTGGTTGGCCAGACCCAGCGCGGACTCCACCGCGCTGTCTCCCCCACCCACCACCAGGACTCGCCGCCCCGCGAACACCTCCATCTCAACGATGTCGTAGGTCACCTTGGCCAGCTCCTCGCCGGGAACGCCGAGCCGCCGGGGCGTGCCGCGACGGCCGAGGGCGAGCACCACCCGGCGGGTCAGGAAATCACCCCGGTCGGTGGTGACGCGGAAGAGTTCGCCCTCGCGAAGCACGTTCTCCACCCGGTGCTCGGTGAGCACGCTCAGGCCGGTGTTGGCGATGATGGTCTCCCAGACCTGGAGCAGGGTTTCCTTGGAGGCGTCCGAGACCCACAGATCGCCGTAGAGCGGGACGCGGACCGGCTCGGCCAGGAGGAGCTTTCGCCGGGGGTACTTCCGGATGGTGTCGGCCAGGGTGCCCTGTTCGAGCACGGCGTAGCGAAGGCCGGTGCGGTGGGCCTCCAGGCCGGCGCTGAGGCCGGCCGGACCGGACCCCACCACCACCAGATCGAGGACGTCGTCCCGGCCGTCGGCGCGCGGTTCCCCGGGGGGAAGCGCCCGCACCACGTCCTCGGCGGCGATCTTCCCCTCGTTGATCGCGTTCTTGATGAGGCCGCGCCCCCCCAGCTCCCCCACGATGTAGAGACCGCGCACGTTGGACTGGAAACCCGCGTCGACCTCCGGGACCTCGACCCGCTGGACCGCCTCGCCTCCGGCCATGGAGACCGCGCCGACCGGGCAGGCCTGGACGCACTCCCCGTGGCCCACGCAGACGTTCTTGTCCACCACCGCCACCTTCCCCTTGAGAGCGATCGCTCCCGGTTCCGGGCAGGCGGCCACGCAGGTCCCGCACCCCACGCAGCGGTCCGCGCGCACCAGGGCGTGGAGAGGCCCGTCGGCGCCGCGGTTGGCCTTGGGGGCGGAGGGATCCACGGTCTGCGCGGTGACCACCTCGAAGATCTGCCGGGGCACGCCGCAGGCCGGGCAGAACGTGGCCTCGGCGGGCACCGCGGCGCGGCAGCGCGGACAGGGGGGCCCGGCCGGCGGGGCGGATGGGCCCGCCGTCACCCCCGTCCGCCGGAGATGCCAGATGACCGAGGCCGCGGTCACGACCAGGAACGCCGCGGCGGTGAGAAGTGCTTCCATCGTCGTTCCTATCGGAACCAGGTGCTGCCCACCGCCACGACCACCGCGACGTGAATCAGCACCGCCAGGAGTGCGGTCACCGCCACCGGCTTGTGGGCGGCGTGCCAGAACCGAAAGATGCGCTGGGTGCCCTCGAGCAGGCGGATCTGCTGGCCGAGGGCGATCTCCTGCCGCACGCAACGGAGGACCTCGCCCAGGGTGGCGGGATCCAGTTGGGGGCCGCCGCCCGAGCCCTTGGCCAGCTCACGGCGAAGGGTGCGGACGGCGCGACGCCGGGTGAGATCGTCGGCCACCATGCGGCGCAAGGTGCCCGCCAGCCCGAGGCCCCGGTAGGAGCCGCTGTCCACGGCCAGGAGCTCGCGCACCCGATCCGGGGTGAGGCGGGTCGCCGCGGAGATCCGCCCGACCAGGCTCTCCCGGTGGGCGCCGATCTCCTCCGCGCTGAGGGACAGGCCGGACTTCCCCCGGGGGATGCGAACGTAGATGTAGCGGCCGACGATGCCGCTCAACCACACGATGACCATGGCCGCGAAGGCCAAACCGGCCAGCCCGTTGAAGCGCCATCCCGCGTGGATCGCCACCACGAAGGGAACGACCAGCCCCGCCACCACGTGCACCTTGAGCCACCTGGGGATGGTGCCGGTGAACGCCAGCCGGCGAAAGCGCTTCCGGATCGGATAGAGCCAGAGGAAGGCAAAGAGCAGGAAGGCCAGGATGCCCATGGACTGCCCCACGTAGCCCGAGGGGCGGAGCCAGGGGTGGAAGGGGCTACGGACCCGGCCGGCCAGGGGGAGGGCGTAGTAGGGCGAAGCGAGGGCGGTGCCCACGGCCAGGACACCGAAAATGATGATCAGAGGACGCTTCATCCTGAGACCTGCCCCTCGAGGTGCTCGTCCCGGTCCGCACTCGCGCCGCCGGAAAGTCCGACCGAACGGTATGCGGACGCCGTTGCCAACGTCTCCGAGATGGAATGAGGATCTCCGGCCTACCCGCGGCCGCCGGCCATCCGGCGGGGGGGGTCGGATCCCGATGTTCTCCAGTCCAATCTCATGTATCGGCGACCATTTGACCCCTCTTTCCACCAACGGCGGTCCGGGGTCTCCTCGGGCGGCCAAAACGCCCGAACCTGGTATCCGGAAAGCAGAAGGCGTACTGGGATCTGCTTGCCCCCGGGTCAGGGGGAAGGGTCGCATCGATCCCGCGAGGCGTTGGATCGAGCTTCGAGGGTCGGGTCAAGTCCCACTGCGCAGTTTGACCCACCTCGTACCCTGAAGATACCGCACAAGATGGCGGGGGTTCCAGAAACTCCGGCGAAGGCCTCGAAAGTTCCGGCAAACAAACGATCATATTTATCCGGTTACTCGCCCTCCTGGGAGGGTCGCGGCTCAGGCCTGGCCGGGCTTCTCGAAGACGAGAATGTTCCCGAACGCCAGGTGGGGATCACGAACGGCGCGGAACCAGAAGAGGTTGAAGCCGTGGATGAACCGCTTCATGAGGGGGGATGACGTCTTCAGGTAGAGTTCGGTGAACTCGCCCGCGGTGCGCTTCTTCAGCGCGAGGCCCTTCTGCTCGAGCGCGGAGACCAGCCAGTCCATGTCGGTGTGGCGCACCACCAGCTCTCCATCCGGGGTGGTGAACCAGTGCTCCACCCCCGCCGGCGTCCTGCGGATCCCCGCACCGCCCTTGCCCCGAAGCCGCTGGATCGCCCGGAAGACGACCCGCTGGGCGGAGCGGACGTTGATCTCGCTCAGGACCAGCGCTCCGCCCGGTTTGAGCACCCGGGCCAGCTCGGACAGCGCCTTCTCCACCTCGGGGATGTGCATGAGCACCCCCCAGCAGACGATGTAGGAGAAGGAGGCGTCGGGGAACGAGAGGGCGGTGAGGTCCTCGGCCCGAAGCTCCACCCGGTCGGCCATTCCGGCCGCCTGGATGTTCTGCCGCGCGATGCCCAGGGCGCTCTCGGAAAAATCCATGCCGACCACCCGGTAGCCCCGGCGGGCCAGGCGGATCGTGTCCATCCCCACCCCGCAGCCGGCGTCCAGGAGGGTGGAGCCGGGCGGCGGATCGATCATCCCCACGATCCGGTCCACCGCCGCGTCGTAGAACCGGTCGCTGGCCTCGGTCCGGTAGTCGTCCCGCCATTGGGCGTGAAGGCCCGGGCCGGAGAGGGTGTCACGGACGTTTCCCGACGGGGATTCTGGGGTCATCGCTACCTTCATGAC
>CAYRIJ010000216.1:0-1377 GCA_964424285.1 uncultured bacterium
GGAGAGCCCGAACCCCGCGCCGCCCCCGGACGAACCGTAGAGTCGCGGGGCCCACCGCACCCGTTCCCATCGCTCGATCCGGGTCCCGGAGCCGATGAGGGCCCCGATCGCCGCCCCGGTGAAGGCGCCGAAGAGCATGGCCCCGCCGCTGTTGTCGTGGGGACGGTCGAAGGCATGGGGGTCGTCGAGGTCCCCGGAGACCGTGGGCGTGCTGCTCGCCAGCGCCCCGATCACGAGTCCCGCCACCAGCCCGCCCGCCGCGCCGACCGCCGTCCCCCGCACGGCGCCCCGGGAGACCTCGAGGTCGGCGACGTCGTACCAGGGAACGTAGACCGGTCCCGGGCCGCCGTCGAGCTGGACCAGGATGCCGCTCCGATCCGCCACCACCACGCTCCCCTCCTGGTGGCGGAGGTCGAGCTGCCGGGTGGTGACGCGGATCCGCGTGTCGGCGCGGAGGAGCGCGTCGGCTTGGGCCGCCGGGCCGCCGGTCGCGCCCTCCGAGGCCTCGGCGAGACGGACCCCGGCGCAGAGGAGTACCACGAGCCATACCGTTCGTTTCATGACGCGCCCCCTTCCCCCCGCGGACACCGCCGCGGGCTTTCTGATCCCCTGGGTCTGGACCCCCTGTCTCCCGCCATCTCAAGTTGCGTGCCATTCGGGGTGATGGGGGCCCGACGGGGGAAGAGGCTGTGGGGTCGGCGGTTGGGTTCGCGGCGCTTCGGGGCGCTTGCCGGCACGAGCGATCGCGCCGCGGCCGGGCCGCCGCACCTGTGGAGGATGCGCCACAGGTCGAGGGGGGTTCCGGATCGGGGATGGAAAGGGGAGGGCGGCGGACCGCCCTCCCCGGAGCGTTACTCGATGGCGTGGAACTCGGCGCGCAGCCCGGGCGCGGAAACGTTCCCGTCCGACCCGGCCGCGCGGGGACTCACCGCCCTACTTGGCCGCGTGAGGATTCACCACCGCGCAGAGGAAATAGAGATGGGCGTCGATCTTGACCGCCAGGGGCGCCCCGTTCGCCAGGTGCATGCCCAGAAGCTGGTTCACCGCCTCCTCCGAGGTGATCGGGAGCTGGGCCGCGATGGCCGCGCTGATCTGGTCGTTCACCGCCTGGTCCTGGCCGTAGGCCGGAACCACCACCCAGACGTGCCAGAGGGGGGAGTACTCGCCGTGGCCCGGGCTGGACGGGATCGAGTCGAGGACGTGGTCGTGATAATCGGTGAAATCGATCCCGTTTCCCTGGTGGTCGCAGGGGTTGCACTGGGGCGGCGGGACGTTCAGGTTCTCCCACCCGATCGGGTAGACCACCTCGTAGAGGTCGGCCTGGGCCCCTTCGGGCGCGTGGTTCGGGACCTCGATGGCGTTGATCTTCACCGTGGT
>CAYRIJ010000216.1:1477-6706 GCA_964424285.1 uncultured bacterium
AACGTCGTTCGCGCTCGAGGACGGGTCTGGCCGCCGGGTCAGACCGGGATGGGGGTCGGGGACCGGCCGGTAGCGGCAATTCATGGCTTTGTGATGCGGGGCACCGCCGCACAAGGACTCAACGATAGGCTCGGGCAAGGGCCGATTCAACCGGAAACCGTTTTCACCGGCGATTTGCCTGCGTTTTCCCCTCGCGCCGACAAACCGCATTTCCTTCGAGATCGTCCTCCTCCGCGGGAGGGGTGATCTGGTGTATTCTCCTGACCGGTTCCGCCTTGCCGACGATCCGCCGGTCCCGGACCGACTCGGGAGCGGCCCTCACGAAGGAAACAGTCCATGCCCGGCACGCCGCCCCGACTCGAGCCGTCCGCTCTCCGCGACGAGATCCTGGGAAGCAACTCGCTCTTCCGGACGCCGTTCGGCAAGCGATTGATGGTCTATGTGGACTACACCGCCTCGGGGCGGAACGTGCGGTTCATCGAGCGCTACCTCCTGCGGATCGAGGAGAGCTACGCCAACACCCATACCGAGGACGACGAGACCGGCCGGAGCACCACCGAGATGCTCCACCGGGCCGAGCGCATCATCAAGGCGGCGGCGAACGGGAACCAGGACACCTGCATCGTGGCGGTGGGGAACGGGTCGACCGGAGCGGTCCAGAAGCTCCAGGAGATCCTGGGGGTCTACGTCCCGCCGGCCACCCGGGATCGGATCCGCACCCAGTTCGACCGGGCCTGCGCCGAGGCGAACGCGAACGCGCCGGACTTTTCCTCCTTCATGGACGCGTACTCGCCGGTGGTGTTCGTGGGTCCCTACGAGCACCACTCCAACGAGATCTCCTGGCGGGAGTCCCTGGCCGAGGTGGTGGAGATCGCGCTCGGAGCCGACGGGGGGATCGACCTCGGGGATCTCGATCGCCGGCTGGCCGATCCCCGATACGCCGGGCGGACGAAGATCGGCGCGTTTTCCGCCGCCTCGAACGTGACCGGCATGAAGTCGCCGGTCTACGACATGGCCCGCATTCTGCATCGCCACGACGCCCTGGCCTGTTTCGACTTCGCCGCCTGCGCGCCCTACCTGCGGATGGACATGAACCGGGACGCCGAGTCCTACCTCGACGCGGTGTACTTCTCCCCCCACAAGTACCTGGGGGGGCCCGGCTCCACCGGCATCCTGCTCTTCAATCGCCGGATCTATCGCTCCGATCTCCCGCCCACCTTCGCCTCCGGAGGCACGGTGGACTACGTGGGGTTCACCGGCCAGGTGTACACCCGGGACATCGAGGCGCGGGAGAAGGCGGGGACCCCGGGAACCCTGCAGTTGCTGCGGGCGGCCCTGGCCATGGAGCTGGCCGAAGCGGTGGGGTACGACGAGATCGAGCGGATCGAGCGCGAGCACATCCGGGCGGCCATGAAGCGGCTGGGGGATCACCCGGGAATCGAGATCCTGGGAAACCCCGACCCCGACCGGAGGATCGGCATCATCTCCTTCAACCTCCGTCACGGGGACCGGTACCTGCATCCCAAGCTGGGAACCCGGCTCCTGAACGATCTCTTCGGCATCCAGTCCCGGGCCGGCTGCTCCTGCGCCGGGCCCTACGGCCACCATCTCCTCCAGATCACCGCTCCGGTCTCCGACCGCTACCGGGACCGGATCGTGGCCGGGTGCCAGGGGGTGAAGCCGGGGTGGATCCGGGTGGGGTGCCACTACTCCATGGACGACCTGGACCTGTCCTATCTCTGCCGGGCGGTGGAGTTCCTGGCCGACCACGGCCCGCGGTTCATTCCGCTCTACCGCTTCGATCTCGGGACCGGGGCGTGGAGCCATCGGGACGCCGCGGAGGGCGAGCCCCCCCGATTCGGATTGGAGTGCGCGCTGGAGGCCCGCCGGGAGGAGCTCCCCGGCATTTCCCGCGACGAGCGGAGCGCCCTCTACGAGTCCTACCTCGCCGAGGCGCGCCGGCTCGCCGACGCGCTGTCCGCGGGGCCGCCTCCCGCCTTCCGCCCGCTTCCCGAGGATCTGGAGCCTCTCGCCTTCTTCCGGGTGGTCGACTACTCCTGAGCGCCCGGTCCGAAGGCGCGCCCCCGCTCGTGGCCCAGGAGCGCCTCCTTCCGCCAGAGACCGCCGCCGTAACCCACCAGCTTCCCGTCACGACCCACCACGCGATGGCAGGGGAGGAGGATGGCCAGCCGGTTGTCCCCGTTGGCCCGTCCCACCGCGCGCACCGCGGTGGGACGCCCGATCCGGCGGGCCAGGGTCTCGTAGCTCACGGTGTCGCCGTAGGGGATGGCGGCGAGGCCTCGCCACACCGCGCGCTGGAACTCGGTGCCGCGAAGGACGAGGGGGACATCGAAGCGTTTCCGTTTCCCCGCGAAATACTCCCCCAGCTCCTCGCCCAGCCGGACCAGGTGCTCGTTCTCTCCCGGGGCGAACCGGGCGTCCAGGAGCTTCCGGAGCCGGCGGATCTGGGTCTCCAGCATGCGGCGGTCGGCGAACTCCAGCAGGCAGACGCCCTCCTCGGTGGCCGCGGCCACCATGGGTCCGAGGGGGGAAAGGATCCGGGTGGTGACCACCAGGGCGGCCCCGCGGCTCCGCCCCGGGGTGTCCCCGAAATGGCGCGCGAAGGCGTCGCGGAAGCCGCTCGGGGACTCGAACCCGGCGTCGTAGGCGGTGTCGGTGAGGTCGCCGCCCAGGCGGATGTTCCCCAGGGCCAGCCCCAGGCGCCGCGCCCGGAGGTAGGCGTGGAAGGTCATGCCGTGCTGGGCCTTGAACCAGCGCCGGACCCGCCCCGGGTCGATCCCCCGCTCGCGGAGGTCGGCCTCGGTCCAGCGGCGGGACGGGTCGTGATCGACGTCGGCCAGGAGGCCGCGGAGCCATGCCGGCGTCTCGCCCCGGGGCTCCAGCGGCCGGCAGCGCCGGCAGGGCCGGTAGCCCGCGGCGGCGGCGTCCCGCGCCGAGGGGTAGAACTCGACGTTCTCCGGGCGGGGCCGCCGCGCGGCGCAGGTCGGCCGGCAGAAGATCCGGGTGGTGCGGACGGCGACGAAGAATACCCCCTCGTAGGCGGGATCCCGCTCCGCGAACGCCCGGCGCATCTCTTCGGTGGAGGGCATGTTCATGGTGATCATGGAGCGAGCGTAGCCGCGCCCGCCCGCCCCGTTCCACCGATTTTCGCGCAGGGAATCCGGGCTCCGGTCAGCCCCCCCGGCGGCTGCCGGCGTCCACGGGGGCGGTCAAGGCCGGGGTCCGGTCGTCGCTCCCCGCCTCCATCGACCGCGCCCAGGCCAGCCACTCGGCCAGGACCACCACCGCCCAGATCGCCCGGGCGTGGTCGGCGCGTCGTTCGTCGTGCTCGCGCAGCAGCTCCAGCGCGGCCTCGGGGCGGATGCCCACCGCGGCGAGGCCGGGATCGCCCAGCCGCTCCGCCGCCCAGTCATGGAGATCCTCGCGAAGCCAGCGGGCCAGGGGGACGGAGAGCCCGCGCTTCTTCCGGTGGACCACGTTCCGGGGCAGGTATCGCAGGGCGTAGCGCTTGAGGAACGCCTTGGTGGTGATCCGGCGCACCCGCTCGGGTTCGGGGAGGGTGGCCGCGAACTCCATCACGTCCCGGTCCAGGAACGGCGCCCGGAGTTCGACCGCCGAGGTCATGCTGGCGCGGTCCGCCTTGGTCAGGAGTCCCTCGGCCAGGCCGTGCTCCAGGTCGTAGAGCTGGACCGTATCCAGGATCGAGTCCCGGCCCTCGGCTTCGAACGTGGGGGGTTCGACACCGAGCCGGCGGATCAGCTCCGGAGAGACCGCCGAGGTCCAGAGCGCGTGGCGTTCCAGCCCGTCCATCTCCGCCCCGGCCACGAACTTCTTCAGCAGGAAGGAGAGGGTCACCTTCTTGTCGCTGGGCGGCCAGGCCTCCACCGCCCGGCGGATGGGAGCCTTGAGCCAACCGGGGAGTCCGGCGTAGCGCCCGGCGGCCAGCGCTCCGATGTAGGTCGGGTACCCGCCGAACAGCTCGTCCGAGCCCTCGCCCACCAGGGCGACCTTCACGTCCTCGGCGGCCCGGCGGGCCAGGAGCGCGGTGGGAATCCAGGCCGGATCGGCCAGGGGCTCGCCCACCAGGCGAATCACCCGTCTCAGCTCGTCGGGGAAATGCTTCGGCTCGACCCACACCGTGACCGCCTCGGCCCCGACCTGCCGCGCCACCTGGGCCGCGACCTCCCCCTCGTCGTAGGACGCCTCGGAGAACCGGAGGGTGAACGCCCGAAGGCGGACCTCCGGGCGGACGGACCGGGCCACCGCCGCCACCAGGGACGAATCGATGCCGCCGCTCAGGAAGACGCCGAAGGGCACGTCGTTCTCGGTCTGGCGCCGCACCGATTCCCGGAAGATCGCGTCGAACCGGTCCAGGGAAGGCGGCTCCTTCTTCACCAGCCCCAGCGGCCAGCTCCAGTAGGGGATGCTCCGCGCTTCGGAGTCCTCCAGGAGCACCCGGTGCCCGGGGCGTACCTTCCTCACCTCCCGGAACGGGGTGAGGGGGGAGGCGAAGCACCCGAAGCGGAGGTAGGAGGCCAGCGCCCCGGGATCGGGGGTGAGGTGGAGGGAGGGGTCCACGGCGAGGGCGGCGATCTCGGTGGCGAAGGTCCAGCCGTCGATCGCCCGCGCGTAGAAGAGGGGTCGTTCGCCGGCCCGGTCGCGGGCCAGGAGAAGCCGGTGGCGCCGGGGGTCCCAGACCGCGATCGCGAAGGCCCCCACCAGCTTCGACACGAACTCCTCGCCGAACTCCAGGTAGAGGGGAAGCACCACCGCCACGTCGGTGGCGTAGGGCACCGAACGGCCGCGGGAGGCGAGGAGTTCCCGGAGCTCGGGATGGTTGTCCACCTCGCCGTTCACCACCGCCAGCACGCCGGTCTCGGGATCCAGGAAGGGTTGATGGCCGTCGCCGAGGCCTCGGATGGCGAGCCGGGTGGCCCCCAGGAGCGCGCCGCCCCTTCCCCCCGCGTCGCCGCCCCCCCCCATCCCCGAGTCATCGGGACCGCGGTGGGCCAGGGCGGACACCATCGCCTCCACCCGCCGGCCGTCCTCCGGGGGGGTTCGGTGGGTGACCACGCCGCAGATCCCGCACATGTCGCAGTCGCCTCCAGGGAGAGCCGGGGCGAGGCACGGGCGGCCCCGGCTCCCGGGCGCGCCCGACCGGCCGCGGGGGCGACCGTAAGCGGCCATGATGATTCCATCTGGAGGCGC
>CAYRIJ010000217.1:0-6588 GCA_964424285.1 uncultured bacterium
GCTCAGCGCGGATCGGGGACGGGGACGGATCGCGCTCCTGGTGAGCGACCACCTGCATCCGGCCGAGGTCGCGGCGCTCGATCCCGCCGAGGGGGGCGAGCCCCGGATCCTCACCGCCCACAACCGGACCTTCCTCGAAACCTACCGGATCGGGGAGCCGGAAGAGGTCTGGATCCCCAGCGAGGACGGGATCAAGGTCCAGGGCTGGATCCTGAAGCCGCACGGATTCCAGGCCGGGAAGAAGTACCCCGCGGTCCTGGAGATCCACGGCGGGCCGCACATGATGTACGGCCACACGTTCTTCCACGAGATCCAGCTCCTGGCCGGTCTCGGCTACGTGGTCCTGTGGACCAACCCCCGGGGAAGCCAGGGCTACGGCGAGGCCTTCACCAAGGCCATCCACAAGAACTGGGGCGGGCCGGACTACGTGGACATGATGGCCGTCACCGACCACCTGGCCGCGCTCGACTACGTGGACGAGACGCGGATGGGGGTGACCGGCGGCTCCTACGGCGGGTACATGACCAACTGGATCGTGGGGCACACCGACCGGTTCCGGGCCGCGGCCACCCAGCGGAGCGTGGTCGACCTCTACTCCTTCTACGGGGAGAGCGACTACGGCTACGACTTCGAGTGGGAGTTCACCGGCCGCCCGTGGGACGACGACGAGAGCGCGCTCGAGTACCTGCGCATGTCGCCCATCCGCTACGTGAAGAACGTCAAGACCCCGCTCCTCATCATCCACAGCGAGGAGGATCATCGTTGCCCGGTGTCCCAGGCCGAGGAACTCTATACCGCTCTCAAGGTATTGAAGAAGGACGTGGAGTTCGTCCGCTTCGAGGGTGAGCCCCACGGGCTGTCCCGGGCCGGCCGCCCCCAGAACCGTCTGGAGCGGCTGAAGCGGATCACCGGCTGGTTCGAACGGCATCTGAAGGGGTAAAGGGCCGCGGCGGTCCCTCCCCGGACTCTCCGGGGCCTCTTCCGAGGCCTCGGAGGGCGCGCACCGGGGCCCGGTCCCCGCGCCGCCCCTTCCCGGAACACCACCATGAGCCACCCCCGAAAAGAGATCATCAAGGGCACCACGCTGGTGCGGGGAATCGACGCCGAAGGGCGCGCCGGTTCCTCGGCCGACGAGCGGCAGAGCTACGGGAGCGCCCTGGTGGACCATCTCCGGGCCCACGGCCACCGGATCACCGTGGGCCGGCTCACCCTGGAGGTGGCGGAGAAGTTCGGCTTCTGCTGGGGGGTGGACAAGGCGGTGGACATCGTCCAGCAGGCCATCGACGCCTATCCCGGGAAGCGCATCTGGATCCTGAACGAGATCATCCACAACCCCGGGGTGAACCGCGACTTCATCGCCCGGGGGGCCCGGTTCATCAAGGGGAGCTACGCGGAGCCGGGCGGCTTCGAGCGGGTGTCGGCCGAGGACGTGGCGATCATCCCCGCGTTCAGCGCCGAGGTGGAGGACGTGGAGCGTCTCCAGGAGATCGGCTGCACGGTGATCGACACCACCTGTCCCTGGGTGCTGAAGCCCCATCTCCGCACCAAGCGGAACATCGAGGCGGGGTTCACCACCGTCATCCACGCCACCCTCGGCCACGCCGAGACCCTGGCCACCTGCTCGCTGATCCTCCACGAGGGGGGGCGCTACCTGGTGGTGCGGGATCCGGAGGAGGCCCGGACGGTCTGCGACTTCATCGAGGGCGCGGTCGACGCGGGGGCCCTGACCGCCCGGCTGGGCCGGGGGATCTCCCCGGGGTTCGACCCGGCGCGCGATCTGGACCGGGTGGCCCTCATCAACCAGACCACGATGATGGCCTCGGAGAGCCGCGAGATCGGGCGGATGATCGAGGACGCGGTCCGCCGCCGCCACGGCGACGCCGGCCTGGCCGAACACTTCCGCGATTTCGACACCATCTGCAACGCCACCCAGGAGAACCAGGACGCGATGCTGGCCCTGGTGGAGCGGCGCACCCCCGATCTCATGCTGGTGGTGGGGGGGTTCAACTCCTCCAACACCCGGAACCTGGCCCGGATCGCCGCCGCGCGGGGAATCCCGACCTACCACATCGAGGACGCCGGGAGCCTGGAGCGGGGGCGGATCCGCCATCAGCCGGTGGGGACGCTGAAGCTGGTGGAGACCTCGGAGTGGCTTCCCGCCGAGGGTCCGGTCAAGATCGGGTTCACCGCCGGGGCCTCGACCCCCGACACCCGCCTGGCCGCGGTCATGGAGCGGACGGCGGAGCTGGCCGGAGTCGACCTGGCGCCGGCGCTCGCATCCGCCGATCGGGAGCGGGAGGATTCCCGGTAATCCCGGGAGGCAGGGCGGAAGACACCGAGCGCGGGAGGGCAGGGACGACATGGGTCTGGCGCGGAACACGCTTCGAAAGGTGGCGGGCTCGAGCCCGGTCTCGCGATGGTTGTTCTGGTGGCGGCTGGCCCGGCGCACCTCCCCCTCCCCGCGGGGGGCGCTCTGGGAGTCCGCCCTGGTCGATCTCCTCCGCTACGGCTGGCGCGCCCGGCGCCCCCTCCCCGTCGCCCGCCGGCCGTTTTCGGTCACCCTGCGGAACGGGACCCGGTTCGAGGTGCGGGCGGGCACCGACGACCCCATGAACGTCTACCCGGGCCGGGAGGAGGACGCCGAGCGGGCGATCCTCGATCCGCTGCGAGGGGGGGGGAAGGTCCTGGTCGACGCCGGCGCCAACATCGGTTTCTACTCCTCCCAGGCCGCGGGGTTGGGCTCGTCCTTCGTGCTGGCGGTGGAGGCGAACCCGCGGACCGCCGCCCAGTGCCGCCGGAACCTGGAGCGAAACGCCGCCGACGGGAGCTTTCGACTCGAGACGGTGGCGGTGGGGGAGCAGGTGGGGACGACGCGATTCTGGGTGCCGGCGGGAAGCTCCAGCCAGGGCCGGGTGACCGAAGCGGTCGGGGGAAACGGCGAGTCGATCGAGGTTCCCCTCACCACCCTGGACGAGCTGACCCGCGATCTCCCGGCCGTCGACGTGCTCAAGCTCGACATCGAGGGGCACGAGCTCTCCGCGCTCCGGGGGGCGGCCGAAACCCTCGCCCGCACCCGCCGGGTGGTGTGCGAGTGCAATCAGGACAAGCACGAGATCGTGGTGCTCCTCACCGGAGCCGGATTCTGCGTGAGGTCGCTGGCCTTCACGACCTACGTGGTGGGGGATCGGGAGTGAGGATCTTCGCCGGTCCCTGGATCGGGGAGTTCGGCTGGGAGCTCTTCCACTGGCAGGGGATGCTCCGCGCCTTCAAGGATGGCCTCCCCGGGGCCGAGTTCATCGTCGCCGGCCGTCCCGGCCACGCCCATCTCTACCGGGACTTCGCCGCCCGCTACGTCGAGGTGGACGTGCCCGGGGACCGGGCCAATCGCTGGGCCTGCGAGGGGGTGGATCCGCGGGCCATCGAGTTCGGACAGTCCTCCCGGGACCGGGGCGACGTCTTCCTCCCGCCGCTATCGGGAACCCTCCACGTCGATCCGGCGAACTTCCTCGGAAAGACGGTCCGCCAGCGCTTCATCCGGTACGACGGCGACGGGCCCCGCTTCGACGTGCTGGTTCACGCCCGCTCCCGGAGCTTCGGTGCGGTGCGCGGATGGCCCACGGCGAAGTGGGCGGCCCTGGCCACCGCGCTCCGGGACCGCGGGCTCACCGTGGCCTCGATCGGCACCCCGACCGGGGCCGACCTGGTGCCGGGCACCGAGGACCTCCGGGGGATCCCCCTCGAGGCCCTGACCGGCGCCCTTTCCAGGGCCGCGGTGGCGGTGGGGCCCTCCAGCGGACCGATGCACCTCGCTTCGCTCTCCGGCTGCCCCCACGTCGTCTGGAGCCCGGTCACCAACCGCCGGCGGTACCTGGTGGACTGGAACCCCCACCGCACCCGGTGCGAGTTCCTCTCCCTCTACGACCGGACCTGGGCGCTGACCCGGACCGTGTATCCCGCCCTGGTCCTGGCCAAGCTTCGCTGGGACCCGCCGGAAGGGCGGGTCCTGGCCGCGGTGGAACGGGTGCTCCAGGACGGTCCATCCCCGGGAGGTGACCACGATGCGGATGTCTGAGCTGGGAGGACGCCTTCCGGTCCTCAAGGAACTGAAACGGTTGCGGGCCGAGGCGGAAGCGCAGGGGGTGGAGCGCGTTCGCGCCCACCTGGACCGCCTCCTGGCCGGCGAGCGCTACCGGGAGCCCGGGAGGCTGCCCCGTCACGAGGCTCAGGTCTTCTCCCAGGGAGGCGAGGACGGGGCGATCGCCGAGATCTTCCGCCGGGTGGGGACCGGCTCGCGCACCTTCGTGGAGATCGGGGTGGGGGACGGCCTCGAGAACAACACCTCCTTCCTGCTATGGCAGGGGTGGTCGGGATGGTGGGTGGAGGGGAACGAGGCGTATGCGACCGCCATCCGCGGGTCCTTCCGGCGCCCCCTGGCCGAGGGACGGCTCCACCTGGTTCAGGCGTTCGTCCGCTCCGACGGCATCGGGGATCTCTTCGCCGGCCACGGACTCCCGGAGGAGTGCGACCTCTTCTCCCTGGACATCGACCGCAACACCTACTGGGTCTGGGCCGCCCTCCGGCCGTTCCGGCCCCGGGTAGCGGTGGTGGAGTACAACGCGAGCCTCCCCCCCCAGGTCGACTGGAAGGTGGAGGATCGTCCGGAACGGACGTGGAACGGCAGCGTGTACTTCGGAGCGAGCCTCAAGGCCCTGGAGCTCCTGGGACGCGACCTGGGCTACTCCCTGGTCGGGTGCAGCCTAACCGGAGGCAACGCGTACTTCGTGCGGGACGATCTCACCGGGGATCACTTCGCGGAGCCGTTCACCGCGGAGAACCACTACGAGCCGCCGCGTTACTTCCTGGCCCAGCGGCTGGGACATCCCCCCGGCTTCTCCGACGACTGACCGCCTTTCCCGGGGATCAGCGGGTGGGGTCGAACCGGGCGGCCTCGCGCAGGAAGCTGTGGTCGAGGTACTCCCGCGTGATGACCTCGGTCATCTCCTCGGCGGTGGCGAAGCGGTCGTAGTCCACCCGGATCACCGGCACCATGCGGGAGATGTCGGCCACGAAGGCCTCGTAGCCCTTGTGAAGGGCCCGCAGGTAATCGAGGCTGATCCCCCCCTCCACCGCCCGCCCCCGGGCCTGGATCCGCTCCATGGAACGCTCCGGGCTCACGTCCAGGTACACGATGAGGTTGGGTTTGCACATGAAGTTGCTCATGTTCCTGAACAGCTCCACGTAGGTGCGGTAGTCGAGCTCTTCCATGAGCCCGGTCTCCGCCAGCATCCGGGCGAAGATCGAATCCTCGTAGATGGTCCGGTCCTGGACCGCGGAGCGGTCCCGCCAGATGATCTCCTGGTGCTGCTGGAAACGCTTGTTCAGGAGATAGATCTGGGTGGCGAAGGAATATCGCTTGGTGTCCCGGTAGAAGTCCTCGAGGTATTCGTTGTTCTCGACCGGCTCGTAGTAGACGTCGATCTCGAGGTGCTTTCCCAGGGCGGCGGCCAGGGTGGACTTCCCCGCCCCGATCATGCCCGCGATGCCGATGAACAGGTTCTGAAGCTGAGCCATGGTCCTCTCCTCGTCGTGGTGACCGGGAACGTCGACGCGGACATCCTAGGGAACCCCGGGGGACCCGCCAAGGGGGGAGGTGGGTCGCGCCTCCGCTTTCCCGGCGGCCGGGAGCCGGTACACCGCGTAGGCCGCGTTCTCGTAGATCTCGCTCCAGCCGGGACAAACCGGGTCGGGAGGGTCCAGGCGCACCACCGCGCGGGTGATCCCGTAGGCGCGTTCCAGGTCCCGGGCGGCCGCGCAGGCGGAGTCCGGGGACGACCCGTAGAACCCCCCGGCCCGGCGGATCCGCTCCCGCCACTCCCCGAACTCGTCGTCCAGCCGGTAGGGGTGGGACTTCCAGTTGACGAGGATCGGCGCCCCGGTCATGAGCCGGAACGCGTCGAGGCGGCGATCCAGTGGAGGGAGGAGGTAGAGGTCCCCGGGGGAGAGGTGGGTCCGAGCGAAGGCGTAGAGCGAGGCCTCGGGGGAGCGGCTCCGATCCCGGAAGTCGGTCCACTGGAGGTACGCCCCGGTGACCACGCACATCGCCGCGACGGCGGCGGCCACGCCGGTCGCCGCCCGGCGGAGGCCGGGCCGGTCGAGGAGCGGCGGGCCGAGGGCCGAGACGCCGCGGGCGACGAGGAGCGTGACGGACACCGGAATCAGCACGGTCGAGACCCGCCAGGGGGCGATGAGGGCCAGGGCGTCGCTTCCCGCGGCGATCTGGACCCCGGTGAGGAGGAGGGCGAGGCCGAAGGGGACGGCAAGAATCGCCCGAAGCGGGTTTCGACCGGCGGCGACGACTCCCGCGGCCATGAGCAGCGCCTGGAAAACCGTGCCCCGGTCGAACCAGACCGCGGGAAGCGAGTGATAGGGGATCCGGTCGTGGACCAGGAAACGGAGCCCTTCCCGCCACGCGGCGGGGTCGGCGGGGGCGAAGGCGAGGCGCGAGTGGATCACCACCGGCGCCACCAGGGCCAGCAGCGCCAGCAGCGCCAGGGGAGGGCCGAGGACCGAGGAGGTCCTACGGGTCCC
>CAYRIJ010000218.1:0-6526 GCA_964424285.1 uncultured bacterium
GATCTTGTCGTGCTGTGTCGGCATCGCGAGTTAGACTAAGTCTAATCGTGGATGCTGTCAAGACTCGATCCTCGCGGTCCCGGCCCCGCCCGGGCTTCACAGGGATTTCAGGAAGGCCACCAGGGCCTCGCGGTCGTCCGCCGGCATCGCGCTCACCCGGTCCCGCGCCGCCCGGGCCTCGCCGCCGTGCCAGAGGATCGCCTCCATGAAGGTCCGCGCCCGGCCGTCGTGGAGCAACTGCATGGGCCCGTTCACGGTTTCCAGGAGGCCGATCCCCCACAAGGGCGCGGTGCGCCACTCCTGCGCGCCGGCCTCGTAGTCCGGACGCCCGTCGGCCAGATCCGGCCCCATGTCGTGGAGCAGGAGGTCGGTGTAGGGGAAGATGGTCTGATTGGAGATCTCCGGCAGACCGGGGACGTTCCCGGTGTGATAGGTCGGGTTGTGGCAGGAAGCGCAGCCCGCGCTCGTGAAGAGCGCCTTTCCGCGGCGCACCTCGGGATCGTTCACGTTCCGGCGGGCGGGGACGCCCAGGGTCCGGGCATAGAAGGCGGTCGCCTCCAGGGTCTCCCGGTCGATCTCCGGGTCGTCGGGGCGGCCGTCGTCCTGCGGCTGCCCCGCGCAGGCCTCGACGGGCCGGACCGGGTTGGTGATCCCCATGTCCTGGTGGTAGGCGTCGGCGGCCTGCTGCAGGACCGTGGGTTCGTTCGCCTTCCATCCGAATCGTCCCAGCACCGTGGCGTGGGCCGAAACGTCCCACACCCGGTTCGGCCGGCCGGAGACGCCCATTGCGGGCTCTTCCGCAGCCCGGGACAGAATCTCGCTCTCGGGAACCGCCTCCAGGAGCCCCATCCCGAACACCGCCGGGGCGACCCGCGGCGAGGTGAGGACCCCGGCGGGCGCGGTCCCGTTCCACGCGATCTGGAACACCGGCCGGCGGAGCTCCACCTCGGCGCCGCCGGCCAGCGGCACGTTGTGCGTCTCCCAGCTCACCGTGACCGAGGCCTCGGGGGACACCCCGAAGACCGCCTGGTCCTGGAGTTGCCCCCCGAAACCCGTAACCGGTTTCGGGCCCCCGTGCTCGTCCGTCCCCGCCACGCTCAAGCGGATGAGCCGCGACCCGTCCCCGCGCCCGTCCCCCACGTGGCAGTTCTCGCAGGCGGCCTGGTTGAAGACCGGCCCCAACCCCCCGAACCGGGGCGCGGGAGCGGACACGAACTTCCGCTCGAAGGCGGCGTCCCCGTTCTCGTGGAGGGCGAGATTGTCGGCGCTCAGGTTCGGGGCGGGTTGCGAGAACGCGCCCGAGGAAGCATCGAACACGGTGGTGGCGCCGCCGGAGAGAGCCTCGGCCGGGGGCCCGGCGGGGCCGGTGACGTCCTTGCCGCAGGACGATACGAGGAGCACCAGGGCGAGGGCGGTCAGGACCGCCGCTCCGAGCCCGAAGGAATCCGGTCTCATGCTCATCCCTCCTCTCCGGGAACCGGTCACAGCCGGTCGAGCAACGGGGCGACCCGGGTCTCGATCGTCTGTTGCAGGGTGCGAATCCTGGCCTGGGCGGCGGCCACCGCGTCGCGGTCGTTCATGACCGCCATGGAGAACGATTCCGGAACCGCGCCGAGGCCGTCGATCGCCGCCTGGATCTGGGTCCGGACCGTGGCGTCGAGGTCCGGGTCGAAGGCGGCCACGAAGGCGGAGACGCCGGGGCCGGTGTTCTCCCCGTAGGCTCCCAGGTAGACGTGCTGGATGCTCCGGATGTTGTCGGCGAAATCGTCGAGCGAGTTGGCGCTGAAGCGGGACTCCTCCAGGGTGAGATCGCGGGTCGAGAACGGGTCGTTGATCTTGCTGTTGGCGACCTCGTCCGCGATCCCGGCCATGCCGCCGATCAGATCCTGGAGCGCGGCCCTGGGGCTCGAGTAGACGCCGCCGGCCTCACCGGCCTCGGCGAGCTGGGCCGCGAAGTTCCCCCCCGCCGGCGACCACGCGTCGGCCAGCCGGCGGGTCGAGGCGGCGAGGTTGGCGGTCACCGCGGTCAGGTACTCGAGCGCCCGGGGGGTGAGGCCGGCCGCGGCCAGGTTCCCGGACGGGCCCCAGAGCAGGTACTCGATGGTGTGGAAGCCCTTGAGCGTGCCCTGGAGCCCCTGCACGAACTCCGGGGTGAGATCGGCGGAGGAGCCCAGGACCGCGTTCAGGTCGGTGACGTTGACCGGCCAGCTGTCGATCCCCGGGTCGATCCCCTCGGTCTCGACCGGGCCGAACAGGAAGCCCTCGGACGCCTCCCAGGGACGCCGGGCGTCGCGCCACGCGTCCCGCGCCGCGGCCAGACGGGTGGAGTCGGGCCGGTCGTGGAGCGCGGTCACCGCGGTCTGCAGCCCGGCGGCCCGGCCGGCCAGGTCCTGGTAGGTGGCCAGGATCACCCCGTCCGCGCAGTTGGCGAGAAGAGGCGCGGCGTCGAAGGCCGGGCCGGGAGCGGTGGTTTTGTCGTTGCCGCATGCGGCGAGCCCGAGGAGGCCGCCGGCGGCCAGGGCGAGGATGAGAGTCCGGCCGCCCGGGGCGGACGGACAGGGGAATCGAGGGGACTTCATGCCTTCCGTCTCCTTGGTCAGAACTCGAACCCGAAGCCCAGGACCAGGGTCCGTTCGTGGTTGTCGGTGGGCGTGCCCAGGCGGCGGTCGGAGAACTCGCCCTTGAACACGACATCGTCCACCGGGTACCAGTTGGCCCCCACCGCGTTCGTCCGCCGCTCCCACCGGGGGTTATCGAAGACGGTGCCGGTTACCCGGTACATGGTGTCGTAGAAATCGTGGCGGAGGTAGACCAGCATCCTGCCCACGCTCCGTGGGAGCATCAGCGGGGTCAGGTTCAGCCCGACCTCCGCGGTGTAGCCCAGGGCGGCGCTTCCCACCGGGGTCCGCTTCACCCCCAGGTCGTTGGAGAGGTTCCGGTTGGCCGCCGACACCCGGTCGGCGTTGGTGAGGTGCCCGTAGAGGACCACGCCGCGCGCGCTCACCGGCCCCAGCTCGCCGGCGGCGTGGCCGTCGACCACGGTGACGTAGGCGTCGGCGTGCAGATCGGGCTTGGGCCGGTTGCCGGTGGTGTTGCCGTGATAGGCCGAGGCCCCGATCAGGCTCTCGTCCTCGGGCGTCCAGTCCAGGCGGGCCGCCACCGCGAGGTTCTCGGCGCTCACGGTCTCGAACCGGGTCTGGTAGCCGCCCCCGATCCAGTTGGCGGAGCTGAACCCGGAGGAGTCGAGCCCGTTCACCAGCGACGCCGAGGCCATGAGATGCTCCACCGGGGTCCACCGGAGCTGGAGCCCGTCCTCGTACCAGTTCACCGGGATGATCGCCGACTCCATCTCGCCGTGGAGCGGGGAGTGGAACTCGGTGGGCTCGTCGAAGGTGGAGGCGAGGCCGAGGGGCACCGTCATCCGTCCCAGCGCGATCGACGCCGCGTCGTTGAACCGGTAGGTGAGATAGAGCTGCTCCAGCTCCACCTCGCCCCCCTTCTCGACCTCGATTTCGTACTCACCGGATTCCTCGAAGCGGTCGAACTCCAGGGTGGAGCCGGTGCCGCCGTGCTCGAACTCGATCTCCCCGCGCATGGTGAACCGGTCGGAGAGATCCAGCGCGGGGTAGAGGGCGAACCGGTCCAGGTCCATCCGGTCGCGGCGGGCGGGATCGGTTTCCCAGTCGAAGCGCGAATAGTTGGCGTAGCCGTAGCCGTGGAGCTGGAAGTGCGGCTCCGGCCGGTTTCCGCCCTCGTCGTCGCCGGCCCGGGCCGTCGCCGCCCGCCCCACCAAGGCGGCCACGATCACCGCAAGGGGTAGCCAGTACCGCAGGAGCGGCCGGAAGCGTGCGGGGCGGTCAGGCCGGCTCATCGTCGTCCACCGGGGTGAGGGGCACGATCCTGGGGGTGGCCGCCATCGCCTCGAGGCTCTCCGGCCAGCCTTCGCCCTTCGGCCGCCGGTAGTCGCCCAGCCTCCGGATCATCGCCCGGCGGGCGCCGGTCTCGGAGAAGAACCGGAGGAAGTCCAGGAGCCGGTCGGCCACGTCGTGGCTGATGACGTGCTCCCAGCGGCAGGCCTCGGCGGAGGCGCTGGCCGCGGGAAGCCCCAGGACGTCGGTGAGGAAGCTCAGGACGATCACGTACCGGCCGCGCACGTCCTGTGCCACCCGCCGGCCGGCGGTGGTGAGGACGGGGAAACGGGCGGCGTCGTAGCGGATCAGGCCCTTCTCCTGGAGGTGACCGAGAGCCACGGACACCGAGCCCTTGGTCACCCCGACCCGGGTGGCGATGTCGACCACCCGGGCGTAGCCGCGCTCCTCGCGCAGCTCGAGAATGGCCCGGAGGTAGTGCTCGCTGCTCACCGCGATCCCGTGGCGCTGCTGGAGACGTTTGGTAGCCATGTCGATCTCCTGTGATGATATAGGAACCAAAGTTTGAGTTACCAAACCTAGGACGCTTCGGTGCCCCGGTCAACCGGAAAAACGACTCCACCGGTCCGAAAGCGAAATCGAGACTCCGGTCTCAAGAGGAGGGAGCGGTAGGGGTCGAGGCCGGTCCGGTCTCAGGGCCCCCGCGGACCCGCGGGGATCGCCAACCTCCTTACCGTCTTGGCGCGCCGCCGTGAGGTATACTTCAAGGCTCAGGCCACCCCATGCAACCCGTACATCGTCTCGCCGGCCTTCTCCTGGCCGGCTGGATCTGGGCCGCCCCCGTGGGCGCGGGGCCCGCCCTCGCCCCGGTATCCGGGGGGCCCGGCCGGCCGGTGGGAGGGGCCGGGTTCATCGCATCGCCGGGGACGGCGGAGACCGCCGTTCCGAGGCCTCGACCGGGCACGCTCCGGCCGAGGCCGGCCCTGGAAGCGCTCTCCCCCCAGGCCTACCCCCTCTACCGCTGGCCGTTGGCCCGCGCGCTGGGGGACGATCTCGTGGTGGTGAACTACGTCGATCACGACCCCACCGCCGGCGTCCTGGACTACGAGGGCGGGATGCATACCTACGACGGCCACGCCGGGACCGACTACTCCCTCCTGAACTTCCGCCTCATGGATCGCGGCTGCCCGATCCTGGCCGCGGCCGACGGAACGGTGGCGTACCTGAGCGCGGTGGCGCCGGGGGCCTTCGACCGGAACTGCGGCGCGGAGCCCACGCCCGACGACGGCACCTGGGTGTGGGTGGACAACGGGGACGGCACCTACTCCGAGTACTACCACCTGCGCGCGTGGTCGCTGCAGGTGGCGGCGGGGGAGACCATCCACACCGGCCAGATAATCGGGCTGGTGGGAAGCTCGGGGTACTCGACCTTTCCCCACCTGCACTTCGAGACCGGCGATTACTTCGGCGGACCGTACCAACCGCGCGATCCCTACACCGGACCCGACAACCCGCTTCCCTCGCTGTGGGTCGACCAGGAGCCCTATCACGGGGGAGATTCCCTGGACTTCGTCGACGGCGGGATCTACTCCGACGACGTGGTCGGGGGGAGCGTCGGCAACACGACCTACTGCGACATCGTGGAGGGGATCCAGGGGCCGGAGGTGTTCGGGATCCACGAGCCCGACCTCGATATCTGGCTTCAGTTCCAGGGGAACCGGGCCGACAGCTTCCGGGTCGAGGTGGTGAAACCCGACGGGAGCACCTGGGCGTCCTACTCCAGCGCGCTCGGCTACGACGCCCGCTTCGACTGGTTCTGGGTGTACTGGCCGTGGGAGGGGTCGGTGGGACCGGCCGACTACGGCACGTGGAAGGTGCGGGCCTACGCCCCGGGGGCGCTCTCGCGGGAGATCCCCTTCGAGGTCGGGCCGGTCACCGTGTACAGCCCACGATTCCGGCCCGCCGGGCGCTCCTTCCGGGTGAACGGAAGCGCCCAGCGCGACACGTTGCGGCTCACCCCCCAGAGCCCGCCGGTCACGTTCTCCTTGGTGGGGGCGCCGACGGAGGTGGGCCTGGCGGACTCCGTGCTCACCGTCGGCGGGACGTCGTCACAGTCCGGACGCGCCGCCTTCTTCCGGGTGGTGGCGGTCGACGGTTCGGCCCGGGCCGACACTGCGTGGTTCCACCTGGTGGACATGTCGAAGCCCCTGGCCGAGGCGGTGGGGGTGGGGGAGACGCCGCCTCCGGCGCGGCTGCGGCTCCTGGCCGACCCCAACCCCGCGGCGGGGCCCGTGGCGCTTCGGTTCACCCTCCCGAGCCCGGGGCGCACGCGGATCCGGATCGTGGACGTGGCCGGGCGGCAAGTGCGGACCCTGGCCGATCGGGACATGGCGGCGGGGCGGAGCGCGGTCACCTGGGACGGCCGGGACGACGCGGGACGGCCGGTCGCGCCGGGCTTGTACTACGTGTCCTTGCGGACGCCGGCGGGGGTTGCCGCGGCCCGGGTCGCGCTCGTCCGCTGACCCGGGAGCGGACCAAGAGCGCCCGCCACCCGGCGGGACCGCGCCGCGCGGGACGCATGCCCGGTGACCGGCCCGTTCTTCAGAACGACGTCCCCACCCGCAGCGCGATGTCGCGCCCCGGGTTGTCGGCGAACG
>CAYRIJ010000219.1:0-6516 GCA_964424285.1 uncultured bacterium
TGGGGCAGCTCGCCCGGGAGCGCCTCGTGCTCGGCCCGCTCCACGAGACGGCACGGGAATGCTCCGAGCGGGCCGTGCGCCCCGGCGAGCCGCCCCTCCACGAGGCCGAGCGCTTCGCGAACATTCTGGGGGGAGGGGAGGAGCCGGTCGCCGCCGCGGCGGCGGTGGCGGCGCTGGTGGCCCCGCTCACCCGTAGCCTTCGCTTCCGAACCACCGGGGGGGTGGAGGGATTCACTACCGAATGCGCCGTGGTTCCGCTTCGCGGGAACCGCCTGGGCGTGTGCGTCCTTCGCGATCCCTCGGGAGTGATCCGCCTCGCCACCTTCACCGGCGCCGGCGATCCGGAACTCGATGCCGCGCGCCTGGCCGGCCTCCTCCGGAGAAACAGCTACCCGCTGGCCGAGACCGGGGGCGAGGCCTCGGATGCGCGAGCCGAAGCGCGGGAGACGATCGCCGCGGTCCGACGCTCCGCCGGCCTCCCCCGCCCCCGGCCGATCCCCGGAGAACGGCTGGTCACCGGGCTTCGCGCCTCCCCCGGCCGCGCGGTGGGACGGGCGGTCCTCGATCCCGCGGGCCGGGCCCCCGAAACCCTTCACGGCGCGGTGCTGGTCGCTCCCTCCGTCCGCCCCGAGGACACGGTCCTCCTCTATCACGCGGCGGGGGTGGTCTCCACCGGGGGCGGCATCCTGAGCCACGCCGGCCTCACCGCGGTGCAGTTCCGAAAGCCCGCGCTGGTGATCTCCGGCCGCTGGGAGACGCGCCCCGACGGCGTTCGCGCGCTCTGGTACCGGGTCACGACCTGGCGCCAGGAGATCCGCGACGCGGCCGGCTTCGAGGTCGAGATGCGCCGGGATATCCGGGAGAGCGAGCACGCCCTGGTCGATGGGGACCTGGTGGTGGTGGACGCCGAGGCCGGAACGCTCCGGGTTCTGGGGCAGGACCGCGAGGCCCTGGCCCTGACCGAGGACCTGGCCGATCTGGGCGAGACCCACCGCCTGCTCGCCGGCGCCCGGGACGACCGGGAGATCCTGGCCCTACGCGGACGGCGGCTCCGGGCCGGTCACCAGCTGTTGAAGCTGCTGGGGCGGCTCCACGATCCGATCCTGGCCCGGCACGCGGTGGAGGAGATCCTGAGCGGGGAGGCCCTGACCGCCGGAGAGGGAGCGCGGCAGGAAAAGGGGCCGCTCCTCATCGCCCTCCTGGCCAACCCCATCGCCGGGGACGCGGCGCGCGACGCGCTCGTCTCGCTCACCCGGGGGCTGGCCCGGCGGGTGGCCGCCCGGGCCGCCGAAGCGGCACGGCGGCTTCCCACCGCCGACACCCTCTTCGAGATCCTGGCCCGGAGGCTCGGCCTGGTCCGCGCCCAATGCGCCCTGGAGGAAGCGACGGCGGCGCTCACCGCCTGCGGCCTTCCCATCGAGACGGCCGGACCGGCCTTCGACCTGGCCGCCTTCGACGCGGACGCGCGGGCGCGGCTCCTGGCCATCCGAAACGAGCAGCTCCGCTCGGTGACCGGCCCCGACGCCGGCGGCCCCCACCTCCGCCATCACCTCCGGCGGCTCCGCCGGCTGGACGCGGTGCTCGGCGTCCCCGAAAACGACCGGCGGGACATCGCCGCTCTCGACCGCGCGCTGGCCCGGCGCGACCGGGCGGCGCGGACGCAGCGCCAGGGGCGCCAGGTCCTCCTCCCCGCCGAGTGCGGTTTCGAGACGTACCCTCTGATCGGATGGAAAGCGGCGAACCTGGCCGAGGTGGAGCGGCTGATCGGCCCGGACCGGGTGCCCCGCTGGTTCGTGGTAACCCACGGCTCCTTCGCGGAGATGCTTCGGAATCCCCTCCCCCGCGGCGCCGACGCGGGGAGAACCCCGGTCGCGCTCGGGGAGGCGATCGGGGCGGTGCTGGAGCGGTCCGATCTCACCCCGGGGCAGAAGTCCCTCCGCATCCGCGATCTCTGGGAGAAGGCGACCCTGCCCCCGCTCCTGGTGCGGGAGGTGACCGCGGCCTATCACGCGCTGGCCGGGACCCCGCCGGACGCGGAACGGGGCGGGCCGCCGTCCCCGGAATCCGAGTGCGGCGAGGCCGGCCTCCCCTACGTGGCCGTCCGCTCCTCAGCTCGCGAGGAGGACGCCGAGGCCGCGGCCCGGGCCGGCGAGTTCGACACCTTCCTCTACATCCGGGGGGTGGAGCCGCTTCTCCACTTCCTGAAGCGGGCCTGGAGCGGTCTCTGGACCGAGCGGGCCATCCACGGCCGGTCGGTGTTCGGGATCGGGCTGGAGGAGATCGGGGGGGGCGTGCTGATCCAGCGCATCGTCCCCGCCCGGGTCGCCGGGGTGCTCCAGACCGTGAACGTGGGCGAGGACGAGCACCGGGAGATGGTGCTGAACGTCGGGCTGGGACTCGGGGAAGGGGTGGTCTCGGGCACGGTGGGCGCGGATCACGTGGTGGTCCGGAAGGAGGGGAACCTGGAGAACGCCCCCCTTCGCTTCCGCTACCTGACCGCGGACAAGCGGGAGCGGGTGGTCTTCGATGCCCGCACCGGATTCGGCACCGAGCGGGTCGAATCGCTCTACCACCAGCGGCTCCGCCCCGCCCTCGAATACGTGGAGCTCCGGGAGCTGGTGATCACCGCCCGGCGCCTGGAGGAGGCCTACGGCTACCCCCTCGACCTGGAGTTCGCGGTGGAGGGGAGCCGGACCTGGATCCTCCAGGTGCGGCCGGTGGCCACCTTCCTCTCCGCTTTCAACGAGACCCTCGAGCGCCGGCCCCTCGGTTCGACGGCCGCCGCCCTCAAGGAGACAACGCCATGATCCGACGCGAGGATTCCCTCACCTATCACGCCGCCGGGCGCCCCGGAAAGATCGAGGTGCGGGGGACCAAGCCCTGCCTCACCCCGCGCGAGATGCGGCTGGCCTATCTCCCCGGCGCGGCATTCCCGTCGGCGGAGATCGCCGGGGATCCGGCCGAGGTCTTCCGCTACACCGCGCGGGGAAACCTGGTGGGGGTGATCACCAATGGATCCGCGGTTCCCGGCCTCGGCGCCGTCGGCCCCGAGGCGGCCAAGCCCATGCTCGAGGGGATGGCGGTGCTGTTCAAGCGCCTGGCCGACATCGACGTTTTCGATCTCGAGCTCGCGGTGGAGGACCCCGATCGCTTCGTGGAGGTGGTGAAGGCGCTGGAGCCCACCTTCGGCGGGGTGAACCTGAAGGACATCCGCGCCCCCGAGGGCCTCATCCTCTTCGACCGGTTGAGCGAGGCCCTCCACATTCCGGTGTTCCACGAGAACCTCTACAGCTCGGCGGTGGTGGCGGGGGCGGCGCTGCTGAACGCGCTCGACCTGGTGGAGAAGCGGATCGAGGAGATCCGCGTGGTGGTGTGCGGGGCGGGCACCATGGGGACCGGCTGCGTGCGGCTCTTTCTGCGCCTGGGGGTGCGGCCGGAACACCTCCTGGTCTACGACCTCCACGGCCTGGTGCATCCGGAGCGCACCGATCTCCACGACTTCCAGCGTCTCTACGCCCGCGACCACGCCGCGCGCTCCCTGGCGGAAGGACTTCGAGGCGCCGACGTGTTCCTCGGGGCCTCGGCCGCCGGGGTCCTGACCCCCGAGATGATCCGCTCCATGGGCCGCTATCCGGTGGTCTTCGCCCTGGCCACCCCGGAGCCGGAGATCGGGTACGAGGCCGCGCGCTCGAGCCGGAAGGACGTGATCGTGGCCACCAGCCTCGGCCAGGACCCGAACGCGGTGGTGGACCTGCTGAGCTTTCCCTACATCTTCCGCGGGGCGCTGGACGCCGGGGCCACCCGCATCACCGAGGGCATGCTGCTCGCAGCCTCGCGCGCCCTGGCCGAGCTGGCCCGGGAGGACGTGGTGGAGGAGGTGGAGCGGGCCTACGGCCACCCGCACTTCGTCTTCGGGCCGGAGTACCTCCTCCCCAAGGCCATCGATCCCCGGATCCTGGTGCGGGAATCGGCGGCGGTGGCCCGCCAGGCGGTGGAGGAAGGGGTGGCGCGCCACCCCCTGGCCGACGCCGCCTACCAGGAAAGCCTCGCCGTCCGCCTGGGGACCGGGCGGGAGACCTTGCGCGGGCTGATCCTGAAGGCCCGCCAGGAAAACCCGCGGGTGGTCTTCCCCGAGGGCACCAACGAGACCATTCTTCGCGCCGCGGGCATCCTGCTCGACGAGGGAATCGCCCGGCCGATCCTTCTCGGCCGCGAGGACGAGGTGCGGGAATCGATCCGCCGGCTCGGGCTCGACCTGGGCGGGGTCCAGGTGGTGGATCCGGCGAAGAGCGCGCGGGCCGAGGCCTACGCGGAGGCCTACTTTCGCATGCGGAGCCGGCGGGGGGTCATGCGGGAGGCGGCCCGCGAACGGCTGGAGCGCCGGGACGTGTTCGCGGCCATGATGCTCCACTCCGGGGACGCGGACATGATGGTGGCGGGGATCCTCGCCCACTACGCGGAGTCCCTGCGCACCATCCTCGAGGTGATCGGGCCCGCGCCGGGAGTGAAACGGATCGCCAGCCACTACCTGGTGCTCCTCCCCAAGGACATCTACGTGCTGGCCGACTGCGCGGTGAACATCGACCCCGACGCCGAGGAACTGGCCGAAACCGCCCTCATCTCCGCCCGCATGGCCCGCTCGGTGGGGATCGAGCCGAGGGTGGCCATGCTCTCCTTCTCCAACTACGGGAGCGTGGACCATCCCTCCACCCGGAAGGTTCGCCGGGCGGTGGAGATCGCCCGGGAGCGGGAACCGGGGCTCATCATCGACGGCGAGATGCAGATCGCCACCGCGGTGAACGGGGAACTCCGGCGCGAGCACTTCCCCTTCACCCGGCTGGAGAAGGACGCCAACGTGCTGGTCTTCCCCGATCTCCAGTCCGGCAACCTCGCGCTCCAGGTGCTCCAGCACCTCGGGGAGGCGGTGCCGATCGGGCCGGTGCTCATGGGCACGCGGCTTCCCGCGCACCTCCTCCAGTACGGCACCACGGTGGAGGAGGTGGTGAACCTGACCGCGGTGGGGGTGGTGGAGGCGGCGGCGGCGCGGCGCTCGGAGTAGGCGGGGACGGCCGGCGCCGGGACCGACCCGCGCCGGTCAGAGCGTGGCCAGGATCCGGCGGGCCTCCTCCGCCTCGGGGCCTTCCGGATCCCCGGACAGGTAGCGCTCCAGCTCCCGGCGCGCCCGGGCGGGGTCCCGGGCGAAGGGATTCATCGCGTGCAGGAGCCCGGCGGCCCGGATCACTCCCGGATCGGGGCGGGCGGTTTCGGCGAGGCAACGGTCCAGGAACCCGGTGAGCTTCGCGAACCCCGGGTACGCTTCGGGCCGGAGCCCCGAGGCCTCGGGCTGACAGAGGAGAATCGCCGTCCGAACGACGACGTCCTCCACCCGGTCCAGGTTCTCCGCTTCGAAGCTGGTGGGATCGTAGCGGCGGAAGAAGCCGGCCAGCCGGAACCGCTCGAATTCGTTCAGGGCCTCGGCGGCCTGCTCCCCCAGGCCCGGCGCCTCCCCCTTCGGCGCCGCCAGATCCACGAAGCCTCGGGGGACGAGATCGTAGCGCAGGGTGTAGCTCGTCTCCTTCACGCCGAGGAAGGCCGCCGGCCGCCGCCCCTTCAGGTGATCCAGCCAGAGGAGGTTCAAGGTGCCGGGGAGCCCGGAGTACCGGTCGTCGGCCGGGGGAATCAGCGCGGTGTTCGTGTAGGCGCGTTTCCGGTCGACGAAAAGGCTTTCGGGGGGGACGTCGCGGTCGATGCCCGCGATCGCCGTCGAGTCGAGGCTCACCAGCCGGTCGGGGGTCATGAAGCGAAGGCCGCCGGGCGCCCGGCCGAGGATCTTCCCTTCCAGCACCCGCCCGTCGGCGAGGCGCACCCGCTCCCCCCCGCCGAGGGGCGGGAGGAGACCGGGGTGACGGCGCCGGACCTCGCGCACGTACCAGCCCATGGTGAGAAGCTCCTGGTCCACCACGGTCACGTCGGGGCGCTCCCCCTCCACCAGGGTGAGGTAGGCGAGCCCGTTGTGGAAGAGGTCCCCCTGGGTGAAGAGCACCGCGTTCGGAGGGAGCGAGGCGAGGACATTCCGGTTGAGGTCCCCGGCGAAGGTGTTCCCGCGTTGATCCACCAGGCGGAAGTGTGCGGCGAGGGGCCAGAGGCCGGCGGCGAGAACGAGACCGAGGGCCGCCGCCGGCCGCGGTCGATTCGGGATGCGGGCGAGGAGGGCCGCCGCGCCGAGCCCGGCGGCCAGGGCCAGCATCAGGTCGGGAAGGATGTAGAAGCGCTCCACCACCCCGAGATAGACCGCGGGGTGGGTGGGAAACCCGACCCGGGTGAAGAAGAGGGCCTGGAGGGCGAGGAACGCGACCAGCACGAAGGCGAGGGGCCGCCGGCGACGGAGGGCGGCGGCCAGGCCGAGGATCGCCAGCGCCGTCCCGAGCGGCGTGAGATCGCGCCATACCGAGACCGCGTAGAGAACCGCGTGGCTCCGGTCGGCGGTGAGTCCCGCCGCCTGGGGATCGAGGCGCA
>CAYRIJ010000220.1:0-6477 GCA_964424285.1 uncultured bacterium
GGAGGTAGCCCGCGTCCCGGTCTTCGGCGATTCCCAGCGGGTGGGCCAGGTAGCCGCCTCCCACGGTGAGCGCCCCCTGGACCGAGGTCCCGGCGGAAGCCGGCGGGGCGGAGAACACGGCGGCGAGCATCGCTCCCGCCGCCGCCGCTCTGAACCGCCCGCTGGTCGCTCTCATGTCGCCGCCTCCAATCCTTCCCGTTTCCGCGCGCGTACGTGGAAAGAACCGGGCGGGGCCGGCACTCACCGGCCCCGCCACGGTCGTCTCGCTACCGTCCTCCGCGTCGTCCGTTGCCGTTGCCGTTCCCGTTCTCGGGGCCGTCGAGGTTCATGCCGCCGTGGTTCCCCGTCGTCCCGCCGGGGCCGAACCCCGTCCCGTCGTGGGGCCCGTCGCCGCCGAAACCGGTGCCGTCACCCGGCCCCCAGCCGTGGCCGCGTCCGGCCCCGTTCAGCGTCATGCCGAAGGCGAAGGGGTCTCCGGCAAGAACGCACCGGGGCGCAAGCAGGTACCGGAACCACGCCGCGTACCCATCCGTGGCCATCGAAGCCCCGTTTGCGCGATGGCCGAACTGCGCCCCGGTGCCGTCCTGGGGCGGCTGGTAGTCGGGATCGAGCCCGTTGGGGATCCCGTCGCCGTCCGCGTCAGGCGCCAGGTCGTTGAAACCGTCACCGTTCTCGTCCACGAACCCGCCCACCCCGTGCCCGAAGCCGTTCCCTTGGGCCAACGCGGGGGAAGCGGCGAACAGCGCCACGAGCCCCACCGCCATCAGAGAAACCAGAGTCCACCGTGCCATGATCCATCTCCTTCCGGTTCGACCCGAACCCGCGGGCCGCTCCTGTTCGTCGGGGCCTGCCCGGTCATAGAGCATCGAACGTGCCGGTTCGGCGGGCGTGGAGGGTGAAACGGGCTACGGCTTGGGGGATGGCGGCTTGCGGCCCTGCGGCCCGCCCCGGCCGTCCCTCGGGCCGCGCCGTCGGCCGGTCGTCTCGCAGGGATCGCCGAGGTCTCGAGGCTTCCGCTCGCAGGATTCTGCGAGCCGCCGGGGTCCGCCGGGTGGACGGAAGCGGCCGGAGGTCCGAGGGACGCCGGCGGGAGGAGCGACGACCCGGCTACTCCGGCCCCTGCCAGCGCTTGAGCTTGTAGCGAAGCCCGCTCTCGGTGAGGCCGAGCCGCCGCGCGGTCTCGCTCTGGTTCCCCCCCTCGCGAGCCAGGGTCTCGAGCACGATCCGGCGCTCCAGGTCGTCGAGCACCGCGGGGAGATTTCCTTCCACGGCATCCGGAGAGAGCGGGTCCGCCGGGCCGCCGCCGCCTGGCCGCCGCACCGCCGGTGGAAGATCCTCCACCATGATCACCTGCCCCCGGGCCAGGATCACCGCCTGCTCCACGATGTTCTCCAGCTCGCGCACGTTTCCGGGGTAGGCGTACTTGATCAGGGCGTCGGTGGCTTCGCGGCTGGCCTGGGTGACCGGGCGGTCGTGGCGCCGGGCGAAGCGGGCCAGGAAGTGCTCGATCAGCTCGGGGATGTCCTCGCGCCGGTCGCGGAGCGGGGGGAGGGTGAGGCTCACCACGTTGAGCCGGTAGAAGAGATCGTCGCGGAAGCCGCCGTCGCGCATCATCGCCTCGAGGTCGCGATGGGTGGCGGCCATGACCCGGACGTCGGCGCGGAGGGCGGTCTCCCCCCCCACCGGCGTGAACTCGCGCTCCTGCAGGAACCGGAGGAGCTTGACCTGCACCGCCGGCGCCACGTCCCCGATCTCGTCCAGGAAGAGGGTTCCCCCCTCGGCCGCTTCCACCCGGCCGCGGTGGCGGCGCTCGGCCCCGGTGAAGGAGCCCCGTTCGTGGCCGAACAGCTCGCTCTCCAGGAGCGTCTCCGGAAGCGCGGCGCAGTTGATCGCCACGAACGGCCCCCGGGCCCGGCGTCCCAGGAGGTGGATGGACCGGGCCAGGAGTTCCTTCCCGGTTCCGCTCTCTCCCCGGATGAGAACGGTGGCGTCGGTCCCGGCCACCCGGGAGCTCAGGGAGAGGACCTCGCGGAGCGCGGTCGACCGCCCCAGGAGACGGAACCCGGCGGTGGATTCCTCCAGCCGCCGCCGGAGCTCCCGGTTCTCCCGCACCAGGTCCCGCGTCTCCAGCACGCGGGCCACCACCAGATCCAGCTCGTCCAGGTCCACCGGCTTGGTGAGATAGTCGGCGGCCCCCGCCTTCATCGCCTCCACCGCCCCCCGGACGGTGCCGAAGGCGGTGAGCACCACCACCGCGACCTCGGGCTGGATCGCCTTCACCCCCCGCACCACGTCCATCCCGGAGAGGCCGGGCATGCGAAGATCGGTGAGCACCAGGTCCACCGGCCCCCCTTCGACCGCGCGCACCGCCTCCTCGCCCGAGGCCGCCTCGATCACCCGATGGCCGGCCTTGGCCAGGAAGCCGGCCAGGGTCCTGCGCTGAAGGGTCTCGTCGTCGGCCACCACGATCGTCGCCGCGTTCATCGCCCGCCTCCATCCAGGGGAAGGCGCACCACGAATCGCGCTCCGGGCGCGCGCGCCGGATCCAGCCGCACCGTTCCCCCCAGGTCCGACACCATGCGCGAGACCAGGCTCAAGCCGAGCCCGCTCCCCCCCGGTTTGGTGGTGAAGTACAGGTCGAAGATCCGGGGCCCGATCTCCTCGGGCACTCCCGCCCCCTCGTCGGCGACCGAGATCTCGGCCGCGTCGCGCCGGCGGCGGGCGGACACCCGCACCGTCCCCGCGGGCGGGCTCGCCTCCCGGGCGTTCCGGACCAGGTTCTCCACGATCTCCACCAGGAACTCCCGGTCGAGCCGGACCGGGATGTGGTCCGCCTCCACCACCAGGGTCAACCCGGCGGCGGCGAAGGCCGCTTCCTGGGCGCGCGCGGCGCCGGCCACCACCTCGCCGGCGTCGAAACTTTCGGGCCGGGGCGCGCGAGGCCGGGCGAACTCCAGGAACTGTTGCACGATTCCCTCGATGCGTTCCGCCTCCGCCCGCACGTGTCCCGCCTCCTCGCGCACCTCGGCGGCCAGGCCCGAGTCGCGCCCGAGTTGCTGGGCGATCATGTGGATGGTGTTGAGGGGGTTTCGGATCTCGTGGGCCACCCCCGAGGCCAGGGCCCCCATCGCGGCCAGCTTCTCGGTGCGGCGCGCCTCCTCGGCGGCGGCGGTGAGCTCGACCCGGGTCCGGGCCATCTCGCGGTCCAGGAGCCCGTGACGTTGCCAGGCCAGGAGGAGCCCCCCGGCGAGCCCGGCGGTGATGAGAAAGAGCACGGAGCGCATCCAGGCCCGGCGCCGGAGATCGGACCGGGCGGTCATGAGCGGCGCGGCGTCGAGCCCCACCCGGAGCACCGCCGGCTTCTCCCCCGGGAACTGCACCAGGCGGTCCACCTCGAACACCTTCCCCGCGGGGGAGTCGAGCACCCGGGTGAGGAGGTCCCGTTCGGTGCGGAGCCCGGCGAAGGCGGAATCGGCGGCGCCGCTCAACGCGTAGTCCGCCGCGCCGGGCGAAGCGGCCAGGATCCCCTCCCGATCCTGGATGGCCAGGTAGCGCACTCCGTGGGCCTCGCCCAGGGTGCGGAAGAGGTGGCCGGGGTTCATGGTCTCGAGCGCGGCGAGCATGGTGTCGGCGTCCACGTTCACCACCACCGCTCCCCCGCCGGGGCGGGCCACCGCCACCGCGAACCGGCGGCCGGGGAGGAACCGGGCGGGCTTGAACCCGATCCGGAGGACGGCGGTCCGGCCTTCGAGGATCGGGGCGATGAAATCGCGCGGATGGTGCCGGGGAAGGACGTCGCCGTGGTCCTCCTCGGGGCTGCTGGTGGCCACGCGGTCCCCCCGGGCGTCGAAGAGGTTGATGCGGTGGAGATGGTGGGCTTCGGCGAAGCGGGCGAGCTGGGCGGAGTCCAGGGGGGACTCCGAGTCCTGGAGCGCGACCCACCGGGCGTTGTCGACCAGGCGCCCGGCGATCTCGTTCTCCCACCGGAGATAGGCCTCGAGGCTGTGCCGGCCGCTCTCCGCCACCACGTCGGCGATGGAGCGGGCGTGCGCGGTCATCAGGGCCTCGACCTCGCGCGCACCGGACTGCACCTCGCGCACGGTGCCCCAAGCGAGGACCGCCGCCACCGCCACCAGGACCGCGAGGAGGACGAGGACGCGTCGCATCCCCGGCCGTCCCCCGACCGACACCGTCACGGACACCCCTTTCTCACCCGGGCGGGGAGATGCGTGGCCCACAGTGTAGACGGATTCCGCCGGGGAAGGTCACGATTCCGCCCCGCCGATGGCGCTTGAGTTTCGCCGTCGGAATCGGAACAATACGGCTCACCGGGGGGAGTCCCCGGATGGCGAGTCCGTGGCGGGGAGGAGGAAGAAACGACATGATCGGTCGGATTTGGGTGCTGACGGCGTTGCTGGGAGTTTTCGTCTGGGGGTTCGCCGCGGCGGAGCCTCCCTGCCCCTCCCACGGGAAGGCGGCCGGGGACGAGGGGGACCAGACGGAGGCGGCGGGCGAGACCGAACTCAAGGCCGAGGTTCCCGCGCTCACCGCGTTCCACGAGGTGATCTTCCCCCTCTGGCACACCGCCTGGCCGGAGAAGGACACCGCGATGATGAAGGAGCTTCTCCCCCAGGTGCGGGAGCACGTCGAGGCGGTGGCGGCGGCGGAGCTGCCGGGGATACTTCGGGACAAGAGCGCGGCGTGGGCGGAGGGGCTGGACCGCCTCCGCGCCGACCTCGCGGCCTACGAGACCGCGGCGGCGGCCGACGACCGGGACGCGCTCATGAACGCGGTGGAATGCCTCCACACCGACTTCGAGAAGCAGGTGCGGGTGGTGCGGCCGGTGATGAAGGAACTGGACGCCTATCACGTGGAGCTCTACAAGATCTATCACCGGCACCTGCCGGCCCAGGATCTGGAATCGTTGCGGGAAGCGTCCGCCGCCCTCTCCGAACGGTGTGCGCGCCTCTCCGAGGCCCCGGTGCCCGATTGGGTCGCGGAGAAGTCCGACACCCTGAAGACCGAGATCGCCGCCCTCTGCGAGCGCACCCAGGCCCTCCAGGAAACCGCCGGCGGCGGCTCCTGGGAGCCGGCGGCGGCGGCGGTGGAGTCGGTTCACGACCAGTACCGGAAGGTCGAGGCCCTCTTCGACTGATTGGGAACTCGGCCGCGTTCGCGCTAAGATGGGGGGCGGCCGGAGAACCCGGCCGCCCCGGCTCTGTCTGGTAGGCTGTTAACGCTATGGCTTCATGGGGGTTAGGTTCTGCCCCCCTCGCGGGGAAGCACCCAGGGGAGGTTCACGATGCGCACCATCGAGGCTCGAACCGGCGCACATTTTCCGGTCCTCGGTCAGGGCACCTGGCACATGGGGGAGAAGGCCGCCCGGAAGAAGGACGAGGTCCGGGCGCTCCAGCTCGGCTTCGACCTGGGTCTCACCCTGGTGGACACCGCGGAGTCCTACGCCTCCGGCGGCGCCGAGAAGGTGGTGGGCGAGGCGATCCGCGGCCGCCGGGACGAGATCTACCTGGTGTCCAAGGTGTCGCCGCAGAACGCGTCGCGGAAGGGGACCATCCGCGCCGTGGAGCGCAGCCTCAAGCGCCTCGGAACCGACCGGCTGGATCTCTACCTCCTCCACTGGCCGGGGAATCATCCCCTGGAGGAAACCTTCGAGGCCTTCCAGGAGCTGGTGGACGCGGGAAAGATCATGGACTACGGGGTCAGCAACTTCGATCTCGAGGCCATGAAGGAAGCCCAGGAACTGTCCGGGGGCGACCGGGTAGCCGCGGACCAGGTGCTCTACAACCTGGAGCGGCGGAACATCGAGCCGGGGCTCCTCCCCTGGTGCGCGGAGCGCCAGATCGTGGTCATGGCCTACTCGCCGCTCGAGCGCGGCCAGCTCGGGGAACAGCCTGGATTGCGTGAAGTGGCCGGGCGCCACGGTCTGAGCCCGGAGCAGATCGCCCTGGCCTGGACCGTCCACCACCGCGGCGTGGTGGCCATCGTGAAGGCGTCCGAGGAGGAGCACGTCCGCGCCAACGCCGCCTCGGTGGAGATCGAGCTGACCCGGGAGGACCTGGCGGAGCTGAACCAGGCGTTCCCGGCGCCGGTCCACGACGTGCCGCTGGATATCTACTAGGCGGCCAACGAGGGGCCCGGACTCAGCCCTTCAGATCCTCCGCTAGCGCTTGGCGTTGGGCGTCGGTGAGCCGGGTTTCGGCCTCCGCGCCGGGGAGATCGACCCCCAGGGCGACCGGGGCGCTCTTGCCGACCTTGAACTTCAGGTACTGGACCGAACTCAGCCGTCCCTCCCCCCGCTGGCTCTCGTCGAAGGTCGGGCGCACCTTGGCGCCGTCCTCGAGCAGCGCATAGAGGTGCTCGGGAAGCTCCATCCACTCGCGGAGCTTCACGTTCCGCTCGTCGGGGTCGTCGATCTCGATCAGGAGGGTGGCCCCCAGCTCGCCGTCGCCGCCCAGAAGT
>CAYRIJ010000221.1:0-2437 GCA_964424285.1 uncultured bacterium
GGGGACACAGCCGAGCGGGCGCCGAGGCCTCGGCGCGCGATGCGGGAACCGGGAGACGACCACGCAACCCGCACTCAGTCAATTAGTTACGGCTGCGCCGTGACGGTCGCCCGGCTTGGCACGCCGCCTGCTTTACCGGACGGCAGCACCGGGCCGGCGGCTCCAAGCGCCGGCGCCGGCAACGACCACCGACGACGGACGGGGCTCTGGAAAGGAGATCGGACATGAACACGAGACGGAGGATCCATCGGAGCTGGGTGACGGGGGTGATCGCCGCCGCCGCGCTTTCCCTGGGCGCCGGCTCGGTGATCGCGACCGCCGAGGCCGCGCCCCAGGCCCGCGGCAAGGCACGAGCCGAGCAGAGAGCGCGTGGGAAGCAGCAAGCACCGCGCGGCCGGAAGCAGAAGGCGAAGCAGGGGAACGCGGACCGGTACCGGCGGGGCGACCAGGGGAACCGGGGCGATCGGTCCCCGGCCCGAGGCGAGAGCCGCCGGAACGACCACCGCGGGCGGTACCAGGATCATCGTGGGGACTCCCGGCGGGGCCACGTCGACCGGGACCGCTTCGTCACCGGGCGCCGCCACGAGACCCGGTTGTTCGTGAACCACCGTCGGCCCAGTTATCTCCCCCGGGTGATCTACCGGCCCCGGCCGGTTCACGTTCGCCCGTGGTTCCAGGACACCCGGCGCATCTACGTGGACGGCGACCCGTTCTTCTTCAGCGCCGGGTTGGGGATCTACGTGGGCGGCCTGGCCATCAACATCCAGGTCGGGGACGTGCCCCCGGTGGGCTACGTCTTCTACGACCCCTTCTGCGGGGAGACCTTCTGGTCGGTGGCCGACTACAACGCGCACCTGCGCTTCCACGACCACCCGAGGGCGCTGAGCCTGGTCCGCGTGGAGTACAACGACTATTGATCCCGCGCTCACGAAGCACGGCCCGATCGGGCTTCGTGAGCGGTCGGGGTCCGGGGTTCGAGAGGGGAACCCGGCCCGGGCGGGTCGCGCTATCCAAGCCGGCGACGGCCCGTCCGGGACGGTTCTTCGGATCCTCCGGGAATTGCTCCGTGAAAACCCGGGGCCCGCGACGGACGGAGAACCCCAGGCTCGATGAGGCTCCCGCAGGGGAGCGACGATCCGGCAGGTGTTTGCCGGTCCGGGTGGGCCGACTCCCGGCTCACGGTTCGCGGTTCACCCGGGCCGGCATCTTCTTGCCCCCCCGCGCGGGGGGCCTTACGATCCCATCCCATGTCGAGCACACCCTGCCCCGATCTCCCCGCCCCCGAGTTCCAGGAGCGCGCCCAGGCGCTCCATCGGCGCGCCTTCATCATGGACGGCCACGTGGACACCCTCTCGGAGATGCTGGACCGGGGCTACGACCTGGAGACCGCGCCGGAGGACGCCCACCTCTCCTGGGACAAGATCGCCGCGGGAGGCCTCAAGGCCCAGCTCTTCGCCTGCTACGTCTCCCCCAGGTTCCTTCCCGACCGCTGTGCCGCGCACGTGGACCGGCTGATCGACCGGTTCGAACAGGAGGTCGCGCGCCGGCCCGACCGGCTGGCCGCGTGCCGCACCGCCGCCGACCTGGACGCCGCCCGCAGGGCCGGGAAGTTCGGGGGGGTGCTCTCCATCGAGGGCGGCCACGCCATCGAGGACTCCCTGGACACGCTTCGCCGCTTCCACGCCCGCGGGGTCCGGGCCATGACCTTGACCTGGAACAACACGAACAACTGGGCCGACGGGTGCGGTCCCATGGATCGATCGCTGAAACAGCACGGCGGCCTCACCGACTTCGGCCGGGACGTCGTGGGGGTGATGGAAGAGATCGGGATGGCGGTGGACATCTCCCACGTCGCCCCCACCACCTTCCGGGACGTCCTGGCGTGCGCGACCAGGAGCCCCTTCGCCAGCCACTCCTCCACCAAGCGATTCAACGATCACCGCCGGAACCTCGACGACGCGCAGATGCGCGCGCTGGCCGATCGCGGGGGCGTCATGGGGATCTGCTTCGCCAGCGGCTTCCTGGTGGACGAGTCCCGGGCCTGGTCCCGGGCCAAGGAGACTCCGGATTACGCGGCGGTCACCGACCGCACCGACATGAAGGACTTCGCCGGCATCAGCGAGGAGGAATACGTCATCTACGACCGATTCGTCCCCCGCGCCACCCTGGCCGACGCGGTGGACCACGCCGACCACGCGCTCCGGGTGATGGGCGTCGGGGGAGTGGCCCTGGGCGGCGACTTCGACGGCGCCCGCCGGTTCCCGGTGGGGCTCGAGCACGTGGGGAAGCTCCCCCACCTCACCGCGGGGCTCCTGGAGCGCGGGTGGAAGGAAGAGGAGCTGACCGGCCTTCTGGGGGAGAACCTTCTCGGGTATTTCCGCCGTGTCCTCGGGTGACCCGGCCCCGGTGTTCGCGGTCCACGAGGCCGCCGCGCGCC
>CAYRIJ010000221.1:2537-3815 GCA_964424285.1 uncultured bacterium
GGGGGGGAAACGGGCTACGCCTTCGCCTCGCGCGCCTCGCTGGTGAAGAGGACCGCGCCGGCGGGGTCCACCACCTCCACGTCCACCTCGATCCCCTTCCGCACGCTCTCGGTCACCACGCAGTAGTCCTCGAAGAGGCTCAGGCAGCGGCCCATGCGGTTGGGATCCTCGCCGGTGTCCAGCTCGATACGGACCGACACGCCGCCCACGCGGAGCCGCTTGTTCTCGTTCCGGACGATCCGTCCCTCCACCGTGGTCTTCATCCCCGCGGGCTCGATCTTGGCCTTGCGGAGGCAGAAGATGAGGCTTGCGCTCAGGCAGTTTCCCACCGCGGCCGCGAGCAGGCGGGCGGCGTTGGGGCCGCGCTGCCCCCCCATGGGCACCGGCTCGTCCAGCAGCAGGTCCTCCACCCCGTCCCAGTCGAACCGGACCTTGAACTCGTACTCCTCGAGGTGCTCGAGGGTGATCGTGAACCGGGATCCCTCCGCCATGTCACCGCCTCCTCGTTGCATCGCCCCGTCCCGCCCCGGGCTCCGTGGACGGCCCGACCAGGAAGAGGATGAGAGTCGGTGACGGACTGGGGGAGCGTGCCCCCACCGACTCCCGTCCCCAAATCGATTATGCGGGCTGGTGCGCCGCCGCGGCCAGAACCTGCTCGAGGAAGGCGTCCTCGGGGAGCATTCCCTCCGCCGCCGACCGGTCGTTGGCCACCGTCTTGGGCACCCCCATCACGTCGTAGCGCATGCTCAGCTCGGGGAACTCGGTGGCCTCCACCATATCGGCGGTCACCAGGTCGCTCTCCAGGGCGAACTTGTGGGCCAGCCGGACCGCGCCCGGGCAGTAGGGGCAGGTGGGGGTGACGAAGACCTGGATGTGCACCGGTTCGCTCAGGGCGTGGAGCCGCTTCTTGGAGGCCTCGGTGAGACCGCTCTCCCCGGTGGAGACCATGACGAGATCCTCCAGCAGGCTCGCGAACTCGTAGCCGGCGGGGATCCCGTAGTAGCGGATCCCGCAATCCCGCTTTCCGACCAAGGCGATGGCCGGGATCTTCTCGATCCCGTATTCCGCCGCCTTCGCCGCGTCCTTCACCAGGTCGTAGACCTCGATCTGGATCTTGTCGTTCAGCGCGGCGAGGTCCTTCAGGAGATCATGGGTCTCCCGGCAGAACTGGCACTCGAACTCCTGGGTGAAGAGAACCACCTTCACCGGATCGGTCATCTCCGCCAACCGCTCCGCCACCTTGGGCTTGTCCTTGTCCTGAAGCATGCTCATCGCGGT
>CAYRIJ010000221.1:3915-6468 GCA_964424285.1 uncultured bacterium
ACCATCGAGACCAGGACCAGGGCCACCGCCACGAACCCCCAGATCGCCCAGTCGCGCTCGCGCGAACGAAGCTGGTCCACCGAGTGATAGGGTTGGTGGCGCCAGGCCTGCTCGTAGCCGTTCAGGCCCAGGTAGATCCCCAGGATCGGGTAGATCGCGATGTGGAGAAGGTTCAGGAACGGCACCCCGCTCGATACGAGGAGCAGCATCCCCGCGGCCACGCGTCCATGCCCCAGGAACCAGAGGTAGGGGAGAAAGAACGCCCCCCAGTTCCAGCCCAGGCGCCGGGCTTCGTCCAGGGAGAGGGGGTCGTTCCCCGAGGGGAGGGGAAGGGTGGGGGGAAAAGCCGCCGAGGCCTCGGGGGGCGGCGCGGCGGCGGGAGATGCCGCCGGGGCGGGCCCCCCCGGCGGCGGCGCCCAGGAGCCGGAGCCGGAGGGGGAGGCGGGAGCCGGGCCGGGGACCGGGGCTCCGCAGGTCGGGCAGAACCGCGCGCCTTCCTCGATCGGCGCGCCGCAGGCGTCACAGTGCAAGCCGAACCTCCCCGCCGCGTTGACGCCGCGGGCCGGAGCGCTCCCGGCATCCGCCGGCGGCGGCGGCTACGTGATGGGCCGGGCTAGAAAAGACCGAGGCGGGCGCCGAGGCTCAGCCGCTGCTCCCCCGCCGCCCTGAGATCGATGCCGTACCCCGCCATCACGCTCAGCCGGGCGAATCCGGGCGGGGTGACCGCGTACTCGGCATGACCTTCCAGCATCCAGATCGGCTCGGACGCTTCCTTGAAGAACGTGTCCAGACCCGCGGTGAGGGTGAAGTTCTCCACCCCCCAGCCGGGGATGGTGTGACCCATGCCCATGAGCCTCAGGGTGGGATTCGTGTCGTCGATGTCGTATCGGAGCTCGGCCCACCCGCGGAAGGCCACCGGGAGATCGAGGGTGGTGCTGGGGATCATGTCCTGGAGCTTCATGGACATGCTTTCCACCCCGCCGTAGACCATGAAGTTGTCCTTCTCGGGGAGGCGGATCCCGCCGTAGACCCAGAGCGGCGCGTGGACCCCCTGGTAGACGAACTCGCTCTTCAGAAAGTAGTCGCCGGCCACGACCTGGTCCCGGGACGAGCCCTTGAGCTCGACGAGCAGGGAATAGCGCGGGTCGAGCGTGGCCCACCACTGGAAACGGTACTCGGCGGCGTAGTCCTGGTCGGCGACGCTCTGCCGCGGCGTCCCCGGCGGCGGATAGGACCACCCCTGGACCATGAGAGCCACCAGCCCGGCGTGGCGGTCCATGGGGGTGAAGGTGGAATCGTAGGTGGCGGCCAGGGAGACGTCGTCGTAGAAGAACGGCGCCTCGGCGGCGGCCCGCCCGGTCAGTGAGAGAACCCCCAAGAGAACTGCGAACGCCACCGCGAACCCGACCCGGGTGCGCGCCCTCCCGTTCAGTGCCGGCATGGAAAACCCTCCTTGATTGCGGACCGGAGGCCCGACCCACCGGATTTAAGAGGGTTACGGGCCGAGCGTCAAGCGGGGAGCGGGCGGGCAGGGCGCCTAAAACGCCCCGAAGCCCGCAGGGCCTCCCCCCGAGGCCTCGGACCCCCGCGGGTGACAACCCAAGGCCCGGCGGCTAGAATGGACGCGTTTCCGCCCTCACCCCCGTTTCCCAGCGAGGCCAGCATGACACCGGAGACCCTGACCCTGGGGCACAGCCCCGACCCCGACGACGCTTTCATGTTCTACGCCCTGGCCGCAGGGAAGATCGAGACCGGCGGGTTCCGGTTCACCCACATCCTGGAGGACATCCAGACCCTGAACCAGCGGGCCACCCGGGAGGAGCTGGACATCACCGCGGTGAGCATCCACGCCTACGCCTACATCCAGGACCGCTACGCCCTCCTTCCCCACGGGGCCAGCATGGGGGAAGGCTACGGCCCCATGGTGGTGGCCCGGAAACCCATGGCGCCCGGGGACCTGACCCGCGGGAAGCTCGTGGCGGTGCCGGGGACCATGACCACCGCGTTCCTGGTCCTGAAGCTGGCGGTGGGGAACTTCCGGTTCACCGTGGTTCCCTTCGACCGGATCATCGACGAGGTGGCCTCGGGCCGGGTGGACGCCGGCCTGATCATCCACGAGGGCCAGCTCACCTACCGGGAGAAGGGGCTGGTGGAGGTCCTGAACCTGGGGACCTGGTGGGGCGAGCGGTACGAAGGGTTGCCGCTTCCCCTGGGCGGGAACGCCATCCGCCGCTCGCTGGGCGAGGAGAAGATCCGCACCGTCTCGAAGCTCCTCAAGGAGTCCATCGTCTACGGGCTGGAGCACCGGACCGAGGCGGTGAAGCACTCCCTGCAGTACGCCCGCGACATGACCGAGGACCTGACCGACCGGTTCGTGGGCATGTACGTGAACGACCTCACCGTCGACTACGGGGACCGGGGGCGAAAGGCCGTCCACCGGCTTCTCGAGGACGGTTTCGAAGCCGGACTCATACCCGGACCGGTCCGGGTAGAGTTCTCCGACTGACCCGTTTCCCCGCGGGACCCCCAAGCGCCGGCCCCCGGCCGGAGGAG
>CAYRIJ010000222.1:0-6463 GCA_964424285.1 uncultured bacterium
GCCCCCCGGCCCGCGGCAACCGTCCGGGCATGTCGGCCAGCACGTAGGCCGCGATCGCCACCGCCGCCACCTCGTCGTCCAGCCGCCCCCGGTCGATCTTGTCGAAGGTGTCGGCCCGGGTGTGGTGGATGTCGAAGTACCGGGTCATGTCGTGGCGGACGCCGAGGCCGGGGACCCCCTCCGCCACCGACGGCCCGATGTCCGCGCCCGAGCCCCCGGCCCGGATCTTCCCCATGCCCAGGGGCGCCAGGAGCGGAGCCAGCCCGTCCAGGATCGCCAGGCCCTCGTCGCGGGCCTCGGCGAGGCGGGCCTCCGCGCCGGGGTCATCCTTCCCGGCCCCGGGGATCCTGAGCTCGTAGTCGTACCCCTGAAGGGGGCCGTTTCCCAGGTCGGACTCGATCGCCGCCACGTGGCGATCCAGCTCGGCGGCATGGCGGTCGCGGTACCCGAGCCCGCCGCGGAGGCCATCCTCCTCGTTCACGAACAGCACCACCCGGATCGTCCGACGGGGCCGGAGGTCCAGCTTCCCGATCAGGTGCGCGGCCTCGATCACCGCCAGGCACCCCGACCCGTCGTCCTGGGCGCCCTGGCCCACGTCCCAGGAGTCGAGGTGCGAGCCCAGGAGCACGATCTCCTCCGGCCGCTCGCGCCCCGGAATCTCCCCGACCACGTTGGCCGAGGGCGCGTCGGGGAGGGTTTGCGCCCCCAGGGTGAGGCGCACCCGCACCGTGTCGCCCCGCGCGACCATGCGGTGGATGAGCCCGGCGTCCTCCAGGGTCACCGCCGCGGCGGGGATGCGCGGCGCGTCGCCGGCGTAGAAGAGGGTCCCGGTGTGGGGGGTGTCGAGGCTGACCGGCGTGATGGAACGGACCAGCGCGGCCACCGCGCCGAGCCGCGCCGCCCGCGACGCCCCGTGGACCCGGTAGGCCACGGTGGTCCCGTAGTCCACGAAGGGGGCGTCGAAGAGGACGATCTTCCCCGCGGCCTCCGCGCCGAGGGAGTCCAGCCCGGCGAAGGTGCTCACCACCCGGACCTCGGCGGTGACGCCTTCGGGGGGCGTTCCCACGCTTCGCCCCAGACCCAGGATGTTGAGCCGGTGCGGGACCGGAGCGACGATCTCCGCGCTCTCCTCCCCGCGCACCCAGACCGGCACCATCACGGACTCCGCGTGGACGTCGGCGAACCCCTCGCGTCGCATGAGGTCCTGGGCCCAGTCGATCGCGCGGCGCATGTTGTCGGATCCCGAGAGGCGGTTTCCGATTTCGTCGGTGAGGACGGCCAGGTTGTCGTAGGCGTCGGAGGACGTCCGGGCCGCGGTGATCAACCGCTCCGAGGCCTCGCGGTAGCGGGCGGTGAGGCTGTCGGCGGGCGAGGCGCCGGGGGCCGTCTCCGGGACCCGGCCCGCCCCCGCCAACGCGGGCAGGACCAGGCACGCGAGCAGGGCGGCCCACGTCATGCGCGGTCCACCGGGGGGACGGCGCGCGGTCCTCCGGGGCGCGCGCGGGGACCCCGAACCTGGTTCGAACGACATCGTGAAACATCCTCCCGAACGAGCGGCCGGAGGCGGGGGTACGCAATGTATACGCGGTGCCGATCCGGGGGGCAAGGGGACCGTCTTCGGCCGCTACTTCCGCTTCGGCTTGTAGACGTCGGTGGCGGTGCCGAAGATGGTCGCCGCGGCCTCCATCACGGTCTCGGAGAGGGTGGGGTGGGGGTGGATGGTGAGGTCCAGGTCCCGCGCGGTGGCGGCCAGCTCGACGGCCAGGACCCCCTCGGCGATCAGCTCCCCGGCCCCGGGGCCGACGATGCCCACCCCGAGCACCCGCCCGGTACCCGGGTCCACCAGCACCTTGGTGAGCCCGTCCGAGCGGCCCAGGGTGAGCGCGCGGCCGGAAGCCCCCCAGGGAAAGCGTCCGACCTCGATCGGGATCCCGCGGGCCTTGGCCTCGGACTCGGTCAGCCCGCACCACGCCACCTCGGGATCGGTGAACACCACCGCGGGGACGGCGGCGGGCTCGTAGACCGCCTTCTGGCCGGCGATGGCCTCGACCGCGGTCTTCCCCTCGTGGGATGCCTTGTGGGCCAGCATGGGTTGTCCGGCCACGTCGCCGATGGCGTAGATCGAGGGCTCGTGGGTGCGGCGCTGGCCGTTCACCTGGATGAAGCCCTGCTCGTCCACCCGGACCGCGGTCCCCTCCAGCCCCAGCCCCGACGAGTTCGGCTTCCGTCCCACCGACACCAGGGCCCGGTCGAAGGTCTGGCGCTTCTCCTCCGGCGATCCGTCCAGGACCACCGCCACCCCGGAGGCGGTCTCCTCCATGGAGACGATGCGCGTGCCCAGGTGGACCGCCTCGAAATCGGCCTCGACCCGCCGCGCCAGGGGCCGCACCAGGTCCGCGTCCACCCCGGGGAGGAGGCTCCCCATCATCTCCACCACCGTGACCCGGCTTCCGAGCGCGGCGTAGACCGAGCCCATCTCCAGGCCGATGTAGCCGCCTCCCACCACCAGGAGCCGCTCGGGAACGTCGGGGAGATCCAGGGCCGCGGTGGAGTCCATGATGCGCCCGCTCTTCGGGGCGAAGGGCAGCTCGGCGGGGCGGGAGCCGGTGGCCACCACCGCCTCCCGGAATCCCACCCGCACCGTGCCCGCCTCGGTCTCCACCTGGAGGCTCCGGGGGTTCTCGAACCGGCCCGTCCCCCGGATGGTGGTGACGTTGCGCTTTCGCGCGAGCTGCCCGAGGCCGCCGGTGAGCTTCTCGACCACCTCGGTCTTCCAGGCGCGAACCCGGTCGAGGTCGATCTCCGGCTCCCCGAAGGTCACCCCCCAGTCCGCGGCGGCCCGCGCCTCGTGGACGACCTTGGCCACGTGGAGAAGCGCCTTGGAGGGGATGCACCCGCGATAGAGACACACCCCGCCCGGGTTGGCTTCCGGATCGATCAGCACCGTTTCCATTCCGAGATCGGCGGCGAGGAAGGCGGCGGCGTACCCGCCGGGTCCTCCCCCGAGCACCGCGACCCGGGTCATCTGGGTGTCGGGCATCGGCTCAACCTTCCAGGGCGAGAAGCAGGGGTTGTTCGAGGGCCTCGGCGAACCAGCGGAGGAACCGGGCGGCGTCGGCGCCGTCGATCACCCGGTGGTCGTAGGAGACGGCCAGGGGGAGGATGAGCCGGGGCTCCGGCGTGACGGCCGCGGCATCCCGGTACACCGGCTCGCGCGTCGCCCGCCCCATTCCCAACACCGCGACCTGGGGCCAGTTCACGATGGGGGAGAAGTAGGTCGTGCCGAGCCCGCCGAGGTTCGAGATGTTGAAGTTGGCTCCCTGGAGTTCCTCGGCGGAGATCTTCCGGGTCCGCGCCTTCTCGGCCAGCTCCGTGAGTTCCGCCGCGATGGCCGCCACGCCCTTCCGGTCGGCATCCCGGATCACCGGGACCAGGAGCCCGCGGTCGGTGTCCACCGCCACGCCCACGTTCACGTACTTCTTGAGCACGATCTCGTGCTCGCGGTCGTCGAAGCTGGCGTTGAACCGGGGGAAGCGCCGGAGGGCGACCGCCGCCACCTTGACCGCCACCGCGGTGACGGTGATCTTGGTCGCGTCCTCCGATCCCGCGGCGCGGCGCTTCCGCCAGGCCTCGAGCTCGGTGATGTCGGCCCGGTCGAACTGGGTGACATGGGGGATGGTGCGCCAGGAGACGGCCATCGCCTCGCCGGTCAGCCGGCGGAGCTTGGTGGCCGGTTCCCGCTCGACCTCGCCCCAGGCGCTGAAGTCGGGAAGCTCGGGGGTGGTGAACCCCGCGGCTCCCGCGGCGGCGGGCCGGCCGCCGCGCTCCCGGCCGCCGGCCGACACCAGGTAGCGGGTGTAGGCCTTCACGTCGTCCTGGGAGATGCGGCCGCCGGGGCCGGTGCCGGGCACGTCCTCCACGTCGATCCCCAGCTCCCGGGCCAGCCGCCGGACCGAGGGCGCGGCGGGGGCCACCCGGCCGATCTCCGCCGGTTCCGAGGAACCCCGGACCCCGGTCCGTCCCTCGCCCTCCGCCGGCGCTCCCCCCGGGAACGCGACGACCTCGCCGCGCGCGGCGGGCGTCTCGCGGGGCGCGGGCCTCGTGCGCTCCGGAGCGCCTTTCCCGCCGGCGGGCGCGGTCGTCTTGCCCTCCGGCGCGGCCGGTTCCCGCGCGGCCGGAGCTTCTTCGGGCGCCTCGGCGGTGTCCGCGGCCTCCGCCGCCTCCGCCTCCGCCGCTTCCGCTCGCGCCGGCTTCGAGGCCCCGGTCGGCGCCTCCGCCGGCCCGGCCCCGTTCTCCTCCACGGTGAGGATGATCTGGCCGACCTTGATCTCGTCCCCCTCCTTGATCCGGACTTCCTTCACCACCCCCGAGACCTCGGAGGGCACCTCGGCGGTGGCCTTGTCCGTCTCCAGCTCGATCACCGCCTGGTCCCGCTCCACCGTGTCGCCCGGGGAGACGAGGACCGAGAGGACCTGGGCGGACTCGATGTTCTCCCCCAGCTCGGGGAGCTTCATTTCCTTGACCATGCTTCACGTTCCTTCCGCGTTCGGAGTCGCGTCCCGGGGGACGCCCGGCGTCGTCCGGGTCGAAATCATCGCCGCGGGCCGGCCGGGCCGGCCGCGCCGCCCGGCTACGAGATCATGGGGTTGGCCTTTTCGGGGTCGATGCCCAGGTCCTTGACCGCCTGGACCACCACCGCCGTCTCCACCGCGCCGGCCCGCGAGAGGGCGGCCAGGGCGGCCAGGGTGATGAACCGAGCGTCCACCTCGAAGAACTCGCGGAGCGACGCCCGGTCCTCGCTTCGCCCGAAGCCGTCGGTGCCCAGGGCCAGGAAGGGCTCGGGGATCCACTTGCCCACCGACTCCGGGAGGGCCTTGGTGTAGTCCGAGGCCGCCACCACCGCTCCCGGCGTGTCGCCGAGAACTTCCCGCACGTAGGGCACGCGCGGCGGCTCGCCGGGGTGGAGCAGGTTCCAGCGCTCGACTTCCAAGGCGTCGGTGAAGAGTTCCTTGTAGCTGGTGACGCTCCACACGTCCGCGGTCACCCCGTACCGGGACTCCAGCAACTCCTGGGCCTTCAGGGTCTCGCGCATGATGGCCCCGCTCCCCAGGAGCTGGACCCGCTTCTTCTTCCCCTTCCTGGCGGAGGGCTTGAACCGGTAGAGCCCGCGCAGGATCCCCTCCTTCACCCCTTCGGGCATGGTGGGCATGGGATAGGGCTCGTTCTCCACCGTGAGGTAGTAGATGACCGGCCGTTGTTCCTCGACCATCTCCCGGATTCCCTCCTCCACCAGCACCGCGATCTCGTAGGCGAAGGCGGGATCGTAGGCCCGCACGTTGGGGCTCGGGTAGGCGAGGAGGTGGCTCTGGCCGTCCTGGTGCTGGAGCCCCTCGCCGGCCAGGGTGGTCCGGCCGGCGGTGGCGCCGATCAGGAACCCCCGGCAGCGGACGTCGTTGGCCAGCCAGATGAGGTCGCCGATCCGCTGGAAGCCGAACATGGAGTAGAAGAGGAAGATGGGGATGGTGTTGACCCCATGGGTGGCGTAGGCGGTGCCGGCGGCCACGAACGAGGCCATCGAGCCGGCCTCGGTGATTCCCTCCTCCAGGATCTGACCGTCGGTGGCCTCCTTGTAGTAGAGGAGGGTCTCGCGGTCCACCGGCTCGTACTTCTGCCCCACGTGGGAGTAGATCCCGACCTGGCGGAAGAGCGCCTCCATGCCGAAGGTGCGGGCCTCGTCGGGGACGATGGGGACGATGTACTTTCCGATCGACTTGTCGCGCAGAAGCTTGGCCAGGATGCGGACGAACACCATGGTGGTGGCGGCTTCCCGGTCCTCCGAACCCTCGTGGAACTCCTTGAAGAGCTCCGGGGGAACCGCCTCTCCCTTGGGCGCCCGCACCCGGCGCTCGGGAAGGTACCCCCCCAGCTTCTTCCGCCGGTCGTGGAGGTAGCGCATCTCCGGGCTGTCCTCCGACGGGCGGTAGAAGGGCGCGGCCCCCACCTCGTCGTCGGAGATGGGAATGCCGAAGCGGGAGCGGAACTCCCGCACCTCGACCTCGTTCAGCTTCTTCTGCTGGTGGGTGATGTTCTTCCCCTCGCCCGCCTCCCCCAGGCCGTACCCCTTGATGGTCTTGGCCAGGATCACCGTGGGCTGGCCCTTGTGGTCGACCGCGCCCTTGTAGGCCGCGTAGACCTTCTCCGGGTCGTGGCCGCCGCGACGGAGCTTGCGGATCTCCTCGTCGGTGAGGTGCTCGACCAGCTTCAACAACCGGGGGTCCCGGCCGAAGAAGTGGTCGCGGATGTAGGCGCCGGACTCCACGCTATACTTCTGGTAATCGCCGTCCACCGCCTCTTCCATCCGCTGGACCAGGATCCCGTCCGGGTCGTTCTGGAGCAGCAGGTCCCAGTCCGCCCCCCAGATGACCTTGAGCACGTTCCAGCCGGTGCCGCGGAAGGTGGCTTC
>CAYRIJ010000223.1:0-6438 GCA_964424285.1 uncultured bacterium
AGCTTTCCGAAAAGCTTGCGCATGGGTGCTTCCGTTCGGGATCGGGGAACCGGGGGGCGCGATGGGGGCCCGGGGCCCGGGCCGGACGCCGCCCAAAACGAGCGGGGCGGGGCCGAACCGGCGACCCCGCCCCAAGTCCCCAAGACTATCAGGTTACTGCGCGATCATCGACTCCGGGGAAAGCGGATCGGGCTCGTCGTCCCCGGAGCCGTTTCCGCCCCCGTTGGTCCCGCCGTTTCGGGGGGTGGAGCCGTTGGCGCCTCGGACCCCCGCGCCGGTGTGCGCGGCCACCTCCTCCGCCCGGAGCCCGTCGAGCTTGACCGACACCACGCTCGAGACCCCCGGCCGCTGCATGGTCACCCCGTACAGACAGTCCGAGGCCTCCATCGTCTTCTTGTTGTGGGTGATGACGATGAACTGGGTGCGCTTGGAGAACTCCTTCACCATGGCCACGAACCGGTCGATGTTGGCGTCGTCCAGGGGCGCGTCCACCTCGTCCAGGATGCAGAAGGGCGACGGCTTCACCAGGTAGATGGCGAAGAGGAGGGCGATGGCGGTGAGAGCGCGCTCGCCGCTCGAGAGCTGGGCGATGGACTGGGGGCGCTTCCCGCGCGGCCGGGCCATCACCTCGATGTCCGCCTCCAGGGGATCCTCCCCCACCAGGCCCAGCGAGCACTCGCCCCCCTGGAAGAGCACCTGGAAAGTTTTCTGGAAGTTCTCCTGAACCTGGGAGAAGGTCTCCATGAACATCCGGGCCGCGGTGTGGTTGATCTGCTCGATCGTCTTCACCAGGGTTTCCTTGGCCCGGAGAAGGTCGTCGCGCTGGGTGGTCATGAACTCCAGGCGCACGCGCTTCTCCTCGAACTCCTCCACCGCCAGGAGGTTCACCGGACCGATCCGCTTCAGGCGGTCCTTGAGCTCGACCAGGGTCTGGTGGGCGTCCTCGGGAAGCTCCCCGGCCTCGACCCGGTCCAGCTCCTCCGCGGTCACCTCGTACTCCTCGTAGAGGCGTTCCTCCAGGTGCTTGACCTCGCCCCGGATCTGGCTCAGGCGAAGCTCGGCGTCGTGGGCGGCCTGGCGGGCCTGGCCGGCGCGCCGCCTCACCTCGCGGAGGCGGTCCGCATCCTCCTGCTCGCGGGCCGAGGCCTCGCTCTTCTCCCGCTCCCGCTCGACCACCACGTCCTGCTTCTCCGCCCGCACCCGGTGAAGCTCCTCGATCTTCGCGCCCAGCTCTTCCAGGTCGCGCTCGATCTCCCCCACCCGGACCACCGCCTCCTCCTCGTCGCGCACGGTGCGGTCGCGTTCCGAGGCCAGGTCCTCGCGTTCCTGGCGGAGCCGTTCGTCGGTGGAGCGCGCGTCCTTGAGCTCGCCTTCCAGCCGGGCCCAGCTCATGCGCATCTCGTGAACGCGGGCCAGGACCTCCTCCCGGGTTTCCTCGGCCCGGGACAGGAGTCCTTCCAGCTCGGCCAGGGCGCGTTCCGCCTCCCCCGCCGCCTCGCCGATCCCGGAGAGCCGGGTCGTGAGCCCGTCCCGCTCCCCGTTCAGCGTGTTCCGGGCGGCCTCGAGCCGCGTCCGCTCCTCTTCCAGCCCGCTCAGGATCTCCGCGGCGTGGCGTTCCTCCAGGCGGAGGTCGGCCTCCTCGCGATCGAGCGCGGCGCGGGCGGACCGGGCCGAATCCAGTTCCTCGAGCCGGCCGGCCAGCTCGGCGTTCAACGCCTCCTCTTCGGAGCGGAGTTCCGACTCCTCCCCGGTGAGCGCGTCCAGGGTCCCGGCCAGGGTCTCGATGTCGCGCCGGCAGCGCTCGATCGTCTCCTGCCGTTCCAGGAGCTCGGCTCCCGCCGGTCCCCCCCGGCCTCCGGCCAGGAGCGCGGCATCCACGTACTGACCGGTCCGGGTGGCCGCCCGCGGGGCGCGCCCCTCGCCGACCAGGGCGATCGCCTCGTCGAGGCTCTCCACCAGGGCCAGGTCCCCCAGGAGGTAGCGGACCAGCCCCCGCGCTTCGTCCGTGGCCTGGACCGTATCCGCCGCCCATCGCACGTCACCGTTCCGCGCCGGGGTCTCGGGAACGCGATCGAGGGCGATCAGGGTGGCGTAGCCCAGGGAATCGTCCCGGAGCCGGTCCAACAACCGCCGCGCGGCGCCGGTGTCGTTCACCACCACGAACTGCCAGGCCGCGCTCAGCGCGGGCTCGAGCGCCTCCCGCCATTCGCCGGGGACCTGGATCAGGTCCCCCAGGGTGCCGCGCACCCCCGGGTCGCGCCCCTCGTCGAGCATGAGCGCGCGCACGCCGGGATCGAAACCCTCGTAGCGCTCGCGGAGGTTCTCCAGGGTGGAAAGCCTGGACCCCGCCGCCGCCTCTTCCTGGCGCTTCTCGCTCACCCGCCGGCGGTGAAGCTCGATCCGCTCCACCAGGTTCTTCCGGCGGACCTCGAGCGCCTCGCGGTCGTTCTCGAGTTCGGCCACCCGCGACGCCGCCTTCGACGCGTTCCCCCGGGAGACCTCCAGGGACTCCGCGTACTCCCGGGTCCGCGTCCGGGCCGCCTCGATCCGTTCCGCGTTCAGGGAAAGGCGTCCCTCCAGGTCCTCCAGGCGGCGCCCCGCGGTCTCGACCTCGCCTTCGGCCCGAATACGCTCGTCGCGGAGGCGGATCGCCTCCTGCTTGCGGCCGGCCACCCCCTCCCGAAGCCCGCGCACCCGGCTCTCGGCCGCGGTCAGCTCCGCTTCGCCCGCGTCCAGGCGCGCCCGCTCCGATCCCTCCCGCGAGCCGAGGTCGGTGAGGCGCACCGTCACTTCCGCGGCCAGGAGGGTGTTCCGCTCCAGGCGGTCCACCAGGCGCACCTTCAGCTCGCGCGCCTCGGCGATCCGGTTCCGGGTGGCGGTGAGCCGTTCCCGGAGCACCATGATCCGGCTGTTGTGGTTTCCGATCTCGTCGTCGACCTGGGCCAGCTCTTCCCGGGCCTCGGAAAGCTTCCGCTCCTCCTCCAGCACGGTGAGGTGCAGGGCTTCCAGGCGGGCCTCCAGGGTGGCCACCTCGGTCTCCCCGGCCTCCGCGGTGCCGAGGGCGCTCCGGTACGTCTCATCCAGGCCGTGCAGCTCGTCCAGCCAGCGCCGCCGCTGGGTCTGCGACCAAGCGAGGTCGATCCCCCGGATCTCCTCCATGAGCTCCCGGTAGCGCCGGGCCTTCCCCACCTGCCGGCGGAGCGAGGTCACCTGGCGGTCCACCTCGGAGATGATGTCGTTCACCCGCACCAGGTCCCGGTCGGTGGCCTCGAGCTTGTTCAGGGCCTCCTTCTTCCGGGTCTTGTACTTCATGATCCCCGCCGCTTCCTCGAACAGGAACCGGCGGTGGCCGGTGGTGTCGGAGAGGATGTTGTCCACCATCGTCCGCTCGATCACCGAGTAGGCGTGGCTCCCCATGCCGGTATCGAGGAAGAGGTCGCGCACGTCCTTGAGTCGCACCGGCTGCTTGTTGATGGTGTACTCGGAGATGCCGGACCGGTAGAGCCGCCGGCCCACCGTCACCTGGCCGTAGTCGATGGGGAGGCGCCCGCGGTCGTTGTTGAGGGTGAGCTCGACCTCGGCCAGGGAGAGGGGCTTCTCCTCGCGGGTGCCGTTGAAGATCACGTCCTCCATCTTCGACCCGCGGAGCTGCTTGGTGGATTGCTCACCGAGGACCCAACGCAGGGCGTCCACGATGTTGCTCTTCCCGCAGCCGTTGGGGCCGATGACCCCGGAGATGCCGGGGCCGAAGTCGAGGTGGATCTTCTGGTTGAAGGACTTGAATCCGAAAAGGCTCAGTTTCTCGACGAACACGTCATGAAGCTCCTTGCTCGATGGCCGCGGACCAGGCCTCGCGCACGAGACCCGGTATTGGGCCCTCCTCCTCCGCGGACACCGTCCGGAGATCCAGGAGGATCTTGTCCTCCTGCACCCGGCCGAGAAGGGCCGGGCGGACGTGCCGCAGTGCCCGCTCGAGGCGGGCCGCCGACGTGTGCGGCCGCGGATCGAGGACCACCACCGAAGTGACGAGCCCTTCCAGCGGGAGGGTTCCCCCTCCCACCGCCGCGGTCGCTTCCTCCACCATCACCTGTGGAGCGGGTTCCGCCAGAGCGTCCCTGAGTGCCCGGGCCAGTCGATCGGCCCGCGCGCGGACGCTCTCCGGAGCCTCGAAAATCATGCGCAGGACGGGGATCTCGCGCCGGGCGCGCTCCCCATCCAGATAGGCGGCCAGGGTGACCTGCAGCGCCGCCAGGAGCAGCTTGTCGATCCGCACCGCGCGGGCCAGGGGGTGGCGCCGAATCCGCTCCACCATGGCCCGCCGCCCGACCACGATCCCGGCCTGGGGTCCGCCCAGGAGCTTGTCGCCGCTCAGGGTGACCAGGTCCGGCCCCTGGGCCACCACCTCCGACACCGTCGGTTCGGGGCGGATGCCCGCGTCGCCCACGTCCAGGAACGCGCCGCTCCCCAGGTCCACGACCACCGGGATCCCGTGCTTCGCCCCGAGGGCGGTCAGCCGGGAGAGCTCGACCTCGGCGGTGAACCCCTCGATCCGGTAGTTGCTGGTATGGACCTTGAGCAGGACCCCGGTCTCGGGGCCCAGCGCGTTCTCGAAGTCCCGAAGGTGGGTGCGATTGGTCGTTCCCACCTCGCGGAGCCGGGCGCCGCTCTGCTCCAGAATATCAGGAATCCGGAAAGATCCACCGATTTCCACGAGTTCGCCCCGGGAAATGACCACGTCCTTCCCCCGCGCCAGCGCGGCCAGGGTGAGCATCACCGCGGCCGCGTTGTTGTTGACCACGAGCGCGTCCTCGGCCCCGGTGAGCAGGGTCAGGAGTTCGTTCACGTGATCCTGGCGCGATCCCCGCCGCCCCTCGTCCAGATCCATCTCCAGGTCCGAATACGCTCCCCCCACGTCGACCAGATGCCGGAGCGCGGCGGCCGAAAGGGGCGAGCGGCCAAGATTGGTATGGATCAACACCCCGGTGGCGTTGATCACCCGCTCCGGTCGCGGGACGGCGAGATCCTGAAATCGTGTCCGCACCCGCCCGGCCAGCGCCTGGGCGTCGAGGCCCCCGCCGGCGGCAAGGTCCCCTCCCTCCCTCACCTCCCGTCGCGCTTCGTCCAGCACCCGGCGCACCAGGAGCGTGACCAACCGTGGGGTCGCGGGGAGCGGGTCCGCCGCCAGGACGGCAAGTACGGCATCGACCCCGGGAATCCGGCGAAGCCGTTCCCGGAGTTCAGGTTCCATGGCGACTATGAATACCAGATCTGGTAGGGTCGGTCAAAAGAATTCCCAAGTCCTGGGGCACTTTCGTGCCCCCGCAGGGGGGTGGGCAGGTGGGTTGTGGTCGTTCCGGACAACCCCGCCTCCCCGGCCGGTTGAACCGATGATTATGCCACGGAGCGGGGGGGGCGGGGCAAACGAGGGCGGCCGGCGGAGATGCGGGCCCCCCGGCGCCTCCGGGAAGCGCCGGCCGGGTCCGCGCGGCGTATACACTGGAGGTGGGCGCTGTGCGGGCCGCGGCGGCATCCGATAGACTCGCGATCCCCCTCGAATCCGAGCCCGGTAGCGCCGGCCGGGACCCGTCCCCCTTGGAGATGACCGATACGTGACCTCGCGACTCGTAGAACTGGACCGCGCCTACCGGCGCGCGATGGTCGTCACCCTGCCCCTGGCCGCGATCCTCCTCGCCGTCGGACTCGTGACCCTTCCCTCCCCGCACCAGGCCATCCTCCAGAAGCGCACGGTGGGGCTCAAGGGGCCGCTCCACATCCTGCCGGAGCTGGACATCACCCCCGAGGAGCTGAGCGAGCGGCGGCTCACCGCGGCCCCCCATAGCGCCTCCACCGCCGACTTCGTGGCGGTGGAACTCGACCTGGTGCCGGACCGGCCGGAGGAGGCCGAGGAGCCGGTGCCTCCGCCCAAGGTCCTCGACAGGAAACAGGTCGAGGTGCTCACCACCGACAACGTCCAGGACGCCATCCGAACCACCGGCCTCCCCGTCCCCGCCCAGACCGATCTGGAGGTTCTCTACGCCGCCCGGCCGGTGTATCCCGCGGAGGCGGTGCTCCGGGAGATCGAGGGGGGCGTGGAGGTGCTGCTCCTGGTGGACCGGCAGGGGTCGGTGACCGTGGCCTACGTGGTGAATCCGGGCCGCAAGCCGCTGCTCGAGGAGGCGGCGCGCCGGGCCGCGCTCCGCTACATCTTCCGCCCCTACAAAGTGAACGGGGAGCCGACCCCGTTCTGGGTCCGACTCCCCTTCGAGTTCCACCTGGTGTCCTGAACGGAGCGTAGCGACCGCCCCGTTCCTGCGGTAACCCGGCCGCCGGCTAGAACTCGAAGCGGCCGAAGTCCCCCGGATCCATGTCCTCCAGGAGCTTCCTGAGTTCGGCCGCTTTCTCCTCTTCCGTCTTCTCCACCGGCTTGGCGCTCACGCT
>CAYRIJ010000224.1:0-4832 GCA_964424285.1 uncultured bacterium
CGTTCGAGGTGGGGATCGAAGCCTCGTCGGACGGAACGATCCAGGGGATGACGCTGCCGCTCCGTTGGAACGGGGACGTGGTGGAGCCGATCGGGTTCACCGAAGGCGAGTTCGCGGGGCGCCAGGGCGGGCAGGTGCTGGTGCTGTCGCCGAAGCCGGGGACGGTGGACGCGGCGGTGTTCGGTTCGACGCTGGCGGGAAGCGGCGAGCTGGCGCGGGTGGAGTTCCGGCGGATCGCCGCGGGGGATCCGGGGATCGGGTTCGGCGCGGTGGAGGCCCGGGACGGCCAGAACAAGAAGGTGGAGCTGGGAACGGAGACGGCGAAGCCGGGAGTGGCGTTGACCACACGGCTTCTGCCGAGCGCTCCGAACCCGTTCCAGGCGTCGACGGGGATCCGGTTCGCCATGAAGGAGGCGGGCCCGGTGCAGGTGGACGTGTACGGTCTGGACGGCCGGCTGGTGCGGACGCTGTTGAACGGGACGCAGCCGGCGGGCGAGCGGACGGTGACCTGGGACGGCCGGGACAGCGCCGGCCGGGAAGTGGCGTCGGGATCGTACGTGATCCGGTTCGTGACGCCGCAGAAGAGTGAATCGCAGCGGATCGTGCGGTTGAGGTAGGTAGGAGGGCCCCGGGCGGATCCCATAGGAGACCCGTCCCGGGGCCGGCAGCCGCCGCGGCGGCAAGGATTCCATCCGGAGGGGACCGTCTCGCCAACTCATGGGTGGCGGTGAAAGTCCTTCCGGGGCGAAATGCTGACCATCCGGTGCGACAGGGGTCGCTCCGGATTGATGGCCAGGGAGAGGAAGCTACAAGATGAAGACCATACTCATACTCATGGCGGTCGGTCTGCTCGCGCTCGAGGCGCCGTCGGTCGCGCTGGCCGCCGATGCCAGCTCGGGGATCTCCGATGCGTGCCAGCTCCAGTGGGTCAAGGATCAACGGGATGGCCCCGGCACCCTCGCCGCGGGGTATCCCGTCCTCGCCTCCCCCGCGGGAGTGCGGTGGGTCGCCGACTCCCCTGGCTCCAGCCCCTGGGATATCCAGATCGGGGACGCCTACGATACCCCGACCACCGGGGCGGGGATGTTGAGTTGCTACGGTTTCCCCACGTCGGCGACGCTCCTGGACTGGAGTGGCTATACCAGCTTCAGCATGAAGTTCACGAACAACGATCCGGTCAACGGCTTCTCCGTCCAGCTCATCATCAATACCGGGGCGACGGCGAGCGGCGAAGTCAACAACTTCTACTCGACCCCGCTGGAAGCGGTGGCTCCCGGGGGGGCGCACTCCCTCACCCTGTCCCTGGCCGGCGTGGCCAACCTGAACCACGTCTCCAACGTCTCCTTCAAGCTGGTCGGCGACACGGATCAGATCGACGTCAGGGTGGAGCCCGAGTTGCCCCCGGTTCCGGCCGAGCCGACGACCTGGGGGGTGCTGAAGAGCCGGTACACGAACTGATGAAGGCGTCGACGGGCCGTCCGACGGTCCGCTCGAGCCGGAAAGAGGATGGGTGAAGGGACCCGGTCCGGCGCCGGACCGGTCCCCCACCGACCCATGACGGAACTGCGGTGCGCCGGCCGGAAGCGGATACCGGTCCGGCCGGCGCCGGTCTTCCTCATTGCGGCCCTGTTGATGGTCCTCGGGGCCCCCGGTCGGGCCGGGGCCTCGAGCACCGCCGTGGATGTGATCCCGGCGCCGGACCCGGTGGCGCGATCGGTGGCGGTGGGGACCTGGCACCTCCTCACCCCGGGTGACTGGTCTTTCCAGCCATCCGAACCCATCACTCACCTGGAGATCGCGATCTACGATGGCGCCACGACCCTGGAGCGCGGCTCGGGCCCCTTCCTGTTCTCGACGAGGCGGAATTCCGGACCCGGCGTGGATGGACCGGAGGACGCTTCAGGCAACCTGGGCTGCGAATCCACCCCGGGCGTGCTCTGCGACAGCAACCAGAAGCTGTTCGGGAAGCCGCACTACGAGTCGTTGCGCCTTTTCGGCGGTAGTCTCTCCGTCGGTTCCGGGTATTCCCTGGGCTTCAGCGGGCCGGTCCCCTCCCGGGTCTGGATCCATCCGATACGACCCGACTACTTCACGATGTCCACCTCCGTGCTCCAGAGCGGGGAGGCCAAGCTTCAGGCCGCGGCCTACGGGCCGGCCACGGTCATACGGGTACTGAGCGGCTCGGAGACCCGCTTCGTCTACAGCGGTCTCACCGACCAGTCCGCCACCGGGGTCAAGGACGATTATCCCGTTCAGAGCTACGGCCAGCGGCCCGGTTCCCACGGGAACGGCGACTTCGGCTGGTTCTCCGGCTACTCGCTCCGGTTCACCAACGAAGGGCCGGACCCGATCCGCGTGAACCTGTTCATGAACACCGGCTTCACCGGGGTGAGCGGAAACCCGACCTCCACCCTGGCCAACGACACCTTCTGGAAGGGGAGCGAGATCTACCTGACCTCCGGGAATTCAGGTCTGGCCTGGCTGGATTTCGACGACGTCACCGGTTGGACCCTGTCCGACAACCCCGTTCCCCACACCGGAGGCGGGGAGTCGTGGCCGGAGGGGACCCCGGGGATCGCGATCAACGTGTTCGACCGCCTCCAGGTGAGCGCGATCGGCTGGGAGGTCCGGCTGGCCCGCGCCGGCACCGGGTCGGCGACCCTCCTGGTCGCCCCGGAGGCCTCGGACCGCTACGCCGTGCCTCCGGTACAGGTCGGAATCGGCGCGGACCCGGGGAGCCGCGCCCCCGGCTTCTCCCCTCCCCAGCCCAACCCCTTTCACACGACGACCCGGATCCCCTTCGCCCTCCCCGGCCCGGCGCCGGCGCGGGCCGTGATCCGGGTGTTCGACCCGGCGGGACGGCTGGTCCGCGTCCTGCTCGACGAAGTGATTTCCCCCGGTCCCGGCTCCGTCTCCTGGGACGGCCGGGGCGACGATGCGAAGCCGCTTGCCGCGGGGGTCTACTACCTGCGGATGGATGTCATCGGACGTCCCGCGGCGCGCCGCGCGGTGATTCTGCTCGATTGACACAGGGTCCGATCGCGAGCGCCCGGCCGTACCGGCGCCGGGGCGCTCCGGCCGAATCCGTCACTTCTCACCCGAGAAGGAGATTGGAAATGAAGAAGAAGACCGCCATCGCAGTCGGCGTACTCCTGGCTGCGGTATTCGTGGGCACGGCCCTCGCCGACGACGCGGCCCTGGGAGTCGGCGACGGCTGCCAGATGCAATGGATCCGGGACTTCCGCGACGGCCCCGGGCTCATCGATGCCGGCTATCCCGTCGACGTTCCCGGTCCCGGCGTGCAGTGGCAGGTGTCCCCTCCCGGCGCAGTCATGTCCGGTGATTTCTGGGACATCCAGATCGGCGACGCCTACGACACGCCGTCCACCGGGTCCGGGCTCCTGACCTGCTACGGGTTCCCGGTGACCTCGGGGTTCGCGAACTGGACCGGATTCGACACCTACTCCATGACCTTCCATAACAACAGCGCCACCGACTGGTTCATGGCCGATGTGGTCATCAACACCGGATGGACCAATTCCCCGTACTTCGAGCCGGACAACGCCTACGCCGCGGGATGGACCTGGGTGCCGCCGGGCGAATCGCGCACCGTGGTGCTGGACCTGGTCGCCGCCTCGGCGGTGAACCTCAACCACGTGTCCAACGTGTCGATCAAGCTGGGGACCAATTACGGCACCGGACCCTACGAGGGGACCCACATCGACGTGACCGTGAATCCCCCCGACAACGTGACCCCCGATCCCGGCGGGCTCTGCATCTCCACCGTGACCCCCTGCGTCACGGTGCCGGTCGATCTCGTCCGTTCGGACGTCAACGACGCTCGCGGAGCCAGCGTGACCTTTCAGCTCAGCTCCGAGCTGGCGCTTTGCGACCCGGTGGCCGCAAACAGCATCCACCAGGGCACCTGGCTGAACGGGTACGCCACCCAGTTCCAGGTGGTCGACAACGGGGGCGGCTCCTACACCGTGGACCAGGCCATCCTCGGGCTTCCCTGCGGGGTCGCGACCGGCGGCCAGCTCTTCACGGTGGACGTTAAGGCGAGCGGGACGGCGGCGCCCGACGACGAGGGGACCATCACCGTGACCCAGGTCCTGGTCCGGGACTGCGGGAACGTCCCCCTGCCCGGCGTGCCGGGGAACCCCGCCACGGTGACCATCGACCGGACCGCGCCCACCCCGATCGCCAGCCTGGCCGCGAACCAGGTCAAGAGCGGCAACGATACCGACGGGACTACCAGGATCATGGTGGGCTGGTCGCCGGTGGAAGCCGGGGCCACGGTGGCGGTATACCGCAAGGGCTTCGGTTTCTACCCCGAGTACGACGACAACGGTGGGTCGGTGCCCGCCGCCCCGGCTACCCCGGCCGCCGCTCCGGGGGCGGGCTGGACGCTGACCCCGGTCACCACGTCGCCGTCGGCCGACGAGCCCGCCACCCGCGACTTCTGGTACTACGTGGCCTTCGTCACCGATGCCTGCGGAAACGTCTCGGGGCCGTCCAACCTCACCGGCGGTACGCTGAACTATCACCTGGGCGACGTCAGCAACGGCACGTCCCCGGGGACCGGGAACAACTCGGTGGGCCTGGAGGACATCTCGATTCTCGGGTCCAACTACGGGATCCCCCTGGCTCCGAACGATCCGGTGAACTACCTGGACGTGGGCCCCACCTCCGACAACAGCGTCGACGGGCTCCCCGACACCGATAACCAGGTGCAGTTCGAGGACCTGATCCTGTTCGCGATCAACTTCGGCGCGGTCGGAAAGCCGGGGCTCCACGCCGCCGACGCGGGGGCGACCCGCTTGACCCTCTCC
>CAYRIJ010000224.1:4932-6364 GCA_964424285.1 uncultured bacterium
CTGGGACGGCCGGGACGGATCGGGCCGGGCGACCGCGTCCGGGTCCTATCTGATCCGGTTCAGCGCTCCCGGCATCGTCCAGACCCAGAAAGTGATTCGCATGAGATAATCTTCGTCTGGGATTCGAGGGGGCGGGATTCGGCGACGGATCCCGCTCCCCCGGGATCCGCCGCCGGATACGAGGCCCACAGGGCCCCGCCCGGACGTTTCCACGACCCGGCCCCGGAAAGGACCTGCGTCACGCGCACTGCAAGCCGACGATTCATCATCACCACTCTCGGTGTTCTCCCGGCCGCCGCGATGGCGATCGGGACGGCGGGGGGCGAGCCGCGCGGGATCGCCGCCGGCGGCACGAGCGCGCCCTCACTTTCCGGCATGGTCTCGGTCCAGGATGGTCGATTCGTCGCCGGCGGCCGGTCGATCAACTTCGCCGGCACGAACTGCTACTACCTCATGGTCTATGCGGCCGATTCGACGCTTCGCCCCCAGGTGGACGAGGTGCTCGAGGAGGCGGGGGCCATGGGCCTCACGGTGATCCGCACCTGGGCTTTCAACGACGGGACCGGCTGGAACGCCCTCCAGACCGCGCCGGGGGTTTACGACGAGACCGTGTTCCAGGGACTGGACTACGTCCTCGACCGGTGCGACCGGCTCGGGCTCCGCGTCGTCCTCCCCCTGGTCAACAACTGGGTCGACTACGGAGGCATGGATCAATACGTGGCCTGGAGCTCCACCGCCGCCTACCATGACGACTTCTACACCGACGCCAACTGCCGGACCTGGTACCTGAACCACGCAAAGGCGGTCATCGACCGGGTGAACACCGTGAACGGCCGCCTCTATCGCGACGACCCCACCGTCTTTGCCTGGGAACTCGCCAACGAGCCGCGCTGTCCATCGGACCGGAGCGGGACCACCCTGGCCACGTGGATCGCGGACATGAGCGCCTCGATCCGGGCCGAGGACCCCAACCACCTCATCACGACCGGCATCGAGGGCTTCTACGACGATCCTTCGGGCCCCTGGTACCTGAACGGCTGGGAAGGGGTCGATTTCCTAAGGGACCACCAGGCGCCGGACATCGACTACGCGGTGGCCCACAGCTGGCCGGACAACTGGGGAGTGGGGTTCTCCGCGGTCATGTCCCTGGTCTCCCGGCAGATCGGGGACGCGGCCGGCGTCCTGGGGAAACCCTTCGTGTTGGAGGAATTCGGCAAGGCCCGTGACGCGGCGTCTCCGGCGGCAGTCAACCACTTCGACCCGAGCACCTGGTTCTCCCCGGAAGTGGAGCCCTACACGGTGCGTGGCGCGGCCCCGGTCCGGATCGACCCGGCCCGCCGGGCCCGGCTCTATCTCTCCGGCGATCGCCTCGTCTCCGGCGCCCGCCCTTCCGAGGCCCCGGCTATCGCGTCCTCGTCCACAACGACCCGGG
>CAYRIJ010000225.1:0-6346 GCA_964424285.1 uncultured bacterium
AAGAGGTTGGCGGAACCATCGCCCCGGACCTGGTAGATGTCCAGGCTTCCGTCCTGGTCGTAGTCGCCCAGGGTGGCTCCGAAGGCGCTCCCGCTGTCGTCGACGGGAGGGGTGGCGATATTGGCCCACTGGGCCGAGGCCGCCCCGAAGGCGGTCAGGGTAAGGAGTCCGGTCAGGAGAAGGGAAAGCCGGGTCTTCATGGCTACTTCCCTCCCTGGGCGTCGACGTCCCGGATCAGGGAGCGAACGTCACCGAGGAACCGGTCCAGGGGGACCGGTCCGCTGGGGGCGGCGGGCGCGGAGAGCACCTGCACCCCCCCGACGGCGGGCGCTCCGGCCGCCGGGATCGCCTCTTCGAGCCCCAGGACCTCCCGCGCCCCGGAGCGCGGGTTTCGCACCACCTCGAACCGCCCCTGGGAGAGACCTGCCACGTGGAGATCGCCCCGGGAATCCGGCACCAGGAAGAGAATCGCCTCCTCGCCCGGACGGAACGCCGCGGCCCCGGGCACGTCCACCCGGAGCTTTCCGATCGTGCCGCCGAGCTGGACCACGGTGACCGTGGCCGGCGCGCTCCCCTTGAGCGCGTCGTCGACCCGCACCCGCACGTCGGTGAGGATGAGGCTCCGGTCCTCGTTCCAGCGACACCGGGTCGAGACCACGGTGCCGTGGATGATGGTGGAAGAGGCCGCGGTCATCTCGCGCAGGCCGAGCTTCGCCACCGTGGTGGCGGAAGCGTCGGACGCCAGACCGAGAGCGATTCCGAAGAGCAGAAAGAGGGCGGTTCTCACCAGTCGGGAAGGCATGTCTCCTCCTCGACCCCGAAGGGTCGGCGAACGAAGGATCGTCCGCGGGGGGGCGGATCGCGTCGGAATCCTGGGCGGCCTGTCTAGAAACCGATCCGCGCGCCGGAATGCGGCAGGAGCGCGCGGAGCTCGAGCGTAGTCGAACAGGCGTCGCCGGTCACGACGAACAGGAGGGAATCCGGCCGAGCGCACTCGGCCGGTCGAGGCACGGAAATTGGCAGCACACGGGGCTCGGATGCAGCTGCACTGGATGCCATGGTCCCCCCGTAAGTCGCGTCCCGGGAACGCGTAGCGAACAGATTACAATAAGATGACGATAGAGTCAAGCTTGGCTGCAGACTGCTTGCCGGCTTACCGGGACGCGCTTCCGACCCCCATCATCACGAACGGAGCCCAGTAGAACGGGTGGGCGAAGCGGTCTCCGGCCCTCAGACTTTCCTTGGCCCCGGCCAGGGCCGCGTCCGCCGCGAGCCCCTCTCCCTCCAGCCGTTGATAGAAGGCGGACATGAGCCGGGCGGTGGAGCGGTCGGACACGCTCCAGAGACTCACCACCACCGCCGGCGCCCCGGCGTAGAAGAACGCGCGGGGAAGCCCCATCACCCCTTCGCCGCGAAGCGTCTTCCCCAGGCCGGTCTCGCACGCGGAGAGGACCACCAGATCGGCGCGAAGGCGCAGGCGATAGATCTCGGCGGCGTGAAGGTAGCCGTCCTCGGCGGGATCGCGGGGATAGGCCAGGGCGAGGCTCGACCGCTCGGGCTGGCGCTCGTCGATGAGGCCGTGGGTGGCGAAGTGGAGGATCCGGTAGCGGGCGAGAAAGCCCGGTCCGGCCAGAGTGCTCTCGCGCGCCTCGTCCCCGACCAGGAGCGTGGTGCGGCCGGGGGGAAACGCGGCGCCGATCTCCCTCACCTCTTCGCGGGTATAGGGGAGGGGCGCGAGTCCCGCGGCGCGCAGGCCCACGTTGCCGGTGGAGTCCGCCCCTCCCGAGGCCTCGGGGGGGGCGAACACCGGGTCCCCCACCGCCAGGAGATCCATGGGCGGGCGCGGGCCCTTTCCCCGCGCCGTTTCCTCCCCGGCCAGCACCGCGAGGGTGGTGGCCGAGGGGCCGTAGCGGACGCGGACCCCGCGAAGCGCGTAGGGGAGCCCGGCGAAGAAGCGGTTTCGGGCCGCGGCGTCCAGATCCGGATCCGGAGGGACCGCGACCGAGGTCAGGAGCACGTCGAAGGGGATGAAGTTGAGCGCGCCGTCGGGGACCACCACCACCGCTCCGGCGTCGGCCAGCTCCGCGGCCGCCGGGCCCAGGAGCATGGCGTAGAGCCGGTGGGCGGCGTCCAGGTAGGCGGCGTCGCCGGCGGTTCCCGGGTCCACCAGGCCCGCCCGAAGCTTTTGCACTTCCCCTTCCACCTCGGCCCGCGGGGGGAGCGCGTGAAAGGCGAGCCCGGAGCGGGTCACCACCCAGAGATAGGATGCGGAGTCGCCCAGGGCGTACTCCAGAAGCACACCCCGGTCGTCCTTCAGCAGGTCCCGGCGGATCTCGGACAGGCTCTTGGGGCGGCCGGGATCGGCGGCGGCGAAGCTCGGGTTCTGGAGCCGCAGGCGCTCGAGAAGCTCCTGGTAGGCGCTCTCCCGGCGGTCGACCTCCCGTTTCAGGGCCTTCAGGCTGTCGGGGTCCACCGCGGAGCCGGTGGCCAGGCGCAGGCGGTAGCGGGCGGCGGTGAGCTCGCGCTCCCGGCGCCGGCGTTCGCCCACCGAGGCCGAGTCGAGCCCGGCATCGGGATCGATCCGTCCCTCGGCCAGGAGATCCAGAAGCGCCCGGGCCTTTCCCCGCTCGGCCACCGCGAAGGCGCGGCGGACGGTGTCCAGGTCCCCGGTCCCGGCGTAGAGCTTGGCCAGGACGTGCTCCTGGGCCTCGTAGACGTAGGCCCGGCGGCTGAGCGCCTCGGACTTGGTCTCCTCGGACAGCGCGTGACCGCGCACGCTCTCCAGGGCGTCCAGCGCCCGGTCGTTGCTGTCCGCGGCCCGGGCGAGGTCCCCGGTCTTCTCGTAGACGTCGGCCATCCCGAGGTACGCCGGCCAGAGCAGATCGCGGCTTCCGAGCTCCTCGCCGGCGGCGGCCGCCTCGCGATAGGCGTCCAGGGCCTTCTCGAACGCGCCCATGTCGGTGAGGGTGTTGCCGATCTGGATCCGGTCGCCGGCCGCGTTCGATTCCAGTCCCCGGGCCCGATCCAGTTCCAGGGCGCGACGGAACCGGTCCAGGGCGTCCTCGTAGTCCTTGAGCATCCACTGGTTGATCCCGATTCCCACCAGCGCTCCGCGCATGCCCACGGTGTCGGCCAGGGTCTCGTGGATGGAGAGGGCCTCCTTGCAGGCGTCGAGCCCCCGGTCGGGGAGCTTCCAGTCCGAGTAGGCGAGACCCAGGTTCAGGAGCACGTTGGCCCGGGTGAGCTCGTCCCCCGCTGCGGCCGCGGTCTTCTCCGCCTGCTTGAGTTCGGCCAGCGCCCGCGGCACGTCGCCCAGGAGGCGATAGGTGCTGCCCAGGGAATTCAGGGTGACCGCGAGCTGGCGCCGGTCCCCCAGGGCCTCCTGCTCCTCCCGCGCCCGGTCGAAGGTGGTGAGCGCGGCGGCGTAGTCCCCCATCGCGGTGAGGGTGCGGGCGAGGTTCTGACGGGTGAGCCCGGCCAGCCGCCGGTCGCCCGACGCTTCGGCCCGCTCCACCACCTCACGGTAGAGGGCGAGGGCCTCCGCGTACTCCCCGAGGTCGTACATCACGTTGGCCAGACCCACCTGGGCGGTGGACAGCGACTTGGAGGAGGCCTCGGGGCCGAGAACCCGGAGCGCTTCGGCGTAGCCTTCGCGGGCCCCGATCAGGTCCCCCAGCCGGTAGCGGACGTTGCCGATGTAGGCCAGGGTGGTGGCGAGGTCGCCGGGGTTTCCGAGCGTCTCCCGGACCGCGCGGGCGCGCTCGTACCAGCGGAGCGCCTCGACGTAGTCCCCGAGCTGGAGGTTGGCCGAGCCGAGGCCGTTCAGGGTTCGCCCGATGAGGACCGGATTGCCGAGACGCTCACGGGCGTCGAGGGCGTTCCGGTACGCCTCGATCACCGCGTTGAAGTCGCCGGTGTACCAGAGGGAGACCCCCAGGGTTCCCCAGGCCACGGCCTCCCTCCGAAGATGACCCACCGCGCGGTAGCCGAGGGCGGCCTCGCGAAGCGCCTCGGCGGAGCCGGCGTAGTCGCCGCTCCCCCGGAGCCGCACCCCGCGCCCGTCGGCGGCCACCGCCGCGTACCAGGCCGCGCGCGTGCTGTCCGGCCGGCCGTCGCAGAAGGCGAGGTCGTCGAGGAGGAGCGAGTCCCCGGTGGCCTCGAGGTAGGCGGCGGCGACCGCGTCCAGGATCGGCCGCCGCGCCGGGTCGGTGAGCGCCCCGGTGGCGAGGAGGGAATCGAAGCGCGCCGCGTGCTCCGCCGGGGCCTCGGCGAGGCGGGCGGCGAGGCTGTCCGGGGCGAGACCGGCGTAGGGAGCGAGGGGGTCCGGCGTCCCCGCCCCCTCGCCCTTCCGCTCACACAGGAATCCGATCAGCCCCAGGACCAGGACGACGACGAGGAGCGACGGGCCCGGCGGCGGCGTCAGGCGTCGCGGGCCCACGGGGCCTCGCCCCCCCGGCGACCCGGTCACGATCAATCCTTGAGCGCCCGGCGATACGCGTCGGCCGCCTTGTCGTTCAACCCCACCGCCTGGTAGAGGCTCCCCAGCTCACGCTGGAGTTCCTTCCGCTCGGGATGGCGCTCGGCCAGACCTTCGAGACGAACGATGGCGTCGGTGTAGAACCCGGTGCTCCGGCAGAAGCTCCCCATCAGGTACTGGGCGGCGTCGTTACGGATGGGGTCGCCGCCGCTCATCAGCGGGTCCAGCCGCTTGGCCAGGTCCCCCACCTCGGCGTCCGTCTCCGCCGAGGCCACCTCGAAGGTCACCGGATCCGAGGTCACCGGGCCGTCGGAGGTGAGCGCCTCCACGCTCCAGGTCCAGCTCTCCCCCGCCTGGAACCCCGCCTCCGGAGTCCAGGAGGCGTCGGAGGCCCGGTGCCGGCCCGCGGCCGCGCCCGGCCCGGTGAGGATCACCGTGTAGTCCATGGCGTCCTCGACCGGCTTCCAGCGGAACTCGGGCGCGACGCCCGGCCGGATGAGGGAGTTTCGCGGGGCGAGCGGGACGGGCTTGTCGTCGCCCCCCCCGCCGCGCAGGGTCGGGAGCGCGGAGAGCCCCCCGTCCCCCGAGGTCTGGGCGAAGCGCCCGAGGTTCCCGGAGAGGGCGTCGGGCACCTGGGCCATGAGGCTCCCCCCGTCGTCCTTCCCGGGGATGGAGCCGATGGTGATGCGGCTTCCCGGTCCCAGCTCGATCATCTGTCCGGACTCGAACAGCACCGCGGCCTTGGCGTCCGCGCCGGTCTCCACCACGTCGCCGGGTTGGAGCGCGGCCCCGAAGCTCCCGGAGAGCGTTTCGGTGCCTCGGACGACGGACACGTTCCCCGCCGCCACCGCCAGCACCGCCGCCGGCTCCGCGTCCTTGCCCGCCGAGACCGCGAGCCCGGGGGCGATCGCGATGCCGAGCGTCGTGAGGATACCCAGGGCCGATCCGACTCGAATGAATCTCATCAATCCCTCCCACCGAATTCGGGCGACGACCGCCCTGCGCCACGAGAACCCGAGCCACACCGAAACCTGGCCGCCGTTCGGAGGCCAGAATACCATGACCTGACCCGCCCCGGCCGGACCGGCCGCCGCGACCCCGTGATCGCGGGACGTCCGGCGAAGCACCGGGCCGCGGCCCCGGGGGGGATGTTCCCCCACACCCCCGATGGGGGCCGCGGCGCCGGCAGGGTCGGAACGTGACGGCGCCATACCGTTGCCGGTAGCCCCGCGCCGCCACACCCCGGCATGGACGCAACCCCCGTACCAAGATCGCAGCCCGTCCCGAGTTCGCGCAATCACTTGTTTTGCAAGGGGTTGTTCGATGGGCTCGGCGCGGGGGCGAGCGCGCCGATGTGGAAATCCCCAGGGTCTTTCCCGGGGGAATGCGGAAATCCACAGGCGGGAGGTGGGGTTCGCCGCGCTTCCATCCTGGGTCGAGGCCGGGCCGTCCCGGCAATTGCCTGGAATTGCGAATTTCAAAGTGATACCGTCTTGTCTTGGCCCCCGGCTCCGGAGCCTGGAGAGCCCCAATACCGCATGAGCCCGCCACCTACGGGCTCGTCCGGGAACTCCTTTCACCCTCGAGGAGGAACGGATCAATGCGAAGCCCCACCATCCGGACCGCGCTCCTGTTGGCTCTGGTCACCGCCCCTCTCTGGGCCGGCTGCAACAAGGACACGGTCTATCGGCCCGAGCCCACCGGCACCGTAACCATCAGCTTCGACAACGCGGTGAGCGGCTCCCCGTTGCAGCTCAACCAGATGATCTACACGACCCCCGGCGGCACCGCCTACAGCGTCTCCAAGCTGCAGTACGTGGTCTCCGACGTCACCCTCCGGAGCTCCGACGGCGAGACCTACGGCATCCA
>CAYRIJ010000226.1:0-6324 GCA_964424285.1 uncultured bacterium
GAAGAACACGGTGGACCCCATGGCCACCCAGAGCGGGGTCCTGGCCGCGCTGCTGCCGAGAAGGGCTACACCGGCCCCGAACACGTGGTGGAGGGGAAAGAGGGGATCGTTCAGTGCCTTGGGCCGGAGTGGGATCTCGACGTGCTCACCGACGGCCTCGGGGACGACTGGCGGATCACCAGCTGCGGGATGAAGTTCTTCCCCACCGAAGCCCTCACCCACGCCCCCATCTCCGCGGTGCTCGATCTGGTCGAAAAGCACGATCTGAAACCCGGCGACGTGGAAACGGTGAACATCCGCTCCCTGGCCCGGGCCGCGGACATCCTGGCCGATCCCTCGAAGTACGACCCCAGGTCCAAGGAGACCGCCGATCACTCCCTCCCCTACGTGATCGCCGCGGCGCTGGTGGACCGCCAGGTCACCCCGGCCCAGTTCAAGCCGGAAAAGATCGCCGATCCGGAGATCCGGGCCCAGCTCCCCAAGGTCAAGGTCGTCGCCGACCCGGAGATCGAGAAGGTGTTCCCCGCGCTCCAGCGGGTGGCGGTGGCCATCCGCACCGTGGACGGGCGCGAGCTCACCCGGGAGCTGGACTACCCCAAGGGGGACCCGCGAAACCCGCTCACCGACCGGGAGATCGAGGCGAAGTTCGACGCCCTCGCCGCCGGGGTTCTGGACGGGCCGGGGCGGAAGCGGATCAAGGACGCGGTGTGGAACCTGGAGGAGCGCTCATCGGTCACCGAGGTCATGGCGCTCACGACGCGACTCTCGGGATAGGGCCGGAGACCGCTCCCAAAGCCGCGCTTCCGGGCCGCTCCGGACGGACGATCAGCCGCCGGCCGGGTCCAGGAAGTCGGCCACGCGTATCAGGAACTCGCGCACCTCGGAGGGGTCGGCCAGGGCGTAGCGGGCGACGGTCTTCCGGCCGCCCGGACCCACCACGATCCCGATTCCGATGGAACGGATCTCGCGGAACGCGTCCTCGTCGGTGAGGTCGTCCCCGAGGTAGATCGGAACGATGTCCTCGTCGTCCAGGCCCAGCTCACGAAGGATCCAGAGCACCGCGGCGCCTTTGTCCCAGGCCGCCGCCGGCCGGAGCTCCAGGACCTTCTTGCCGGCGGTCCGGACGAGCGTCGGCTCGCTTTCCGCCACGCGATCCACCGCGCGCTCCAGCTCGCCCACCGAGGCCTCGTCCCGGACCTGGCGAAAGTGCACCGCCGCCGCGAACCGCTTCCGTTCGAGCCTCGCCCCCGCGATCCCCTCCACCGCGGTCCGAAGGACGTGCTCCGCCCGGTCGAGCGCGGGGAGGGCGGCCGTTCCCGCCTCGTGCTGGTGGCGAGCGCCGTCCGGGGCCAGAATGTCGAACCCGTGGCTCCCGGCGTAGGTGATGCCTTCGAGGTCCACGTGCCGTCGCACGTCGGCCAGGTCGCGGCCGCTCACCACCGCCACCGGGCAGAGTCCGGCCAGCCGTCCGACCGTGTCCCGGGTCTCAGGGTCCAGGTTCGCGGCGTCGGGATCGTTCACGATGGGGGTCAGGGTGCCGTCGTAGTCCAGGAACACCGCGGGACGGCATCCCGCGAGTCGGCCCGTCCACTCCGATTGCCGCTCCAGCGCCGAGGGCAGGCGTTCCCCGGACTCCGCCGCCGGCCCGCCCGGAGCGGGGGGGCGCTCCTCTCCGGCCGGTTTGGGTTCCCGTTCACCGCTCACGTGGTCCGCTCCTTCCTCCCGGGAAATCCGATCCCGGCTTCCATCCTCCCAGGTTTTCCGGCCGCGTTCCAGACGCGACGACGGCAGAGCCGCCGACCGCCCGACGGCCCATCATCGGTTAACATACTCGAATTACGCATGTTAGGCGGTCCGAAGCCCTCCCCGCCCCGGCCCGCTCCTCCCTGCCGCCGCCCCCGCGGCACCCTGGGAGAACCCCCGCCGAGGGCCTATAATCTCGCCCTGGTTTAAGGGATAGGAGGTTCGCCGTGGGTCAGACCGTGGTCGAGAAAATCACCGAGCGCCACCTGGCCGGCGGCCCGCCCCAGCGGCCCGTTCGGGCCGGGGATTTCGTTTCCATCCGGCCCCGCCACGTCATGACCCACGACAACAGCTCGGCGGTGATGGCGAAGTTCAAGGGGCTCGGGATCGCGCGCGTACACGATCCCCGGCAGATCGTCTTCACCCTGGATCACGACATCCAGAACCGCTCCGAGGCGAACCTGGCCAAGTACCGGGCCATCGAGGCGTTCGCCGGCGAGCACGGGATCGACTTCCATCCCGCGGGAAGCGGCATCGGCCACCAGATCATGGTGGAGGAGGGCTACGTCGTCCCGGGGTCCTTCGCGGTGGCCTCGGACTCCCACTCCAACATGTACGGGGGCCTGGGCGCGGTGGGAACCCCGGTGGTTCGCACCGACGCCGCCGCCATCTGGGCCACCGGCGTCTTCTGGTGGCAGGTCCCCCCCACCGTGCAGGTGGTGCTGAGCGGCGCCCTCCGCCCCGGGGTGACCGGGAAGGACGTGATCGTGGCGCTGTGCGGGCTCTACAACCGGGGCGAGGTGCTGAACGCGGCGGTGGAGTTCACCGGCCCCGGGACGGCCTCGCTCTCCATGGACGCCCGCCTCACCATCTCCAACATGACCACCGAGTGGGGGGCCCTGGTGGGCTGGTTCCCGGTGGACGAGCGAACCGTATCCTATATGAAATCGGTTTTCGACCGGTTGTCGGAGAAAGGCATCCATCGGTTCGGAGAAGACGACCTCCGCGCCTGGGCGGAGGCGCCCCCCGCACCGGACCCCGACGCTGCCTACGCCGGGCGCATCCGCCTGGACCTCTCCAAGCTCACCCCCCACGTCTCCGGCCCCGACACCGTCCAGGTCATGACCTCGCTCGCGGAGATGGCGGGCCGGAAGGTGGCGATCGACAAGGCGTACCTGGTCTCCTGCGTGAACTCCCGGCTCGAGGACCTCGAGGCCGCGGCGAAGGTCCTGGACGGCAAGCGCGTGGCCGAGGGCGTGGAGTTCTACGTGGCCGCGGCGAGCCGACGGGTGCAGGAGGAGGCGGAGCGGCGCGGGGTGTGGAAGACGATCGTGGATGCGGGGGCCCGGCCGCTCCCGCCGGGATGCGGCCCGTGCATCGGTCTGGGCATCGGACTCCTCACGCCCGGGCAGGTGGGGATCTCCGCCACCAATCGCAATTTCAAGGGGCGGATGGGGTCGCGGGAGGCCCGGTGCTACCTGGCCAGCCCCGAGGTGGTGGCCGCCTCCGCGGTGGCCGGGACCATCACCGGTCCCGGGGACTGGACCGACCTCGCCCCGGAGCGGAGCTTCGAGTCCCTGGAGACCGCGGCGGAGAGCGCCCCGGAGATGGTGGACATCCTCGACGGATTCCCCGAGCGGGTGACCGGGCGGCTGGTCTACCTCCCCCAGGACAACCTCAACACCGACGGCATCTACGGGAAGGACTACACCTACCGCGAGGACATGACCCGCGAGGACATGGCCCGGGTGGTGATGGAGAACTACGATCCGGTCTTCGCGGCCAAGGTGAACGCCGGCGACATCGTGGTCGGGGGGTTCAACTTCGGCACCGGCTCCAGCCGCGAGCAGGCGGTGACCGCGCTCCAGGCCAAGGGGATTCCCCTGGTGGTGGCGGCGAGCTTCTCCCAGACCTACCTCCGGAACGCCTTCAACAACGGGTTCATCTGCGTGGAGTCGCCCAAGCTGGTCGAGCGGCTCCGGAGCGACCTGACCGAGGCCTCGGAAGCCGGACAGAAGACCGTCGTGCCGGGCGAGAAGGTGGAGGTGGACTTCACCACTGGGACCATCCGGTGGCGGGGAGGCGCCTACCGGTTCCCCCCCTTGAGCCGGGTGCCCCAGGAATTGGTGACCGCGGGAGGGGTGGAGAACCTGGTGCGGCGCCAGGCCGCGGCTCCCTGACCGCCCCGGACTTCCCCGCGCGGGCGTGAACGCCGGCGCAGTGGTCCCTGATCTTTCGAGCCTTGGAACGAGATTCGAGCGGCGCCGGCCGGCTCGACAACCTGGAAGGAGCAACACACGATGGCGCGTTTCACGGTGGTGGCGATGCCGGGGGATGGAATCGGTAAGACCGTTCTTCCGGAGGCGGTGCGGGTCCTGGACGCGGTGGGTTTCGACGCGGAGTACGTGCACGGGGACATCGGGTGGGACTTCTGGGTCAACGAGGGGAACGCGCTTCCCGAGCGGACGGTGGAGCTCTTGGCCGAGCACAAGCTGGGTCTCTTCGGCGCCATCACCTCCAAGCCCAAGGCGGAGGCGGCCCGCGAACTCGGCCCCGGCCTCCGCGACAAGGGGTTCAGCTACTTCAGCCCCATCGTGAGCCTCCGCCAGCGGTTCAACCTGGACAAGTGCGTTCGCCCCTGCCGCTCCTTTCCGGGGAATCCCCTGAACTTCATCCGCCGGACCCGCGACGGCGGGTTCGAGGAGCCCCTGGTGGACGCGGTCATCTTCCGGCAGAACACCGAGGGGATGTACGCGGGGGTGGAGTGGACCGACCCTCCCCCGCCGGTGCGCGAGGCCCTGGCCACCCACCCCAAGTTCAAGGCCTTCGCCGGGGTCCCCGGGCCGGACCTGGCCGTCTCCACCCGCATCGTCACCCGGACCGGCACCACCCGGATCGTCCGCTCCGCGTTCGAGTACGCGAAGAAGCACGGCTACCGCTCGGTGACGGTGTGCGAGAAGCCGAACGTGCTCCGGGAGACGTCGGGCATGTTCGAGGAAGTCGCCAAGGCGGTGCAGAAGGACTTCCCCGAGGTCCAGCTCCGGTCCACCAACATCGACGCCCAGATGATGTGGCTCACCAAGAACCCCGAGGACTACGGGGTGCTGGTGGCGGAGAACCTCTTCGGGGACATCGCCTCCGACGCCTTCGCCGGGTTGGTGGGCGGCCTCGGGTTCGCCTGCTCCGGCAACATCGGGGACGAGGTGGCGGTCTTCGAGCCCACCCACGGCTCCGCCCCCAAGTACCAGGAGCTGGATCCGCCGATCGTGAACCCCATCGCCATGATCCTCTCCGCGGCGATGATGCTCGATCACGTGGGCGAGACCGCGACCGCGGAACGGGTGCGGAACGCGGTGGCCGCGGTGGTGAAGGAAGGAAAGGTCCGGACCTACGACATGATGCGGCTTCCCGGCGGGGCCAAGGCGATCGGGATGGGGGCGGCCACCACCTCCAGGATGACCGACGCGATCGTGGCCAACCTGAAGTAGGCGGAGGCGGCCCGGGCGCGGATGCGCCGGGGTCGCGGGACGGCCGGGCGGCGTGGATGCGAGCCGGGGTGGTCCTGGCGCGGGCCGCGGGGCGAAGGAGGACGGAGATGGCGACGGAAACCGGGGGACGCGGGGAAGCGGGCCGGAGGGGCGCCGACGTTCGCTCCGACCTCTTCGTGGCGGTGGAGCCCAGGAAGAGCGGAGGCATCGACCTGGACCTCCGCTCCAAGGTGGAACTCTATTACGGGGAGGCCACCCGGGACCTGGTGCTGGCCACCCTGAAGGAACTCGGGGTGGCCAACGCCCGGGTGGAGATCGAGGATCAGGGCGCCCTCCCCTTCGCGATCATGGCCCGGGTGGAGGCGGCGACCAAGCGGGCCGGCCTCGGGGGGACGCACAAGGCGCGCCCGGAGCGGCGGGGCGCTCCGGTGGTGGCGATGCGCGACCGGCTCCGCCGCTCCCGGCTCTACCTTCCCGGCTCCGAGCCCAAGTTCTTCGTCAACGCCGGGCTCCATCGTCCCGACGCGGTGATCCTCGACCTGGAGGACTCGGTCCATCCCGACGAGAAGGACGCCGCCCGGATCCTGGTGCGAAACGCCCTGCGCGCGGTGGACTTCGGCGGGTGCGAGCGGATGGTGCGCATCAACCAGCTTCCCCTGGGGCTCAAGGACCTGGAGGAGATCGTCCCCGAGACCCCGGACCTCATCCTGATCCCCAAGGTGGAAACCGCCGACCAGGTCCGGGAGGTGGACGAGAAGACCCGGGGCATCCTGGAGCACGGCGGACAGGCGCACTCGATCTGGCTCATGCCGATCCTGGAATCGGCGCTGGGGGTGGAGAACGGCTTCGCCATCGCCGGCGCGTCGCCGCGGATCGTGGCCATGACGGTGGGGCTCGAGGATCTGACCGCGGACCTGGGGGTGGTGAAGACCCCCGAGGGCGCCGAAACCCTCTATGCCCGGAGCCGGCTGGTGAACCTGGCCAGGGCGGCGCGGGTCCAGGCCATCGACTCGGTCTACGGCGATGTGGAAGACCTGAACGGGCTCCTGGCCTACGGCCGGCGGTCGCGGGCCATGGGGTTCGAGGGGATGGG